>NZ_JABBPF010000008.1 GCF_012927415.1 Polaromonas sp. | reverse complement strand
GAGTTCTTCGCTCTCTGCCCCCTGACGCAAGACGACCCGATCGGCTTTGACTTCGCCCAGCGTCAGACCACGCACCACTCCGACCAGCGTCACTGTTTCGGTTTTATTACTCACTACGTCGCGCAACAGGGCAGAAGTCTGGCGCGGGGAGATGAGCACGCCGACCAGCACGAACTGGCCCTTTTTCATGGACGCAATACCTTTGGCAGCAGTGCCGGTTGAGCGGCGGCTGACCGAAAACACCGGGCGGGAAAGCAGCTCGGGAAAGCCGGTTTCCTTGTCAGGCAAGCTGAATTCGGGCAGAATTTTTTGTGGCGGCACGGCGGTGACGGGCAGCTTGCGCATTTTCAGCAGATCACGCTCAAGATTTTTGCCCTGCGCCCATTCCCACAACAGCACGCCAACCAGCAGCAGGGAGATCGACGCCAGGGCCAGCGCAAGATATTTTTCCTTTCCCAGTGCCGCTTTCATTGCGCGCCTTTCAGGGCATAGCCGGTCAAGTCGAATTGAACCGTCAAATCTGGCTCGATTGCAGGATCAACGCGCGGGCCAAAGCCCATGGGCGATCGAACCGAGAAGTTATCGATGAAAAGATAGGGCCGCGCCGACTCAAGCGCATACAGCATGGCTTTTACCGCGCTCAGGGGCGCGCTCAATTGCAGCGTGACAGAAACCTGCCGGTAGGCTCCCTCATCTTTATGGGGAAGAATTTGAATGCTGTTGAGCTTGCCACCGTTCGCCTCAAGGATGACCTTGGCCTGCTCCTGCAGTTCGGCCGCAGCCAGCGCCGGGCTGGCGCTTTTCAGATAGTGATGGTTTGCTGCAAGCGCTTTGACCTCTGCAGATTTCCTGAGAAGACCGTCGCGCATGCCGGCTATTCTGGCGTAGCGCTCAAGCCGCGTCACGGCATCTTCGACCGCGACGTCATAGTGGCGGTTAAGCAGCCACAAGGGCACCGCCACGATGCTTGCGGCCAGCACCAGCACGGCAGCAAGCAGCGCCAGCGCGGCTGCCCTGCTTTGTTTGGGGCTCAACTGCATCACGGTTTTCTCTCTGCCACTGGTGCGGGGGCTTTACTCTGCGCAGCAGTTGAAGGCGCGGAAGAGCTGACCGAAGTGACGGCAGGGCTCGCCGGCGCTTGCATCGCGACAGGAAAGGGCTGGGCGGTCGGGGGTAAGGCTGCAAGCGCGCTTGCAGGCCTTGTTGCCATCGGCCGCATTTGTAATGCGAGCTGGTAACGCTCAGAGCCGCTGGTCTGGCCCTTGGTCAGAGGCGAACGAAAACTTGCGTCATGAAACGTGCCGGACTGCTCGAACAAACCGATCAGCCTGACCGAAGACGCAGTTTCACCCTGGATCTGCAATTCCTTCCCCTTGATGTCAAGCTGCTGAACCCAGGTATCGTCAGGAAGAATACGGGTCAATTCCTCCAGCGCAATGATGACGGGGGGAAGCATTTGCCGTTTTTCCAGCAGGTAGTTATGTTCATCGACTTTGGCTTCCAGATCACGCCGCAGGGTGTCAGCGGTTTCTGCGGCCGTTTTGCCTTTTTCGAGCCACGGCAACAACTGCACCACGGCTTCGCGCTTGATCAGCAGCGGCACGGTCATGGCGGCCAGCGCCAGCACCACCACCAGCCCGACCAGCCACGGATTGAAACCCTGGAGCATCATGGATGGCGTCTTGCCTTGCTCAACAGGAAGCATGTTGACCAGTTGTCCGGGAAACAGAGTTTCCTCTGCGATTACTGCGCGCACCGTGGTACCCCAGTCGTTGAGCGTTTTTATTGATGCGTCCACGTCCTCACGCGGCGTGGCGACAAACTCGACCGCCAATTGGCCACGCTCGAAATCCCGCCCGGTCACACGGAAGCCAAAATAAAGCTGGGTCGCAGAAAAGGGCGTGTGCTCCTCCATCTGGAATTCGAGCACCTGGCGCAGGTTCTCCTCGGTAGCCAAAGGCAGCGTCAAGGTTTTGCGCAGGACGCGGTCGGGCGGCAAGGTAAGCGCCACATCCCGCTGGCCGGCGCCCATCTTGTCAAGTGCAACCAGAAAGGCTTGGCGTTGACCGGCTGGGTCCAGCGTGTGTAAAGCAACGCTATCGGCCTCCTGCATTTGACCGTTTTGAAAGCGGCGCAGCAAAATGGCAGTCCGATCCACTCGCACCAATGTAAAACTTTCGGCATCCAGACCAGTTGCCCGCATTTTGGCGGGCACCAGACTGGATAACTCGCCAAACCACCAGCGCAGAAAACGGCTGGCGAGAAGCTGATTTTTCAGCCGTTCCAGGGTTTGTTGATAATTTTCGATCGAAGTAGTCATCACCATTTTGTCAATTTTTTGCCGTCGTATTATTGAGCGCAGGGGGCTCAGTATCGCCTTCGCCCCATGCCAGCACCTGAATTGGACGTTTTGGAGACCGGGTCAACCAGCCTGTGGCCTGCCGTACGAATACAGTGCCGTCGGCCATCTTGGCCTCACTGCGCACCAGATATGCCGCTATGCCTGTTGAATTGGATGAAAAAGAATCTGCGCCTGGCAAAGGCGGTACCGGCTGGCCTGTGGAAAGTGCATCCTGGCGCTGAAGCAAAAATTGCTCAACCATTGCAGGATTCACACCGGGGATGGCAAGTAGCACCTCCCGCGAAGCAACACTGGTATTGACACCGGGTAGCCTGGAGTAAACCGTCAAAGCTGAAGCCAGCTTGCGAAACAGCTCTGGCGTCATGCCCAGAACCCGTTGCAATTCGTCGGTGGTTTCAAAGGGCGCATTGGGAGGGCCATAATTTTTGCCCGCCGCGCGATATTCCTCGTCTTTAGCTCCATTGAGACGTTTTAGGGCACCCGGACTGCGCCAGTCAAGAACGGTGTCAGCCAAAGAGGCACTGGCCTGATCGGTCAAACCAACAGACTTGAACAGCCCTTTCAACAGCGCATCAGATGCAGCGTTCAAATCAATTTTACCACCCTCATCAAGGATAGAAACCCGCACCACGGTGCCATCTTGCACGAACTCATGCACCACGCCATTCGCCCGCCAGCGACGTGGGTCAGCGGCTGGTTTCATCAATTCGAACCAGGCCAGTTGCACGCCAGCGTCGGCTCGGGCTTGCGCCTGCGCGTTAAGCAGCAGATTGCGCGCGATCTGCGCTTCGCCGCGCATGCTGAACGCAAAATTTCCCGCTATCACAGCCAGTAAAGTAATAACCCACAGCACAAGCACCAGTGCCACACCGCCTTGGCGCCGCATCATCTCGCCAAATCCTTAGACAGCATGGGCGCGACCACGAAATCGGGCCATTCAGCCCCATTGGCAAGCCTGACCTGGACCCGGATCAGCATGGGAAGAAACGCCTCGTTTTCCCAGCGATCCATCCAGCGCGGCGCCGCAGCCTCATTTTCTCGCCCGAAGTAACTGAGCCAGATGTCCTCAACCTGGGACAGCTCGGAAGCGGCCAGCACCATTTGCGTGGTTTCTGACAGCGCGGAAAAATCCTGCATTTGCGCACTCAGGGGAAGGTACCTCCAGATGACGCGTTTGTCTTTTGCTTGCTGCTCCAGAGCAATCGAAATCACATACAAACCACCACCCCCGACACGAGAGGGCAAGGGGGCGACAAAACTGAGCTTGTCGCGCTCACCAAGAAAGGCCAGGGGCCTGGTCGGGCCATTCTTCCATCGGTAGGGATGGATCACGCTCATTTCCCTGCGCAGAAAGTTCTCTAACGAGCGAACCGAGTTGAGGCTGTCGACCTGTTTCTGAGCCGCATCCCAGCTGCGTACGCCCAATCGCAAACCGCCGAAAAGCAGCACTAAAATGAAACCCAGCAGCGTGATCGCGATCAAGAGCTCAAGCAGAGTAAAACCCTGCTGGCGCAAGCTTCTGTTAGTAGTCATTGTTTTGGCCCAAGCCGCAACGAGCCGAGTTCGACCAGGCGTTGCCGGCCGTCCTCGTTCCAGCTGACCGTCACCCGAACCTCATACAGGCGCACCGGGATCACAAACTGATCGGAAACGCCACCATCATCGAAGGGGTTGATAGTCACGCGCCAGCGCAGATCGGAGCTCAACTGACCACTGACCTCGCCGGGCACCAAAGGCTGCTCAAGACCCACGGCAGCGAGCCTCGACTCGGCCAAAAATACCGCGCGACTGTAGCCTTCAGCTCGCCGGGCATTGCGCATGCCACCCGAAAATATTTGCATGATCACGCCCATCGCCAGCGAAAGGACGACAAAAGCTACCAACACTTCAATGAGGGTCATACCCCTATTTTTTGTCCGCATGATCAGTCGAGAATGGCGACCTGGCCAGTCAGCCAGTTGACATCCACGGCATATTGGCGTTGTTTCGCTGTCACCGTTATGCGTCCGCCGGTAGAACCGCCATCGGGGAAAAAACGGATGGAGCCGGTATTTGTATTGACGAGTTCTGACTGGGCGGTGAAAAGTTTTACGTCGACATCCTTTGGCAGGCGATACAGGCGGGGATCACCGCTAAGCTGGAAGCGACGCCCTTCCACGTCAATGGTGAGTACTGACTCGCGCCTTTGAGCAACTGCCTCGCTGCGCGCCCTGCGCAAACCCGCGGCCAGCTGGCGCGCCGAAGCCTTGAGCTCGGTGCTTGAAACGCCCGAAGAAACAAGTGGTCCCGCCAGGGAGTAAGCCATCACCATGATGATGGTTACCACGAGGAGTTCGATCAGGGTAAAGCCAGCCTGGGTGGCCAGCCTTACTTTTTGCCGTCTTCCCAACCGTTGATATCCTTGTTCTCACCGTCACCGCCTTCGCGGTTATCAGCTCCCAGGGAACTGACGTCGTAGCTGCCGTGCAGGCCAGGCGAAATATAACGGTAGTCGTTGCCCCAAGGATCCTTGGGCACGGTTTTCTTTTTTAGATACGGACCATTCCAGCCTGTCGCCCCCGGGGGTTGCTGCACCAAGGCCTGCAAACCTTCCTGGGTGGTGGGATAGCGGCCGGTTTCCAGTTTGTAAAGATCAAGGCTGGCACCAAACTGCTCCGTCTGAAGTCTGGCGGTGTCGGATTTCGCCCCGCCAAGATAGCTGATCACCTTAGGACCAGCAACACTGGCCAGAAGACCAAGAATCACGAGCACCACGAGCAACTCGATGAGTGTGAATCCCCGTTGCCGCTGACCCAATTGTTTACTTTGCATCTACTACCTCTCCAAAAAACCAAAATTGCTTGCGGTGTTATTTTGCGACGGCTTGAGACCTCGGTCGGCATCATGAATGCCAGTGTCTTTGTGGGAAAAAAGACCGCGAGTTGCCGCAGCTTCAGGAAGACGCAAGCGACGAGGCGTTGCCTCCTACCTTCGCGAACGCCAGATCGGAGCATGCAAATTTCGCCAAATTATGTCACATCGCCAAATCATTCACGCTCAATATCGCCACCAGTATTGACATAATGATGCCGCCGATAACCAGACCCAAACCAAGGATCAACACCGGCTCCATGAGCGCCAGCATGCGCTTGACCGCACCTTGCACTTCGCGGTCGTAAATATCCGCAACGCGGATCAGCATTTCCTGCAATTTGCCTGTTTCCTCGCCCACCATGACCAGATGCACCGCCAGTTTGGGAAACAGCCGGGTTTCCATCAAAGGTTTGCCCAGCCCCTTGCCCTCCTTGAGTTGCGTGGCAACGAAGGTGAGCCCCTCCGCCATCACGGTGTTGCTCAAGGTGTCCTTGACGATAGAAAGCGCCGTGAGCAAGGTCACTCCATTGCCAATCAGGGTGCCCAATGTACGGGAAAACCGTGCAACCTCAAGCTTGCCCACCAGATCACCGACCAGTGGCAGAGCCAGCAGACGCTTGTCCCACTTGTAACGACTTGCCGGCTCCCGCATTTGCCGTGCGAACCATGAATACACGCCAATTCCGCACAGCAACATAGCCCACCAGTAGCTCCTCACGGCATCACCAGCTCCAATGACGATCTGAGTAGGAAGAGGCAAGGCCTTGCCGGATTCCTCGAACATTTGAGAAAACTGCGGTACCACCCACATCAGCAAAATGACCACAGAAAGCACCGCAACACCGATCAGAATGGCGGGGTACATCAGCGCAGATTTGACTGTTTCCCGGAGTTCTTTTGAACGCTCCATGAATTCGGTAAGCCGCTGAAGCACCACGTCGAGCGCCCCTCCCGCCTCGCCAGCGCGGATCATGTTGAGATAAAACCGCGAGAACACGCCTTGCTGGGTTTCCATCGCTTTTGACAGGGCCGCGCCGCCACGGACATCCTCACGCACCTGGGTCATCAACTGGCGCACCGGCTCGCTTGCGGACAAACCGATGAGAATTTCCAGGCAGCGGTCCAGCGGCAAGCCAGCTTTGAGCAGAGTAGCGATTTCCTGCGTAAAGACGGCAACGTCGTCCTGCGTAACCCGATTTTTCCGGAACAGCCCGTGCCCGACATTGGCGCTGACCGGTTTTGCGGTGGTCTCGTCAACAAGGATAGGAATCAGGCCCATGCCCTTGAGGCGCTCGACCACCGCGGGCCGGGCAACCCCCTCCATCTCGCCTTCCTGCATTTCTCCAGTGGCCGTAACCGCCTTGTACCGATACCAAGACAAGACTACTCCTCGCGCGTCACGCGCAAGACTTCCTCGATGGTGGTCACACCCACTACCGTTTTGGAAAGTCCGTTTTCGTACATGGTCTGCATTCCTTCGACAATTGCCAGCTGGCGAATCTCGCCCGCCGTGACATGGCGCATGATCATGCTGCGAATGGCGTCGGACATGACCAGCAACTCCACAATGCTGATACGGCCTAAGTAGCCGGTGCCGCCACACGCCTCGCAACCGACTGGGCGGTACAACATGACCGGGTCAGCCTGCGTGTAACGCCTCAACTGCATTTCTTCCACCACCTCAGGCAAGGCGGGGTGGGCCTCGCGACAATACATGCAAAGCGTTCGCACCAAACGCTGCGCGAGGATGCCATTCACGGTCGAGGTCAGCAGATAATCGTCCATGCCCATATCGAGCAGTCGATTGATCGTGCTGGCAGCGTCGTTAGTGTGCAAGGTAGAGAGCACCATGTGGCCTGTAAGCGCCGCCTGCACTGCAATTTGAGCCGTTTCCAGGTCGCGGATTTCACCGATCATGATGACGTCAGGGTCTTGCCGCACGATGGAGCGAAGTGCATTGGCAAACGTCAGACCGATCTGGGGCTTGACCTGGATTTGATTGATGCCCTCCATCTGGTATTCCACCGGATCTTCAACCGTGAGTATCTTGAGGTCCGGATTGTTGAGCCTGTCCAGAGCGGTATACAAGGTTGTGGTCTTGCCCGACCCGGTGGGGCCAGTGACCAGCACGATGCCGTGCGGCTGCATCAGCACCTGCAGGAAACGCTCGAGCACATGAGGGTCAAAGCCCAGGGTCGCGAAATCGAGCGCCGTTCCGCTTTTGTCGAGAATACGCATTACCACGCTCTCGCCGTGCATGATGGGCACGGTGGATACGCGAAGGTCGATTTCCTTGCCCTGGATACGCAGCTTGATACGCCCGTCCTGCGGCAGACGTCTCTCGGCGATATCGAGACTGGCCATGATCTTGATCCGGGAAATAACCGCCGCGGAAAAGCGGCGCGGCGGGGACTCCACTTCGTGCATCACGCCGTCAACCCGATAGCGCACGATTAAACGATTCTCGAATGGCTCGATGTGAATATCGGAGGCTCGGGCCTGCAACGCATGACTGATGATCAGACTCACCAGCCGGATGATGGGCGCTTCGGAGGCGAGTTCCTTGAGTTGCTGCAAATCCTCATTGCCGCTCTCGTCCTCGCGAGTTTCCACTTCACCGACGATCTGGTCCATGGAAGACTTACCGCTGCCGTAAAGTCGCTCGAAAGCGGCGTCAAGCTCGGACGGCACGGCGAGGCGGACCATGATTTTGCGCCGGGTTACCAAGCGAAAGGCGTTGAGAACGTATTCATCCTGAGGATTAACCATGGCCAGCACCAGATGCTCGTCATCCTCATGCAGGGGCAGCGCCTTGGCCTCCTTTATGAAGCGCACAGTGACGCGCTCTTCGAGTACCGGCAATTCTGGGTAATCGGTCATTGCGACCACTGGCAAATCAAGCTGGGCGGACAGCGCGTCCACCACATCCCGCTCGGCTACCATGCCGGCCCTGACCAGAATATCACCGATCTGCTCTCGTTTATCCGCTTCATAAATACGCAGCGCGCGTTCGAAATTAGCGGCGTCCAACTTACCGCGCTCGATCAAAATTTCTCCCAAATGCTTGGCCAACTCTGTAGCTTTCCGCGAAGAAAAAAAGAGAAGAGATAATAGCACGCACCCAACCGGCAAACACCCATCACCGGGCCCAGCCAACCGGCATCATAAAAGCACTCTTCATGGTCTGTAAAAGTCCCTTTCCCTGGCCAACTGGACTGCCCCACCTGAACAAATGACGAATTGCTCCACGGGGCAAGGTTAGGAAAAATGGAACGACCGTTAGTGCCTTACAAGGCGGCATTCAGAATAGAGGGCAAAAAAGCGTTGGTTCTGGCACCGCACCCGGGCGACGAGGTATTTGGTTGTGGCGGGGCGATCTTGCGCCATGTTGCGGCTGGAGACTTTCTACAAGTCAGCATACTGATTGATGGCAGATATAGCATCGGGAACGCAGAACCGCAGTCGACCGACTCTGAGTTGCGCCGAGAGGAAAGCAACGAGGCTGCCAGAATTCTGGGGTACGGCAAACCAGACTTTTGGGGACTACTGGACCACGGGCTTGAGTATGGCGAGTTCCTCGTGCAACGCATCGAAAACCTCATTACGGCGCTTGGAGCGGATTTGATATACGCGCCATCCATCTATGAAATGAATCCCGATCGTCGCGCCTTGGCAATGGCGGCGTTGGAAGCAGTCAGGAGACATGATTCAAATCCAAAGCTAGCCATGTACGAAGTGGACGTACCGATGATGCGTCCAAATCTGTTGCTGGATATCACGGATATTCGGGACTGCAAGCAAAATGCCATGGCATGCTTCGTCTCTAAATTTAAGGAACACCCTTATGACGAGCAAATCGGCGCACTGAATCGCTTCAGAACTCATACCCTTGGTTCGCAAGCGACAGCAGCAGAAGCTTACTTCCTCGCGCGAGCGGAAGACTTGAAAAACGATGTATTGAATATCAATGAATCCGAGCATCAACGTCAGTTCAAAATGGGCTTGCCTATGATGCCTGCGGATGCGCCATTGGTGAGTGTACTCATCCGCAGCATGGACCGGCCACAATTGCAGGACGCTCTCGATTCGCTGGCATTGCAGACTTACACCAATATTGAAGTGGTTGTAATCAACGCCCGGGCAGAAGAACACCGCCCACTTGGGAATTGGTGCGGGCGCTTCCCGTTACGTATGGTAAACACAGGTATACCCCTGATGCGGAGCCGGGCGGCCAATGTGGGGATCGAGCGCGCAGCTGGCGATTATCTGATGTTTCTAGACGATGACGACTGGTTTGCACCGAACCACGTTTCGGGACTGGTAGCGGTGCTGAAAGCCAATACCTCCCAACGTGTTGCCTACTCTGGTGTCGAATTCCGTGGAGAAAACCGGGAAAAACTGGAACTTTCCCCGTTCAACGAGCCTTTCGATGCAGGGCGCTTGCGTAGCGGAAATTACATCCCTATTCATGCCATGATGTTTGCGCGAACGCTACTGGGACAGGGATTATGTTTCGACGAAACATTCGCGGTATACGAGGACTGGGATTTCCTGCTGCAGCTTTCACAATTGACCGGCTTTATTCATGTTCCCAAAATACGAGCCTATTATCGGGCTAGTGGCACATCCGGCGTTGGCGTGCATGCGGACAATGCGATTAAGCGACAAGCCAGGGAACAAATTTTCGAGAAATGGAAGATTCTCTGGTCGGGCGCGCAAATCGATGACCTGATCAAGGCTACATCCTGTGTGGCAAGCGAACCCATCGCCCTGTTAAGAAATGAACTTGACCAGTCAATTTCGATTCTCGAGGAACGAGAACTCAGACTGAGAGGGATGGAGAAAAACACTGCCGAGCTAGAGAAAATCGTCGCTGAACTTGAGAAAACCACCGCTGAGCGGGGACAAGCTATTGTCCAAGAGAAAAGAAACGCTGCTGAATTGGAAAATCAACTGCAAGAAAAGGACCGACTGATTGGGGCTAGAGACGCTCGAATTGAAGATATTTTTACTTCAAACAGCTGGCGCTTGAGCACCCCGGTAAGGTGGGTCGGCAATTGCGGCCGGAAATTCAAGCGTATATTTTTCGGATCGACCATGAGCCACGATTTGTGGCGCAAGGTGGAGCTTGTTCGGGTCGTGGCAATTACCCGGCTTCGCGACCAATCCCCAAGCTCTCTTTTGAGCAGTGTCCTGCGAGTTTGGCGCGATGAAGGCTTGCAAGGGATAAAAGCACGTATACGGCGTCAGCAGAACGTTGCGAGCCGCTCCCAAGCGTTGCAGTCGGAAACAATGGGCTTTGCATTGAAACCCACTTTTATTGTGCGCGATTTGCAGGGGCGTTACGACTTGTCGCCGACCTCTAAAGGCTACACCTATATAGAGCCACAACTCCCCGCGGATATCGACACGCGACTTAATGCGCTTGGTTCTGCAATAAGGTTTTCTATCGTCGTTCCAGTTTACAACACCGCGCCCGCACTACTGGATGCCGTGCTCTCATCAGTGCAGGCGCAGTGGTATCCGCACTGGCAACTGATATTGGCCGACGACGCCAGTCCCGCAGAGGAAACACGCAACGCTTTAGCCCGAATCGACCATCCCAAAATTAAGCTTCTGCGATTGGAGAGCAATCAGGGCATTGCAGGTGCGACCAATGCAGCGCTTGACGCTGTTGATGGTGATTTCATCGTGTTTATGGATCACGATGATGAACTCACTGTAGACTGCCTTTACGAGCTGGCATTGTGCATTTCTCGTGAAGAGCCGGATTTCATCTATAGCGATGAAGACAAACTCACCGAGAAAAACGAGTATACCCAGCCACACTTCAAGCCCGACTGGTCACCAAACACCATGATGAGCACCATGTTCACGGGCCATGTTTCGTGCGTGCGTCGAAGTTTGCTGGGAAAAGTCGGCGGTCTGCGCTCCCAATTCGATGGATGCCAAGACTGGGACTTCGTTTTGCGTGTCGCTGAAAATACGAGTCGCATAAGTCATATCCCCAAGGTGCTCTATCACTGGCGCATTATTCCTGCTTCAGTCGCCTCGGATATCGCCGCCAAGCCCTATGTCCTGGATGCCTCGCGCCGTGTTCGCATTGATGCCTTGGCGCGGCGGGGGCTGGAAGGCGTTGTGGAACCAGTTGTTCAGGTGCCGGGATATTTTAGAATTAACTATTACCTGCAGGATACACCCCAAATTTCGATCATCATCCCAAGTCGAGACAGAGGTCAAGTGCTGCGCTGCTGCATTGAATCAATCCAGCAGAAAAGTACCTACCGCCACTTTGAAATCATTATTCTCGATAACGGCTCAGTAGATCGTTTGACGCTAGACTATTTGCAGGAGGTGATGAATGCAGGACAGGCCCGGGTGATTCGGCATGACGCTCCCTTTAATTTTTCCGAATTGAATAATATTGGGGCCCAGCATGCCGCTGGTAAACTGCTGCTATTCCTCAACGATGACACTGAGGTACTTTGCAACGATTGGCTGGAACGGATGGGCGGTTATGCGCAATTACCGCATACTGCTGCGGTGGGTGCCAAGCTACTCTATCCCGAAAGCATGGAAATTCAGCATGCAGGGGTTCTAAATCTCACGATCGGCCCAGTACATGCATTTCTTCATTGTCGCTGTGATATGCCTGGTTACTTCATGCGAAACCTGCTTGAGTATGATTGGTTGGCAGTTACCGGTGCGTGCCTGATGATCGAAACTAAAAAGTTTCACTCTTTGGGGGGATTCGATATAAGCTTTCCTATTGCTTACAACGATGTAGAACTTTGCTTGCGCGGCATAGAAAATGGGTTTTACAATGTGGTTTGCCAAGCAGTCACCCTGATTCATCACGAGTCTGTCAGTCGGGGCCTCGATCATGTTGATCCGGCCAAACAGGCGCGCCTTTATCAGGAACTCGGTCGACTGTATGACACGCACCCGCACTACTTCCAATACGACCCGTTTCACAACCCAAATCTGGATCCCTGCGGACTCAACTTCGAAGTGCCGAACTGATAGACACAATGCATAGCCATAAAGTTTGGCAAACAAATCAATTGCCACCCACATCCAGGGAACTTGAAGAACTTATCGACCGCGCAGCGGCTATTTCCTTCGACTTTTTCGACACCCTGTTTGTCCGTCCCTTGGCAAATCCAGAAGATGCATTTGATATTCTTGGCCGACAATTCGCTATGCCGGATTTTCGTGATCACCGCCGCGCAGCCCAAGCGGAGGCTTTCCGCCGCATGCATGCGGCTGGTCGCAAAGAAATCACGTTAAGGGACATCTACGCCTGTTTCACCAAAACAGAGGTGGGCAGTTCCGAACTGATGCGGGCAGAGTATGCGTTGGAATTGGCCCTGATAGAACCGAATCCAGAGATGTTTGCATTGTTTTCAGCGTTGGTAAAGGCAGGCAAGTCCGTCGTCATTACTTCGGACATGTATTTTCCTGCCGATTTTTTTGTCGAGGCGCTTCGCCCCCATGATTTGGCACATGTGCAATTATTCATCTCAGCCGATTGCAATGCCACCAAGCGTGATGCGGGGGAATTGTTCGATGTCGTGGCCAAAGAGTTAGGTTTACCAGTTGAAGACATTTTGCATATTGGCGACAACCTGCTGGCAGATGTAACGCGCCCACGCGAACGCGGTCTAATGGCATTTCACTATCGCGCCGCCAATAGGCAGGCGACCAAGAAGCCCGCTTCTCTGGCATCTTCGATTGGCTATGGTTTATTAGGTACAAGTGCTCGCGACATACCGCCGAACTCCTACATCGAACTAGGCTTTATATATGGCGGTTCAGCAAACCTGGGGTTTTTTGAGTGGATACAGGAGCGCGCTCAACTGGATGGCATTGATCATGTGCTGTTTCTCTCCCGTGACGGATACTCGCTTGAACGTATCGCAAAGATGCGGGCAAATAGCGGATTTCCAGATTTCTGCTATTTCCTAGGGTCACGCACTGCTTACACACTGGCCGCCATAACCGCTGAAAATTTTAGTAAATTCCTGCCCTTTTTTCTTTCAGGATCTGATGGTTTGGCACCGTACGAATTGCTCGAACGGATTGGTGTCCAGCCACCATCGCACCAAGTTATGAGGGATCTAAAACTGGGGGCCGAAGTCCGCGTAAATACCGCTTTACATGCACGACTTGCTGGCTTTTTGTATGCTTACCGTTGGGAAATTCTCAAAGTTTGCCAACGCAATCGTAGTGCGTTGTATCAATATCTCAAGCAAGTCGGTATCAAGCCAGGAAGCCGGGTAGCCCTGGTTGACGTGGGCTGGAATGGCACAACCCAAGAGGCATTCGAGCTGGCTGTGCTCCCGTTGATGGAGGTCGAAGTTTTTGGTTATTACTTCTGCCTGGCGGATACGCCAGAGCGTATTCGACGAGAAGAAAGCCAGCGAATGTCGGCAATGATCAGCGTGTCCAGTACATCCGCCTCGATTGTCGCCAGTATTTACGCTAATCGTGTTGCTGTTGAACAGTTCTTCTCTGCTCCACACAGCTCGGTGGTTGGCTTACATGCCGGCAGTGAGGGCATTGAGCCAGTTATGGATGCCGGGCGCGGCAGCACCGATCAATTGCGGCAAATAGCGCAAGAAGTGTGCGATGGGATTGAGGCGTTTGTCGAGCACTACGGCCCGCTACAGCAGCGTCTGAGCATACGAGCATCGCCTTTACAAATTGCTTGGCCGCTGATCGAGTTGTTGACCGAGCCTCAAGGCGACGCTCACCAGCTACTTGGGCAAATCAAGAACTTCGATGCTTGGGGTAGTTCACGAAATCATGAATTGACGCTAAAACAGTATCTAGCTTAAAAATTACAGTATTGCATTGATATCGACAATAATTTTCGCTTTGATTATCTTTTTATAATAACTATTCAAAACAGTTGCCGGATTAAAATTTACATTTTTATGAAGACAAATACAACTTTTCCACTTCTCCTGCAAAATTCCAGGTCACTTGATCGCGCATTATCAGGCGGATGGTGCAATTCAATAAAAGAACATCATGCCGCGAGATTGTCATTTATTTGAAATAAATTTGCATATGCTATTCATCTTCAGGTATTTTTTTAAATAAAAAGATTATGCCAATTAGAAAAAATGTGCAGCAAATTTTTTGGCCTTCGGGTTTTTGGGAGGCATTCTGAGCAAGCTAGCATCGATTGGTCAAATTTACAGTGCGATCCGATCAATATTGAAAATGCACGGCGGATTACTGGAAGTCGCAGTCGGGTTTTTCAGACTTTGGCGAGCGGATGGGGTACGGGGAGTTTGGCGCAAGACAAGGCTGATTACTAGCACCAGACAGATTACCCGTTTGTCCGTGAAAGCTGAAGCGTTGACTGATCTTGCATGGCACCCCCTGATATCCATTGTGATCGTGGCGGATTCATCGGATGTTGCTCGGTTTGCTGAAGCTATCGGGTCGGTAAGGAGCCAAATATATCCTTATTGGGAGCTCTGGGTCACCCCAGACGTCCGAAAGACACCAGATACTGAAGACTGGCGAGCCTGGGCGACAACCGATTCCCGTATCAGAATCGAGTCCAGAGAAGTGGATGTCACTGAACAATTAGCCAATGATGTCTTGGGGAAAATGCGTGGGGAATTTGTCATTTTTCTGGATGGATTGGGAAAACTAGATAAGCACGCTCTATATTGGATAGCAAGAGAACTCGTTGCGCATCCCGGTGCAGGTCTTATTTATGCCGACGAGGACAAGGTTGACAGTACAGGAGGACGCTTCGCGCCGCACTATAAACCTGACTGGAACCCGGATCTATTTCTGACATGGGACTACATTGGCGCTTTCAAGGTTTTACGCACGAAACTGGCACGCGAACTGTGTGGCTTTCGAACTGGTTACGGTGAGAGCCGTGGCTACGATCTTGCGTTGCGCGCAGTAGAACAGATTGACGCTATTGACATACGCCACATTCCTCGCATCCTTTATCACGCATACATGGAAGTCGAAGCCGTCAAACTGGACGAGACCCATCTCTCGCGAAAAGCAAAAGCTGCCTGCATCGCTGTGCGTGACCACTTGGCGCGAAGCTGCGTCAATGCAGTGGTGAATGAATCCGATGAAATACCCGGCTGTTTGCGGGTACGTTACATCCTTCCCATTCCCCCCCCCGAAGTGACTTTAGTCATACCCACCCGCAACGGGCTTGAATTTCTGCGACGCTGCTTGGACAGCATCAAGGCCAAAACCAACTACCCATGCTATGACATCATCATCGTCGACAATGGTAGCGATGATCCTGCAACATTGAATTACCTGAAATTCCTGCAAGGCCAGCCGGGACTTCAGGTAATTGGTGATGACGGGCCATTTAATTTCTCGCGCCTCAACAATCTTGCGGTCAAGCTCGCTCGGGGTACGGTCGTGGGTCTACTTAATAACGATCTGGAAGTAATCAACGCCGATTGGCTTATTGAGATGGTTAGCCAGGTATTGCGCCCTGAAATCGGAATAGTAGGTGCCCGGCTTTGGTATTCCGACAACACGATTCAGCACGCTGGCGTAGTCATGGCCGACGGCGTGGCAAGCCATCTGCACAAAGGGATAAGACGTGGAGAAAATGGGTACTTTGGGCGCGCCGTACTAGTGCAAAATTTTGTCGCAGTAACTGCAGCTTGCTTGGTCGTAAGGAAAAAAATATACGAGGAGGTTGGCGGGCTTGACGAAGAGTTTGCTGTAGCCTTTAATGATATCGATTTCTGCATGCGGGTGACCGCCTGTGGTTATCGCAATCTATGGACGCCCTACGCGGAGCTATATCATCATGAGTCAGCAAGCAGGGGATATGAAGATACACCAGAAAAAAAGGCGCGCTTTATGACGGAAATTGAGCATATGCGGAAGCGCTGGGGTAACGCCATGTTCGATGATCCTGCTTACAACCCAAATCTGCATTCTGAGTCAAGTGAATTTCAGCTTGCCCTACTCCCACGCCGCCTTGAACGTAGTGCAGGATAGTTGCTGTGGAGCGTATTTGCGCGATTGTTGTTACTTACCAGCCTGAGCTTAAGCTTCTGCGGGAAAACCTTCTGGCCTGTCGCGCTCAAGTGGATTGCCTGGTGGTGGTTGACAATGGATCAGACTTGGAAACGCGAGAACGTATCAATGAATTCACAGATGATTTCAATTGCGAGATGCTTCAACTGGGTGAAAACCTTGGCGTCGCCGCTGCCCAGAATCGTGGAATAGCCAGGGCTCGCACTGAAGGTTGTAACTTCGTCGTATTACTTGATCAGGATAGCAATCCGGCGCCAGGCATGGTGGATGTTTGGCGTCGCGCATTCTCTGACCTGACTGCTCGTGGTACTCCCCCTGCAGCGGTAGGCCCCAGACTGGTGGACCGGCGCACCGGGATAAGCACACCGTTTGTGCGTATTCATATGTTTGGCACAACCAGAAAGATT
>NZ_JABBPF010000097.1 GCF_012927415.1 Polaromonas sp. | reverse complement strand
GCCTGCGGCCACGCGCGTCGCCCATTTGCCATTCCACCATGGCCACAGCGCGCAATCGCCGCCTTCCGCTGCCATACAGCCGAACCTGTACCTGAACCACTTTCACCGCCTCGGCGCGGTCCGCGAAGAAAGTCGTTTCTGTCTCCAGCTCTCCCTGCCTGCCTTCAAAGACCGTATAGCCCTGACCATGGCGTACGCGCCAGTGGCTGTCAGTGAGCGCAATGACGGAGGGTGAAAGGGGAAAGACCTGGCCGCTGTCCAGGTCCTGAAGCAGCCAATGCTCGAAAGCCGGGTCGCGTACCGGGTCGTTGGACCAAGGCGTGATCTGGTGCAGACGGCTGTTGCCGGCCCAGGTCAGGCCACTGCCGGTCTCCGATATCTGAAAGCCAAAGCCAGGGTTGGCAATCACGTTGACCCAAGGCCGGGGCGGGACCTGAGCGCCTTGAAGCTCGAATTGAAACTCGCCACTCTGAGAATCAAAATGGCCCAGCGGTGTAACTCCCGTTGCGGTGGAGGTTGCTGTCGCGTTCAAGGCGGAAGACGCCGCACGACCAAAAAATGCCGCCCGGCTTGTCGTGTTGGTCTGCTGAAATTGTCCGTTCTCGCGCAGGGCCGCAACCTGCACCTCCAACGGGCGGCCATCGGCCGTCAGCACGACCCGGGCAAGTCCGGACAGCGCGGCCTTCTCGCTAGCGGCTGTTTCATGCTCTCGCAGCAGGTAAAAACCTGAAGAGCGCTCTGCGCTGATGTTGTTCGGAAAACTGTGTTGGACGGCTTGCATCAGCCGGTCGCGCAGTGTCAGAATTTCCCGCTGCAGCGGCATCAGGTAGGAATTGGGTTCGCTGTTAAGCACCACCACATCTACGGCCAGGCCGCCAAATGTCCACCATGGTTGCGCCCGCAGCAGGGCGTTGACCAGCGGGATGCCAGCGGGAGTATGTATCCGTACCAGCACGATGGGCTTGTCGCCCGAAATGTCAAAGCGCCACAGTTGGCGCTGGTCCATCGGGCTGCGCTCGGCGCCCTGCCGGGGCGTGCTGTACATCAATGCCGTAGTCAGGTCCTGCAGCGACAGGTGTTCCGCAGGGGTCAGGGCCAAGTCGCGTAGCCGGACCTGGGCCAGCGTGGCGGCCATGCGGGTGGCTCGTTCGACGTGCATCGGTTGCAGGTATTTGTCAATGCGAAGGGCCAGCTCTTCGGTGGTTTCCGCCGCCGCGGTGGCGAAGCTCAGCCTCGCGATGGCACCGGGTGCCAGCCGTAGTCTGACGCGCAGGCTAGCCACCGGATCAAGGCCGTTGACGGGGCTGTTGTTCGCCTCGAATCGCTGCGCCAACAGCGCCGGCTGATGCTGCGGCTGATTCCGGCCGGCAAAGACCCGGCGATCAGCTATGCATTTCACTGAAATCAGGTCTGCGTCGGCCTCGGCCAGGAAGTGCGAGACCGCCATTTGCGGGTCGCCATGCAGGCGCGGGCGGCGCGTCAGCATCAGAGCGCGCCATTGCGGTTCCCAGCGGGTCTGGACGAACAGATTCGAGAAGGCCGGGTGCGCCTCGTCGGCGCGCGGGTCCGCCAGCACGGCCTCAAAGCAGGACACGAGCTCCAGCCGCAGCTCGGTGCGACCCGTGTTGTGCAACTGCACGGTGCGCAGTTCAGTGTCATCCTCGGGGCTACCCAGAACCGTGATGGTGGTGCTCAGCGCATCGCCTTGGGCGTCAAACTGGACCCGGTCAGCCATGAAGCGGGCATGGTAGCGCCAGCCCGGGCCCGGAGCTGGCGTCGCAGTGAGCGAGACCATGCTACGCTGGCCGCTGCGCCTGAGGTAAAAGAAGCTGCCGTAGCCGTCGCGCAGCAAATCGTCACGCCAACGTGTGATGTTGCGCCCTTGCCAGCGGCTGAGCCCGGCGCCATTGGCTCGCAGTGCGACGTTGTAGCGACCGTTAGACAACAGATGGGTGGGTTTCCATCCTGCCTTTAGCGGCTGGACGTTGCGCGACTGGAAAACCGGCTCCAGACTATGGCCATCGGGCTCGGGCGGCAGGCGCGGATTGGCGCTTTCTACAATCTGGCGTGGTGTGCGTTCATGTAGCAGCGTCTCATGTGCGGCGACCTGTGCGTCGGCGGAAAACCAGCGCCTGGGCGCGTCAAGGCGCAGCACATTGCATAGCGCCACCAGGGACATGCCTTGGTGATGCGCCATGAATGCCTGGACGATGCTGAAAGCCTGTTTATCCGGCTGGCGCGATACCGTGAAGTCTAGCGCCTCAAACATGCCAAACTCGCCGCGCGCGCCCAGCCGCTCAAGTTGCTTGAGATTGGCGACCGCCGCGCGAGGCGCAAAAAGCGTGGCCAGCAAAGTGGCATACGGCGCCACCACCCGGTCGGCCAGCGGCGTGCGGCGCAACGCCAGACGCGGCACGCCGAAGGGCGAATACTGGTAAGCCAACGAGTGGTCCTGGCCAAAATAGGCCGATTCCGATATGCCCCAAGGCAGCTGTTGGGCGCTGCCAAAGGCCCGCTGCGCGGCCACCGCAGTGTGAGCCGCTGTCTGCAGTAAGCCATGCCCTGGCTCATGCATTAGCAGCGATGGCATCAGGTATTCGAACATGGAGCCTGACCAGGATTTGAGCCCCGGTGTCCCGTCGACCGACAGGAAAGGTCGGCCTAATGCCGTCCAGTGGCGGCGCGGTACATCGCCCTTGGCAATGGCAAGGAAGCTGGTTAACCGTGACTCGGAGGCTAGCAGGTCGTAATAACTGGCGTCCAGCGACTGCTCCTCCACCCGCAAGCCGATATGGAAAAGATGCCTTTTGCTGTCGTACAGGCAATGGAAATCCATGGCCGCGTACAGTGCCTGGCAGCGATCGGCCAGCCGCAACAGGCTACCCTGCGCCACCGGCCCATCGGCCCTGCCCTCGGCAAGGCTGATGCAGGCCTGCGCCACAGCTAGGAGCAGGCCTGCGAGGTTTCCGCTGTCCACCGTGGAAACATAGGCAGGCTGCAGAATGGCAAGCGTGCGGGTGTCGTACCAGTTGAACAGGTGGCCGTGGTGTTTCGGCAACTGCTCAATAGTGTCCAGAGTTGCTTCCAGGCGCTTGACAAGCTCGCCCGTGCTGATCCAGCCGAATTCGCGCGCGCAACAGACCGCAAGTAGATACAGGCCGACGTTGGTTGGTGATGTGCGGTGAGCCAGCGTTGGCTCGGGAACAAGTTGCAGGTTGTCAGGCGGCAGGTGGTTGTCCTCGGCGCCGATGCAGCGTTCAAAAAAGCGCCAAGTGTCGCGGGCCAGGGTTTCCAGGTAGCGCCTGTCTTTTCCGTGTAGACCCTGGATCGCGTTTTGTGGGCACGGCAGGCTTGCCCACCATGCGGCCAGCGGTGACGCAGCCCAAAACAGAAATAGCAGCATGCCTGCCCACGGATGGGCCGCCCATGGCGCGACGATGACCAGCGCCGCGCAAAGCAGCGACGCTGGTGCATGTTGGCGCAGAAAAACCGGAAAAGCGTTGCTGGATGCTGCCTGGGCCTGTGCGGCAGTCGTCCACTCCAGCAGCAGGCGACGGCTTATCAGCATGCGCCAGAGGGAACGTACCGCCGCGTCCAGCAGCATCAGCGCCTGCACCGGCAGCTGGCTGAATTGCCAAGCGGCAGCGCCAACCGTGCGTACCAGTTCGCCGCTACCGACCTGAAAAAAGTGATGCCACGCAATGCCGCGGCGCGTCGGCACTAGGCCTGCCAGCGCCCCCAAGAGGGGTCCGGCGAGCAGCGCGGCCAGAGTCACCAGCAAGGCTGCGGAGAGTGGCAGCGACCCGGTGAAGATCACCCAGATTATCAGCGCGAAAGAGCCCGGCATGACAAGCGAACGACGCAGGTTGTCGCCCATCTTCCACACACCCAGCGCATCGATGCCGTAGCGCCTTGCATGCCACATGAGCGGCAGCAGCTGCCAGTCGCCGCGGGTCCAGCGATGGTTGCGTGCAGCAGCCACGCCCGCATGGTGCGGATGATCCTCTATTAGCGCCACGTCGCTGACAAAGCCGCAGCGCGCGATACTCCCCTCCAGCAAGTCGTGGCTCAGAACGGATTCTCCGGGCAGGCGCTCATCCAGAACGGCATGAACCGCCTCGACGTGCAGCAGCCCTTTGCCGCTGAAGCTGCCGGTACCGAAGAGGTCTTGATAGACGTCCGAAATGCCGCTGCTATAGGGGTCGATTCCGCACTGGCCGGCAAACAGCCGGTGGTAGGGCGTGTATTGCGGCGGTCCTGGCAATGGCGTCACCACGCGCGGCTGCAGAATGCCGTAGCCGCTCACGACGCGACGCAATGCCTTGTCGACGCGTGGCGCATTGAGCGGGTGGGCCGCCACGGCGACAAGTTCGCGCAATGCGCCCGGTGGCAGGCCGGTGTCGCTGTCCAGCGTGACAACATAGCGTATGCCATCGGCAAGCCTAAGGCCGTGGGCCAATGGCGTGAAACCCTCCATGCTGCCAGTCGCAAGCAGGCGAAGCAGTTGTTCGAGTTTGCCACGCTTGCGCTCCCAGCCCAGCCAGCGTTGCTGGGTCTTGCACCAGCTGCGTGGACGATGCAGAAGCAGGAATCGCGGTGGTGCGTCTGCTGCAGCCCCATATCGCGCATTCAGTGTCGCCAGCCGCGCCAGCGCGTCCTGGAGCACGGCGACGTCGCCGGGGAGGCTGACGCTGGTTGCGTCAACCCAGTCCGTGAGCAAGGCAAACTGTGCTTCGCTCTCGCGGTTGGCGAGCCAGTGCCATTCCAGGCGCTGCATCAGCTCATGGTTGAACTCCGCAGAACTCAGCAGCGTCGGAATAACCACCAGCACGCGGTGCTCGGGTGGGATGCCGCCGGAGAAGTCCAGCCGCGCCAGCGAACGTACCTCCAGCGACTCGGCAATCAGGCGGTGCATAAAAGCTGCGACCGCCTCCGAAGCGGGCCAGGCCAGGAGAAACAAGGCGAGGATGGCCTGCCACGCATGCACGTCGACATGGCGGGCAACCAGGAAAACGGCCAGCAGGGTCGCCAGGGCCATGACGGCCACGTACAGGGTCAAATGCCACTCGCGCCGGCCCGCGCGAGTGCGGGTGCCGTGCGTCGCCATGCCAAGCGAATTTTCAAGCCTGATGCGACCGTCGCCAATCAGGTAAAAGCCTGCTGTGCGCTCAGCTGCTGCCGCGGACAGGCCACCGGGTACATCAAGCGCCGCAGCGACAACCGCCTCGGCCACTTCGCGCTCGGAAGTTATGGCTTGCCGCGCCAGCCGTTCCATGGACTGAGTGATTTGTTGACGCGTCTGTTCACTTTCGTGCTTGAAGCTGGGCAACTGTCTGAGTACTCGCAAGGACCGACTCACCGGGTCTATCAGGTCTACCCAGTCCACCTGTCCTATCAGGCGCAAAGTGGTGATGATGTTGCCCACCGTAAGGTTAGACGCTACCTGGGCGGTCTGGCTCTCGAGCATCAGCGCGTGACCGTCCGGGCAATGCCTCTCAGTCCAGCGCACCACTGCGGGCGAAGTTTTCAGCAGCTCCGTCGGCATGCGCTGCCAGAGCTGGGTCAGGTAACTGCGCTGCAGGCCACGCTGCCTCATCAATGCGTAGATCGCATCAAGCCCGCTGTCGTCCAGCCGCAGCGCGCTGTCCCAGACCGCATGGGCCACTTCGCGTGCCACCTTGCCTTGAGCGATGTCGTCAGCCATCCGGCGAAGGTTTTCCAGCAACACCACCCGCAACGTGGTCGGCAGGGCCCACAGTTCGCTCAGGCGCAACTCGCTGCAATCCTGGTAGGCGTTAAGAAAAGCCGTAAATACTTCCGGATCAAGGACGCTGTCGGTGTGCGCCACATAGGCCCAGGCGATGCCGTAAACACGCGGCAGGCCCTGCAATGGCGCTGCCGCGAGCTTCGGCAGGCTGGTGTAGTAACTGCGCGGCACACCCTCACGGATTTGCTGCAGCTGAGCTTCGATCAGCGGAAAATTGTCAAGCAGCCACTCGGCGGCAGGTGTGGCGTAATGACCACTGAGTGAAGTCAGTGCGACGTAATCGTAGGCTTTGCGGAGTGCAACCAGGTTTTCTTCAACACGGGGAAAAAAAGAAGCGTGGTGACGCGATTCGGCATCTGATTCAACGATCTGCGCTCGCGCCAGACTGCGGCCATGCTCTTCAAAACGCTGGATACCAAACAGCTCGGCGCGGATTGGGGGCTCGGCTTCCGAGCCGCTTGCCTGCAGGATTTTTCGGGCTTGAAGACTGAGCGTTACCAGCCGGTCGAGTACTGCGGCGTCCACTCCCTCAGGCCAAAACCAACAAGACCAGGCTGCAGGTCACCAGCAAAGCCCCGGTGGTAACAAGCCGCGGCGCCGTCACCGCGTGCACGGTTTCAAGTGTGGCGCGCAGGGTAAAAAATCGCCCGCGAGACTGCTTGCACTCGGTCATGTGCGAAGCGAGGGCCATAAAATCACTGGAAACAATTTCGTGGCTCAGCGCAAAGCGGCTTGAAGCATTGACAGCGGAAGGGTTCATGATGCTTGATCTCCTGGAGATACGCCAGCGCCGCAACCGCGCGGCGCACTGTAGCGCGTATGTGTTCATGCTAAGGGTCAGGAGCATCGGCTGGTATCGGACGGCACCGGCCCCCCTGTAGGACCGGGCCGACAGTCGGGGTCAGCCAGTATTTCGCAAACCGGCGGCAATCCCGTTGATCGAAATGTGGATGCCAGTCTGAACGCGCTGATCGGTCTGACCCTCACGATAGCGGCGCACTAACTCGACCTGCAAATGATGCAACGGGTCAATGTAGGGAAAGCGGTGGCGGATCGACCTTTGCAGGGATGCATTGCCCGCCAGTCGCTGTTTTTCGCCTGTGATCAGCGTCAGGGTGTCTGCTGTTCGCAGCCACTCGGCCTCGATGGCGCTAAAAATTCTTTTGCGCAGCCTGGCGTCGCTGACCAGTTCGGCATAGCGCGAAGCCAGCGCCAGATCGCTTTTGGCCAGCACCATGTCCATGTTGCTGAGCAAGGTGCGAAAAAACGGCCACTGCCGGTACATTTTTTGCAACAGGCTCAAGGCTTCCTTGCGGCTGGCGGGCGAGCCGCCCTGGTTGAGAAACTGCTCGATCGCCGAGCCAAAACCATACCAGCCCGGCAAGGTCAGCCGGCATTGACCCCAGCTGAAGCCCCAGGGAATCGCGCGCAGGTCTTCAATCTTCTGTGAAGGCTTGCGCGAGGCCGGACGCGAGCCGATATTGAGCTCGGCGATCTCGCGGATCGGCGTGGCGCTGAAAAAGTATTCAGTGAAACCGGGGGTTTCGTAGACCAGCGCGCGGTAAGCCGCCATGCTGGCTTGCGAGAGTTCTGCTGCGGTCTGCAAAAAAGCCTTTGTCGCCGGTTTGGTGGGTTGCAGCAGCGTGGCCTCCAGCGTGGCCGCTACCAGAGTTTCGAGATTGCGTCTGCCAATTTCCGGGTTGGCGTATTTGGAGCCGATTACCTCACCTTGCTCGGTCAGGCGGATCTGCCCGCGCACCGTGCCGGGCGGCTGCGCCAGAATAGCCTGGTAGCTCGGACCTCCGCCACGCCCCACTGTGCCGCCCCGGCCATGGAACATCCTCAGGATAATGTTGTGCGAGTTGGCAAGTTTATCGAACAGCTCCACCAAGGCGATTTCCGCGCGGTAGAGCTCCCAGTTGCTGGTAAAGATGCCGCCGTCCTTGTTGCTGTCGCTGTAGCCCAGCATGATGTCCTGCTCCGCGCCGCTGCGCTGCACCAGTTGCGCGATGCCAGGCAAGGCATAGAACTCCCGCATGATGCGTGCCGCATTTCGCAGGTCTTCAATGGTTTCAAACAGCGGCACCACAATGAGGTCATGCGTGGCCTCGGGCCGCCCCGGGACGCGGCCACTCCCCTGAAAGGTTTCCAGCACGCCGTGCATCAGACCGACTTCTTTTTGTAGCAGTAGCACCTCCAGCAGATCGCTCACCGTTTCGGTGTGGCTGATGATGTAGTGGCGAATCGCCTCCTTTCCAAAGCGGGCGCGTGCCGTGAGCGCAGCTTCAAAAATCGCCAGCTCGCTTTGGGCAAGGTCTGAATAAATGGCGCCCAGAACCCGCAGCGGCCGGGCGTCATTGAGCTGCTTGAGCAGCAGCGTGCGCTTGGCCATCTCGTCCAGGCTGGCGTAGCTGTCTTCCAGGCGTGCCACAGCCAGCAGTTCGGCGACCACTTCTTCGTGTTTGTCGGAACTCTGGCGCAAATCGACCGTAGCAAGGTGAAAGCCAAACACTTCCACGGCCCGGATCAGAGGATGCAGGCGTTGGGCAATAAGGGCTTCGCCGTGACGGTTCTTTAGCGAAGCCTCAATGATGCGCAGGTCGGCCAGAAACTCTTCGGCCCGGGCATAGGCGTTTTGTGGCGCCACGGCATGGCGTGCAGCCTCGCCACCGGTCAGTTCCCTCAGCGTGGCGGCGAGCCGGGCATATACCCCGGTCAGGGCCCTCCTGTAGGGTTCGTCCCTGCGGTGTTCGTTGGTGTCGGGTGAACTTTCCGCCAGGGCCAGCATGTCCGGGCTGAAGGTCACCAGCATGGCGGACATGGACAATTCTCCGCCCAGTAGATGCACCTCGGTCAGGTAGTGGCGTAGCGCCACGTCAGCCTGACGGCGCAGCGCGTAGTTGAGGGTTTCGGCGGTGACGTTGGGGTTGCCGTCGCGGTCGCCGCCTATCCACTGGCCCATACGCAAAAAGCTGTGCACTGGCTGGTTACCCAGCTCGCGCTCCAGGTTGGCGTAAAGCTTGGGAATTTCGCGTAGAAAGGTCGCCTCGTAATAACTCAGCGCATTTTCGATTTCGTCAACCACCGTAAGCTTGGAAAAGCGCAGCAAACGCGTTTGCCACAGCTGCATGACGCGGGCGCGCAGCTGCGCTTCGTTGGTGGCCAGCTCGCGCGGTGTTAACGCGTCCTTGCTGACGCTGGTCGGGCTCATGGCCAGCGCCAGCGCCTTGATGCCGTCGCGCGCAGTCAGCAGCTGCGCGATGCCACGTTCGGCATCCAGAATGCTTTTGCGCTGCACTTCGGTCGGGTGTGCGGTCAGCACCGGCGACACAAAGCTGTGTGCCAGCGTGTTGGCGATGGTTTTGGGCGCTATGCCGGCCCAGCGCAGTCGGGCCAGGGCTACTTCTATGCTGCCTTCCTGGGTGTCACCGGCGCGTTCGTGAACGGCGCGGCGGCGGATGTGGTGGCGGTCTTCGGCCAGATTGGCCAGATGGCTGAAATAGGTGAAGGCGCGAATCACGCTGACGGTCTGGTCGCCCGACAGCCCCTTGAGTAGTTTTTTCAGCGCCTTGTCGGCATCCTGGTCGGCGTCGCGGCGAAACGCCACCGACAGCTTTCGCACCTGCTCTATCAGCTCGTACGCGGCAATACCTTCCTGGTCTCGTATCACGTCGCCAAGAATCCGGCCGAGCAGGCGTATGTCTTCGACCAGAGGGCGTTCGTTGTCACGGGATCGCCCGGAAGGTTTGGATTGAAGCGGCACCTTCACGCTTTCCTTGCCGTCATCGAGACTTTCCCTGCTTTTTTTTGTTCGTGCGGTCGTCTGCATCGTTGGCCCTTGGTCAGTGTCTTCGGTATCAGGGCACATGCTAGCATTCACATCCTCTATAGATTACCGACAGGTTACCAGTGGCTGCAGCGTTTAAACCCTCCCCGAAAACCGTCAAGGTCGTGATTGCCACACGCGAAAGCCGGCTGGCCATGTGGCAGGCCGAGCACGTCAAGGCACTGTTGGAGGAGCGCCTCGGCTGGCAGGTAGAACTGCTCGGCATGACGACCCAGGGCGACCAGATACTGGACCGCTCGCTCAGCAAGGTGGGTGGCAAGGGTCTGTTCGTGAAGGAACTTGAAGTCGCGCTGAGCGAAGGGCGGGCCGATCTGGCCGTGCATTCGCTCAAGGACGTGCCGATGGACCTGCCCGAAGGTTTTGCGCTGGCCTGCGTGCTCGAGCGCGAAGATCCGCGCGACGCCTTTGTCTCCAACCAGTTTGCCTCGCTTGCCGCGCTGCCGCAGGGCGCCGTCGTCGGCACGTCCAGCTTGCGCCGGCTGGTGCTGCTCAGGGCGATGCGGCCCGATCTTGAGATCCGGCCGCTGCGCGGCAATCTGGACACACGCCTGCGCAAGCTTGACGAGGGCCTGTACCACGGCATCGTGCTGGCTGCGGCGGGCCTGAAGCGTCTGGGACTCGAATCGCGCATTCGCAGCCCTTTTGCGCTCGCCGACATGCTGCCGGCTGCCGGGCAGGGTGCGTTGGGGGTCGAGGTGCGCGCTGACCGGAGCGATCTGCTGCAGGCGCTGGCTGGCCTGGCGCATCAGCCTACCTGGCTGGCTGTGACGGCCGAGCGCACCGTCTCGCGCGCTATGGGCGGCAGTTGCTCCATGCCTCTGGCGGCCTTCACCCAGGGCTCGGCCACCGACGGCAGCGGCCATGAGATGCAGCTCAGTGCGGCTTGGGGTGACCCCGTCGGCGTGGATGTGCTGAGTGGCGCCTCGGCCGTGCCGCCAACGCCGCTGGTGCAGGTCAGCAAAACCGCCATGGTACGTACTTTTGAAGAGGCCGAGGCGCTGGGCGAAGCGGTGGCGGCGCGCTTGCGTGCCGGCGGTGCTGTGTGGGCGGCCAACGCGCCGACCGCGTAAGGCCGACGCCCGGCATGAGCACCGTCCGCGTCCTGGTGACCCGGCCCGCAGCTGACGCGCAGCATTGGGCGCAGGTGCTGCGGCAGGGCGGCATTGAGGCCGAGGTTTTTCCGCTGATTGAAATCGCTTCCTTGCAGCCCGCTGCCAGCATGCGGGCAATTGAACAGGCTTGGCTGGCACTGCAAAGCTACTCCGCATGCATGTTCGTCAGCGGCCACGCCGTGGAGCACTTTTTCAAGCAAAATCTGCTTGCGGTCCATGGAGTACGGCTGCAAGATGCTATTGATAAAATAGCAAGCCCGCGTTTCATGGCGCCCGGACCAGGCACGGTCGCCGCGCTGCTGGCCGCAGGCGTTGCCCCCGCCCGCATCGATGCGCCTGCGCCCGACGCGCCGCAGTTTGATTCGGAAGCCTTGTGGCAAGTCATTGGCCAGCGCGACTGGCAAGGACGACGCATCCTGGTGGTGCGCGGGCAAAGCGCTGACGCCACGCCGGGTAGCAGTGGCTCATCAGGCCGCGACTGGCTTGCCCGTCAATGGGCCGCGGCCGGTGCGCAGGTGGATTTTTTGAGCGTGTACGAGCGCCGGCCACCCACGCTGAGCGCCGCACAACGGCAGCGCGCGGTGGCCGCCAGCGCGGACGGCTCGGTCTGGCTGTTCAGTAGTTCCGAGGCTGTGGCCAATCTGGCGGGGATGCCGCGCATGCAGGGCCTGGACTGGAGCGGCGCATGCGCGCTGGTCACCCATCCGCGCATTGCCGCGACGGTGCGGGCGCTTGGCTGGGGTGTTGTTGTGGAGTCACGGCCCGCGCTGGAGGACGTCAGGCAGACGCTTGGCTCGATAGAATCAGGCCTCAATGAGCGATAGTCCCATAGCCTTGCCTTCCCTGCCCGACGCCGAGCCCGTGCCGGAGCGTGGACGGCCCAAAAATGGGTCGGCAAATGCTTGGCTAGTGCCTCGCAACTGGCTGCTGCTGCTTGCCGCGCTGGTCGCTGCCGCTCTAGTGTGCAGCGCTTTGCTGTGGCAAAAGCTTGGCACTATCCAGGAAGAACTGGCGCGCCGCAGTCTTGACTCCAGCGCGCAGGCTATCGAGGCGCGCACGCTGGCGCGCGAGGCCCGTGAGGGTACGCGCGAGTTGTCGGCGCGGCTGGCAATGCAGGAAACCCGCCTCAGCGAAGTCAGCCTGCAGCGCAGCCAGCTTGAGGAGTTGATGCAGAGCCTGTCCCGGTCGCGTGATGAAAATCTGGTAGTCGATGTGGAGTCTGACCTGCGACTGGCGCAGCAGCAGGCACAACTGACCGGCAGCGCCGAACCCTTGCTGGCGGCGCTCAAGTCGGCGGAGAATCGCTTGCAGCGCGCGGCCCAGCCCCGCCTCAATCCCCTGCAGCGTGCAATTGCTCGCGACATCGACCGCATCAAGGGCGCCAGCGTCACCGACGTGCCTTCGCTGATGATCAAGCTTGACGAACTGGTTCGCCTGGTCGACGATTTGCCGGTCGCCAACGCGATGGTGGCCAACAGCGCGCCCCGACCGGCTGCTGTTGCGGACGGCGCGGTTGAACGCCCGGCTGGCGTCAAGGCCGGTGCACCGGTCGCTGGCAAGTCCTCGTGGCTGGGGTTTGACTCCTTGTCACTTCAGGCCTGGTCGCAGCGCACACTGGGTAGCTTGTGGGAAGAAGCCCGGAAATTGTTGCGGGTGAGCCGCATCGATCAGCCCGAGGCCGCTTTGCTGGCGCCGGAGCAATCTTTTTTCCTGCGTGAAAACCTCAAGCTCAGGCTGCTCAATGCACGACTGGGGCTGCTTTCGCGGCAGACCGAAGTGGCGCGGACCGATCTGCTCAGCGCCTCAACCTGGCTGGGTAAATACTTTGATCCGGCTTCGCGCAGAACCCAGGTTGCAGTGCAACTGCTGGCCCAGGTGCAGAGCCAGCTCAAAAACAGCGAGTTGCCGCGGCTCGATGAAACCATGGCCGCGCTCGCCACCGCGGCAACGGGTCGGTAAACGGGCCGGAGCGAAATACACCATGCGCGCCGCTCTCTGGTTCCTGGCCCTGTTTGGCGTGGCTGTGGCGATTGCCCTGTTTGCCGGCAACAACCAGGCGGTCGTCACCGTCTTCTGGCCGCCGCACCGGCTGGATATTTCGTTCAACCTCATGGTGCTGCTGCTGGCCGGGCTGTTCATGCTGCTCTACTTGGCATCGCGCGCTGTATCGGCCGTGTTTTCGCTGCCGCTTGAGGCCAGGCGCTGGCGCGCCCAGCAAAAGGAGCGCGCCATGTACGGCGCGCTGATGGACGCGCTGGCGCATCTGATGGCCGGGCGTTACATCCGCGCTTCCAAGTCGGCGCAGAACGCGCTGGCGCAGGAAAAAAGCCTGGGCGTGGCCGCTGACCCCTCGGGACACGCCAGCGGCCACAGTGCCAGCCTGGCCAGCCAGCTGCGTTCGCTGGCGCACCTGCTGGTGGCCGAAAGTGCGCAGGCGCTGCAAAACCGGAGCTTGCGGGATCAGCACCTGGAAAAGGCGCTGCAGAGTTCGGCCCAGCGCCATGCGCACGAGGTGCGCGAGGGTGTGCAGTTTCGCGCCGCCCGCTGGGCACTGGAGGATCGCGACGCCAGCGCGGCACTGGACTGGCTGGGCCAGCTGCCGCAGGGCGCTGCCAGACGCACGCTGGCCCTGCGCATGAAGCTGCGCGCCGCCCGCTATGCCCGGCAAACCCCGCAGGCGCTGGAAACCGCGCGCCTGCTTGCCAAACACCGCGCCTTTTCGCCGGACGCCGCGCAGAGCATCGTGCGTGGCCTGGCGCTGGAGCTGCTTGATGACGCGCACGATCCGTCCCAGCTGCAGCGGGCCTGGCACTCACTCGACGACAACGAGCGTGCCATGCCCGAGCTGATGGTCCATGCCGCGTCGCGGCTGATGGCGCTCGATGGTGACCCCGACATGGCCCGTTCCTGGCTTCTGCCGGTGTGGGAAAACATGATGGACAGCCGCTCCGAACTGGGCGACAAGCTGCGCCTCAAACTGATTGGGGTCCTCGAAGCCGGCCTGGGGTCCCTCGATGCGGCGTGGCTGGCGAGTATTGAAGCCGCGCAGCGCAGCCGTCCGCGCGATGCCAATCTCCAGTACCTGGCCGGCATGGCCTGCCTGAGCCGCCAGCTCTGGGGCAAGGCCCGTCAGCTGCTGTCTCAGGCGGCGCCGGCCCTGCAGGACCGCACGCTGCACCGCAATGCCTGGCGCGCCCTGGCCGAGCTGGCCGAGCAGCGCGAGGATGAAGCGGCGGCTGCCGAGGCTTACAAGCGGGCGGCGCAGTTTTAACCTGCCAATGTTTTCTAGCAGCGGGCTCTCGGAAAGCGACTCGGCTCCGTCGCCGCTCCCGCTGCCTAGACAGCAGGGCAAGGGCACTCCATACGATGGCGATGGAACCTCGCCCGCGCAGACTTGTCCGATCAGCCGTTGACATCGCGGTAGCCCGGCAGCGCAATCAGGTGCGGCGTCAGCCCGGTCAGGCTTGGCGCGCAAGCCGCGTCATGAGTGCATAACGTCCGATGTACCTGGCCCCTTCCCGATGAGATGTCATGCCCATTGGGCCTTACTTTTCCGAAAAAAAGCCGCACCCTGGGATGCGGCTTTTTTTGATTCAGACTGACTTCCAGCAGCGCTTTTTTCAAGTGCCCGGGCAGGCCTTCGCCAGGCGTTAGCCCGCCGAACCTTCGAACGGCAACGGCATGGTGCCCAAGTCGCGTTTGGTTTCGACCAGCACCAGCGGCGCTTCCGCAGACACCATCACGAGAGGGCGCTCGCGTGGCACCTGCACGGGCTTGACTTCAGCGGCCATCGCCGCTTTGGCTTCGGCAATTTTCGTCGCGTCGGAATTGACCCACTGCAGGCCCGAACCCTGCGCCACCTGGATCAGATCCTGCAACGGCAGGTCGTAAGTCTGAATCTTGGGCAGGACACCGGCAACGGGTGCCGGCGCAATCGCTGGCGTCGTCACCGGAGCCGGCCTTGGCGATGCAGCAGGCACGGGTGCAGGCGCAGCGGGAACGGCGGACTGCGGCGCTGTCGGTGCTAAAAATTCAATAGCAGACGAGATCCGTTCTTGCTGGACCTGAGGCTGCTTTAGCTCTGAAAACTCGGATTTGACCGGAGTTGCACTGCCTTCGACAGGCTGCTCATTGCGCTCGCCGCGTTCACGCCGGTCGCGGCCATAACGGTCGCGGCTGCGGCGTTCGCGTGGCTGACGATCCTGGCCTTCGTCCTGGCCTTCGGGGCGGACCTGAATGTCGGTTGAAGACGCTGGAACAACCGGGTTGCCAGCCTCGTCCGGACCGGCCACGACGGCCGGGTGCGCAGCGTCAAAGCTGTCAGTCTGAAGCGCCGCTGCAGGCGCGCTGCCGTTTTCAGGACGATCGCCACGGCGATCATTGCGACGGCCAGCGCGCTCGCCACGTTCCCGGCGGCCATCGTTGCGCTCCTCGCTGCGGCCTTCACCGCGTGCACCTTGCTGGCGTTCGCCCTCACGGTCAGCATCTGGCGCAACCCGTTCCTGGCGCGGCGCGCTGGTTTCGTTCATGGCAGCAGCCATTGCCGCCTGGTTGGCCAGTGCCAGATCCTGCTCTACGGCATCACGCGGGATGCGCTCGCCCCGTTCTGGCCGCTCGGCACGGTCACTGCGATCGCGGCGGTTGCGGTCGCCACGGCCTTCGCGGCTCTGGCTCTCGCTGCGTGGCTGGGCTTCGCCAGCGTTGTCGCTGCGGCCTTCATTGCGATTTTCACCGGCCGGGCGTTCCTGGCGCTCCTGGCGGCCGCCTTCGGCGCGTCCTTCAGGACTGCGTTCACGGCGCTCGCCGCCACGGCCTTCACCGCGATTATCGCGGCCGTCGCGGCTTTCCCTGCCCTCTGAACGAGCTTCTCCACGATTCTCCGGGCGGTTCTCGGTACGGGCTTCGCCGGTACCAGCGCCTGCTTCGCCACGGCCTTCACCGCGGCTGCGACCACCGCGCCGGCCATCACGGCCACCGCGCTCGGAGCGTTCACCGCGCTCTCCGCGCCCTTCAGGGCGGGCGTCGCGGCGAGCTTCGCCTGGGCGCACGTCATTTTTTACTTCAACCGGCACCGGGGCGGCCACTGGCGCTTGCTCGTCGCTGAACAAGCTCTTGAGCCAGCCAAAAATTCCTTTTTCCACCACGGGCACAGTCGCCACGGGTGCCGGGCGCGGCACTGCTATCGGCGCGGCAACGGCTGCTGGGGCAGCCGGTTTGGGCGGGGCCTGGGGAGCCGGTGCATCGGGCAGCACGCCTTTAATGATGGGTTCCTGCTTGTTGTGCTTTTCCTGGCTGCGACGCGTCACCAGGGTCGGGTCTTCGATTTCTTCGGCCATCTTGTAGCTGGCTTCGATGTTGTCCAGGCGCGGGTCGTCGTGCTTCAGGCGTTCCAGTCGGTAGTTGGGCGTTTCCAGCGTCTTGTTGGGAACCAGCAGCACGTTGATGCGCTGTTTCATCTCGATCTTGCTGATTTCCGAACGCTTTTCATTGAGCAGGAAAGACGCCACATCGACCGGCACCTGGCACAGCACCGACGCCGTGCTGTCCTTCAGGGATTCTTCCTGGATGATGCGCAGAATCTGCAGCGCCGAGCTTTCGGTATCGCGGATATGGCCGGAACCACCGCAGCGCGGGCAGGGGATTGACGCGCCTTCTGATAACGCAGGCCGCAGGCGTTGTCGGCTCATCTCCATCAGGCCGAACTTGCTAATGGTGCCGAACTGGACTCTAGCCCGGTCTTGTCGCAGCGCATCGCGCAGACGGTTTTCAACGTCGCGGCGGTTACGCGACTCTTCCATGTCGATGAAGTCGATGACGATCAGGCCGCCCAGGTCACGTAGGCGCATCTGGCGCGCCACTTCGTCGGCGGCTTCCAGGTTGGTGCGGGTGGCGGTTTCCTCGATGTCGCCACCCTTGATAGCGCGCGCCGAGTTGACGTCAACCGAAACCAGTGCTTCGGTGTGGTCGATCACGATGGCGCCGCCGGAGGGCAACTGTACGGTGCGGGCGTAGGCCGACTCGATCTGGTGCTCGATCTGGAAGCGGCTGAACAGTGGTGCGTCGTCGCGGTAGCGCTTGACGCGGTGCTCGTGCTCGGGCATCACATGCGCCATGAATTGGCGCGCCTGTTCGTAGACGTCGTCGGTGTCGAACAGGATGTCGCCAATGTCGCTGTTGAAGTAATCGCGGATGGCGCGAATCACCAGGCTCGATTCCTGGTAAATCAGGAAGGCGCCCTTGCCACCTTTGCCGGCGCCGTCAATCGCGGTCCAGAGCTTGATCAGGTAGTTCAGGTCCCATTGCAATTCGGGTGCGCTGCGGCCAATGCCGGCGGTACGGGCGATGATGCTGGAGCCGCCAGGGTATTCCAGCTGGTCCATGGCTTCCTTGAGGTCGGCCCGGTCTTCGCCCTCAATACGGCGGCTCA
>NZ_JABBPF010000096.1 GCF_012927415.1 Polaromonas sp. | reverse complement strand
CCGTGTGCCCTGGCGTTGGGGCGGCGCGCTAGGCGCGCGCACCACGCCGCCGCGCACCTTGCCTGGGTCGGCCACGCCCCACTCTGCCAGCCAGGCTGGCAGGTCGAGCGCGGTGGAGTGGCCAGGCGCGGTGACGAGAAACTCGGCCACGTCAAAACCGATGCCGCCAGCGCCGATCAGCGCCACGCGCTGGCCGACTGGCTGACGGCCCAGCAACACGTCGATGTAGCTCAGCACCCTGGAGTGCTCCTGGCCGGGGATGCGCGGATTGCGCGGGGTGACGCCGGTGGCCAGAATGACTTCGTCAAAGTTCTGCGCCAGCAGACCGGCGGCATTCACGCGGCTGTTCAGTTGCAGCTTGACGCCGGTGCGTTCAATGCGGTGGGTGAAATAACGCAGGGTTTCAGAGAATTCTTCCTTGCCCGGCACCCGCCTCGCCAGGTTGAACTGGCCGCCAATCTGCGCGGCGCCGTCGTACAGTGTCACGTCGTGGCCGCGCTCGGCCAGTGTGGTCGCTGCGGCCAGACCCGCTGGTCCCGCGCCCACAACGGCGATGCGTTTTTTTGCACGAGCGATGCGGATGATGAGTCCGGTTTCATGTCCGGCGCGCGGATTGACCAGGCAGCTTGCCAGCTTATTCTTGAAGGCGTGGTCCAGGCAGGCCTGGTTGCAGGCGATGCAGGTGTTTATTTCGTGACCGCGGCCTTGTGCCGCCTTGTTGACAAACTCCGGGTCGGCCAGAAAGGGGCGGGCCATGCTGACCATGTCGGCGCTGCCATCGGTCAGCACCTGTTCGGCGAGCTCGGGCATGTTGAGCCGGTTGCTGGTGATGACCGGAATCAGCAGGCCGGCGGCGCGCAGCTCGGTCCGCAGCTTTTTGGTCACCCAGGTAAAGGCCCCGCGCGGAACCGAGGTGGCAATCGTCGGCACGCGGGCCTCATGCCAGCCAATGCCGCTGTTGATCAGGGTCGCGCCTGCCGCTTCAACGGCTTTGGCGAGCAACACCACTTCTTCCCAGTTGCTGCCGTCAGGAATCAGGTCGATGATGGAGAGGCGGTAAATCAGGATGAAGTCCGGCCCGACGGCCTCGCGGGTCCGCCGCACGATTTCGAGCGCCAGGCGCATCCGGTTGGCGTAGCTGCCGCCCCAGGCATCGAGGCGATGGTTGGTGTGGGTGACCAGAAACTGGTTGATGAAATAGCCTTCGCTGCCCATGATCTCGACGCCGTCGTAGCCGGCATCACGCGCCAGCTGGGCGCAGCGGATGAAGGCGCGGATTTGCCGCTCGATGCCGCCCACGCTCAGTTCGCGCGGGGTGAAGGGCGAGATCGGGCTCTGCAGACGTGACGGCGCTACACAAAACGGGTGGTAGCCATAGCGGCCGGTGTGCAGTATCTGCAGCGCAATCTTGCCGCCCTCGGCATGCACAGCGTTCGTGACCTGTTTGTGGCGGCGCGCCGCGCCGGCGCTGGCCAGCATGCCGGCAAAAGGCTTGGTCCAGCCAGCAATGTTGGGCGCAAAGCCGCCCGTCACCATCAGACCGACACCGCCGCGCGCCCGTTCCGCGAAATACGCGGCCATTGCGGCGAAATGCTTGCGCCCGTCTTCCAGACCGGTATGCATGCTGCCCATTAGCACCCGGTTTTTTAGCGTGGTGAAGCCGAGGTCGAGCGGGGCCAGCAGGTGAGGGTAGGGCGAGGCTTCAAATGCGGGTGGGTAGGCCATGTGCAGGTCTCTGAGTCAAACTGACTGCATGGTAGCCGCAGGGTTTTGCATTCTGAGGTGCGCCGGTGGCTCTAGGGGACAGTCTCTATCCGGCGTATGGGCAAACCCTGAAACTGTTTTTTCTGAACGATTCCTGAAAGATTCCTAAACGCTGTTGCTATGAATTAAATAGCTTATGGTAGGCGTATCTATTGGACTAGCGCCCCTTTTTATTTCCAATTTGAGTAACTCATCATGGCGGCTGCGTTGAATAAACTGGAAGCCGAGCAGCTGCTCCGGTTGCTTTTTGCAGGAGCCGAGATGGGGACTTTGTGGCAATCCGCCAAGGATTGTCTGTTGCGCCCGGACTGCCGGCCCGCTACGGCTCGAACTCGTAGCCTAAGGACGTGACCGTCCCGCGCCGATAAGGCTTGCGCCCCTGCGGCGTCAGCCGCGCGACTTCAGCGGTCGGAACGCGCATGCCGCCCGGGCTTCGACAAAATAGCGCGTCAATTCGCCTTCGGCAATGTCGCCATCGCACTGCACACCAGTCAAGATGTAGGCATCGTGAACATGCACTGCAAGGCCCGGCATGGCCGGCAAAAGCGATGTGCCAGTTCCAAACGACGCCGGGGCTGCGTCTCACCATCGTTTGCTGTGACGTAAATGGCTTTCACTGCTCGTCGTTCAAACTAAGTTGAAAGGTGCCGGTGTGTTCGACCGTCGCTGCACTGATGATGCGCTGGCCGTCATTCAAAACCGGGTGAAAGTAGCGCTGCACGGACGCCGGCAAGCCTCCAAGCTCGCTTGCGTCGGAGCTTGCAGCGGTCGCCGGCATGCGGCTGGTTTGTAACCGCGCCAGCGGCGCATCAGTGGCTGCCGCCCAGCGATGGGCGCCAAGTGTCGCAAGAACTGTCGCCGCAGCCACAAAAAAGCCGATGCCAAGGGCCAAGCACGCCAACCTTGAGAACAAGGCCATCGGGGGGAATCCTTTTCAACTGCCAGGCAGTCAGAGCAGCACCGACCGGACGGGCCGCCGCATGGAGAGCGGTGTAGCGGGCCCGCGCCCGAAGCGCACCACCAGATCAGGCCGCTGTGCCGCTTGCCCGAGCCCCAGCCAGGAGGCAAACTGCGGCCGAATCGCGCCGACCTCCACCGGCTGATTCAGGAACGCATTGCGGATGCCCAGCGCGGTAGCCTGCAGTGCAAAGCGCTCGTAGCAGCGTCCGGCCTCGACCCAGTGCGGCCTGTCGTTCACCTCGGACACAAACACCGCAACGCCTGCCGAGTTGCGGATTTGCCGGGCATAACGCGCGTTCTCGGATTTCGGCGTGAAGAACAGGCTCATCATCCGGCTGCCCAGCCACCTGGGCATGGTCGGGTTGCCCGACGCGCCAGCGAAGAGGCCGTCCCCGGTGCGCAATGCCTCGTCGGCGCTGAAGCGGATCCAGGCTTTGAGTTCATCAACGAAGGCTGGATCGTTCATCTGCGCGGTGTTGCCCGCCACCACGTACTCCAGGATGCCCTCCATGGCCGGGCGCGCCGTCAAAAGCCGGACCTGCACTCCGTTGCCCGTTCCGGCCTGTTCGAGCAGCCCAAGCTCGGCGTTCGAGAGCGGTTTGCCGTCATAGTCGCCCCGGCTGCACTGCCGCCCGGAGATCGCCTGAAATAAGGGCGTGGCCATCGCGCGAGTCGCCTCCAGGCTCACCGCAATGCCGCCAGCGCCGGTCGGATCGAAGCGAGGTATGGCTTTGAGCCCGTTGGCAAGCGCGGCCTGGGCAAGGTTTTCAGTCGCGCAACCCAGCGAGACAAAAAGGTGATGATCGTCGGGGTCGACGGCCGGGCAGCGCCGGGACAGGTCGGGCAGGATCGAGATCGACCTGTCGCGAATCTGGAAGCGCCAGCACTGGGTGTTGTGACTTGAAGGGGCCAGCGTGGCGTTGCGCACCAGTTCTTGCATGAGCAAGGCTGCGTCGCGGGTATCCAGCGTAGCCTGGCGGCGCAAACCGCGGGCCGCTTCCTGCTCAATGTCAGCCGACGAGCAGGCCGTCAACGCCGGTGTGATGACGGCGCTGGCCGCCGCGCCAAGAACCAGTTGCCTGCGGATCATCATGCTGGGTTTTTCCGTGGTAAAAAGTTCAAGGCAGACGCAAACCGGATGCTGCAACAGCCTGCAGGGCTCTGGCGATGCGCCCGGGTTCAATAATACATGGCGTGAGGGAAATGAGTCGCGTCACGGCTACTCCTGTCTGTGCACCGTTGCCCATAGTGACTGGCGCCGCAGACAGGCACCTTGAGGTCAAGCCCGACATGACGGCCCAGCTGCTTGGCGACGGCGGCCAGGCCGGGAAGCGGCTTGCCAGATCTATCGCCCAGGCGCGCCAGACCCCGATCGGGAAGATCCCGGCTGGTTCGGGTACCGAGCAGTACGGCAGAACCTTGACCACGCCTGGAGCCGGCGCACCAGAGGATGTTTGCGGTACGGATCCGGACATCACTCACCACCAGTCCGTTGGCGCCTGTCGCCGTGACTCTTTGGTCAAGCCGTGCTTCGAGCTAATTGCTATTAATTACATAGCTACATAAACACGTATTCATTGGACTAAGCGCTACTTTTAATGGAAAGAGCGGCTTCGGCGACAAGTTCCGGGCCTTTGTAGATGAGCCCAGTGTAAATCTGCACCACATCGGCGCCCGCCCTGATTTTCGAGACTGCGTCAAGCCCGCTCATCACGCCGCCCACGCCGATGATGGGAAAGCTTTTACCAAGCGCGGCGCGCAGCTGGCGGATGACTCGGTTGCTGGCCTGCAACACGGGACAACCGCTCAGGCCGCCCGCTTCTTCGGCATGGCGCAGGCCTTTGACCGCGTCGCGGCTCAGTGTGGTATTCGTGGCCACCACGCCGTCCATGGCATGACGCTTGAGGGTGGCGGCAATCACTTCAAGCTGTGCATCGTCCAGGTCTGGCGCGATTTTGACAAAAATCGGCACGCGTTTGCCGTGCAGCCGGGCCAGCGTTTCGCGGCGTTCTGCGATGCGGCCCAGCAGGGCGTCAAGCGCGGCGTCGCTTTGCAGAGCGCGCAGGTTTTGGGTGTTGGGACTGGAAATGTTGACAGTCACGTAGTCGGCATGCGGGTAGACGCCGTCAAGGCAGATCAGATAGTCGTCCACCGCGTTTTCAATCGGCGTGGCGGCATTTTTTCCGATGTTGAGGCCGAGCAGCAAGCTGTTCCGGGTGCCTTGTTTGCGGACGGCAGATTTCTGCACATTAGCCAGGAAGGCGTCCAGCCCGTCGTTGTTGAAACCCAGGCGGTTGATCAGCGCATTGGCCTCGGGCAGGCGGAACATGCGTGGCTTGGGGTTGCCGGGCTGGGCTTTTGGCGTCACGGTGCCGACTTCGACAAAGCCAAAGCCCATGGCGGCCAGTCCGTCAATGCAGCGGGCGTTTTTATCAAGCCCTGCCGCCAGCCCGACGCGGTTGGGAAACGTCAGCCCTGCCAGCGTGATCGGGTCGCTGACACGGGTGCTGCAGTAGGCCATTGACAGTGGCGTGCCCTGGGTGCGTGCCAGAGAGGCCATGGTCAGTTCGTGGGCAGTCTCGGGGTCAAGTCCGAATAAAAAGCGGCGGGCCAAGGCGTAAGGGAGCAGGGACATTGGATAATTCCGGCTGATGACTATGGATTGTGCGGCCCCGACAGGCGCTGAAGCCCGCAAGACATGAGCCTTGATTGTCGCAAAACCTGAACTGCCAAATTTTCACGAAGTCCCAACATGACCCAAGATGAACTCAAAACCCTGGTCGGCCAGGCCGCCCTGCATTACGTCGAAGTTGGCAGCATTGTCGGAGTCGGGACTGGCTCTACGGTCAACAAATTCATTGATGCGCTGGCCAGCATGAAGGACCGCATTGCTGGCGCGGTGTCCAGTTCAGTGGCCTCCACTGAACGCCTGCAGGCGCTCGGCATCAAGGTGTTTGACGCGACCGAAGTAGACGAGTTGGCGCTGTATATCGACGGCGCTGATGAAATCGACCACGCGGGCTACATGATCAAGGGCGGCGGCGCCGCGCTAACGCGTGAAAAAATCGTAGCCGCCCAGTCGCGCCAATTCGTCTGCATTGCCGACCAGTCCAAGCTGGTAGGAACGCTGGGTGATTTTCCGTTGCCGGTGGAGGTGATTCCGATGGCCACCAAGCGTATTGCTCGCCAGTTTGCTGCGTTGGGCGGCATCGCGCTTGTGCGGCTAAAAGACGGCCTTCCACTGGTGACCGACAACGGCCAGCACATCCTGGACGTGACGGGTCTGAGTATTGCCGACCCGCTGGCCTTTGAGTCGCAGGTAAGCCAGTGGCCCGGCGTGGTGACGGTCGGGGTCTTTGCGTTTCAGAAAGCCAATGTATGCCTGCTGGGCACGGCAGACGGTGTCAAAACCCTGGTGTTCTAGGCCAAGTTCAACCCGGCTGGCTAGAACTGAATGCCGGCCGGGTTGCTGTTAATGGGCTTTACAGCGGGGCGGGCAGGGCGCACGGATCTTGTGGTGACAGTCGTGCCTGCCATCACGCCAGAAGCTGCGGTAGCGGGGCTTGCCCCGGTGGCAGCGGTCGGGTCAGGTGCCGCGGCAACGCTTACCAGCGGTGCAACCGCGGGCGCACGGTAGCTGGCCGGCAATGCCGAAGTCGCGGGGTAACCCGCCGCGTTGAGATACTGCGTCCACTCGGCGTCTGAAAAACCTTTCAGTTGCTGGCTGCCTATGGTCACGAACGGCAGTGATGTTTCTCCGCTCATGCGTTGCAAGGCCTGACTGTCGTCGGCCGTGGTTACCGTCTTTTCGGCAAACGGTATACCGCGGCTGGTCAGCAGTGAACGGCCTGAATTGCAGGGGCCGCAGTTGTCGCCGGTGTATAGCGTGACCGGGTATTTGCCAGCGACCTGCCGGAGTTCAAAAGGCAAACCGGCAGCAGCGGTGCCGCCTGCTAACGTCGCGCTGGCCGAGCTGACCTTGGCGCCGCTGGCCAGTGCCGGCGGCTGGTCTGAAAAAGTCACCTTGCCGTCTGCCCCCACGATGCGATAGACCTGCTGGGCCTGGGCGACGGTTGCAAAAAAACTGGACGCCATCACGGCCAGCGTCAGCAGGGCCTTGGCGGCAGAAAAAGCAGGTGCGTTTGCAGTCATGGTGTTCCAGTCAGTTTTGAAGCAATTCCCGTTCAATTTCCGTTATTACGCCATACCCTGATGGCGCAGCAAGGCATCCAGCAAAGGCTCGCGGCCCCGGAAGGCTTTGAACGACTCCATGGCGGGGCGGCTGCCACCCGCTTCCAGAATCGCCTGCCGGTATTTTCTGCCGGTTTCCACGCTGACGGTTGATTTACCGGTCGCGTCCTTTGCGTCTGTCGCTTTTGCCACAGCAGCGGTTTCCTCAAATGCTGCATAGGCGTCGGCCGACAGCACCTCGGCCCACTTGTAGCTGTAATAGCCGGCGGCATAACCGCCTGAAAAAATGTGGCTGAAGGTATGTGGCGTGCGGCTGTAGGCTGGCGCAGAAATCACCGCCACTTCCCGGCGGACCTGGTTGAGCAGGCCCATCAGGTCCTCATCAGGGTTGTGCGAGGTATGCAGCAGCATGTCGAACAGCGAAAACTCGACCTGGCGCAGCGTCTGCATGCCACTCTGGAAGTTTTTGGCCTCGAGCATTTTTTCATACAGTTCGCGGGGCAGGGGCGCGCCGGTGTCGACCTGGGCGGTCATGTGCTTGAGCACGTCCCATTCCCAGCAAAAGTTTTCCATAAACTGGCTGGGCAGTTCGACTGCGTCCCATTCGACACCGCTGATGCCCGAAACATCATGCTCATTCACCTGGGTCAGCATATGGTGCAGGCCGTGGCCGAATTCGTGGAACAGCGTGGTGACATCGTCGTGCGTCAGCAAGGCCGGCTTGCCGCCCGCCCCCTCGGCAAAATTGCAGACCAGGTGCGCGACAGGCGTCTGCAACTGGCCGGTGTCTGGGCGCAGCCAGCGGGCGCGTACGTCGTCCATCCAGGCGCCGCCGCGTTTGCCCGTGCGGGCCGGCTGGTCGAGGTAAAACTGACCCAGTAGCTGGCCGTCGCGCTCAATGCGGTAAAACTCGACGCCCGGTTTCCAGACCGGCGCCGAATCCGCGCGAATGGTCACTTCAAACAGGGTCTCAACAATCCTGAACAGGCCCGTCAGCACTTTGGGCGCGGGGAAATACTGTTTGACCTCCTGTTCGCTGAAGGCGTAACGCGCCTCCTTGAGCTTTTCGCCGATGTAGGCGTAGTCCCAGGGCTGCGGGTCGGGTAGATGCAGCGTCCCAGCGGCGAAGGCGCGCAGATCGGCGATGTCTTTTTCGGCATAGGGCCGGGCGCGCCTGGCCAGGTCGCGTAAAAAAGTGACCACTTCCTCGGGCGACTTGGCCATTTTGGCTACCACCGAAACTTCGCCAAAATTCAGGTAGCCCAGCAGCCGGGCTTCTTCCTGACGCAAGGCAAGAATCTCCCGCATCACGGCGCTGTTGTCGAACTGGCTGAATTCGGCCGGCGCCTGGTCGCTGGCCCGCGTGGTGTAGGCCTTGTAGAGTATTTCGCGCAGCGGACTGCTTTCGGCAAACTGCATCACAGGCAAATAGCTCGGCATTTTGAGGCTGAGTCGATAGCCGGTTTTCCCTTTGGTCTCGGCTTGTGCCCTGGCGGTTTGAAGCACGTCTTGCGGAATGCCGGCCACTTGGTCGGCGCTGGCGTAATAGGTAAAAGCGTCTGTGGCGTCGAGCGCGTTTTCGCTGAATTTCTGGCTGAGTTCGGCCTGGCGTTCCTGAATTTTTGCAAAACGCTCTTTGGCCGCGCCCGTGAGTTCCGCGCCTGAAAGTACAAAATTGCGAATGGCATTTTTGTGCGCCTGACGCTGCTCGGTGTTCAGGCTGTCGACGTCGATCGCCTTGTATTTGGCGTACAGGCGCTCATCGGCGCCAAGCCGGGTCGAGAACTCGGTGACTCTGGGCAGGGCGGCGTTATAGGCGGCGCGCAGCTCGGGCGTGTCGGCGACGCTGTTCACGTGGCTGACGGCACCCCAGGCGCGGCCAAAGTTTTCGGTAGCTACGTCCAGCACACGGGAAATCTCGCTCCACGAGGCGGGAAAGCCGGCTGCCGTGACCTGCTCCAGCGCGGCATCAGCCTTTACCAGCAGTTCATCCATCGCCGGGCCAACATGCTCGGGCAGGATGCGGTCAAACAGCGGAAGGCCGGAAAAGTCTAGGAGTGGATTGTTCATGCTGTGTAACTATGGGCGGATGGTACAAATCTAAAGGGCCCTGAAGGCTTGCAAGTCCGAAAGCAAAAAAGCCGACTCTTGAAGTCGGCCGGGCTGGCAGTAAAACGGCCTTAGTCCTGGGCGCGTTTTTTTACGCTGCGCTGCTTGGGCTTCGCCCGCTTGACGGAGCCGCCCGGTGTCAGGCGCTGATTGCCCAGCACGCGCAGGGTTTTGACCTCGGGCCGCTGACCGTAACGTGAGCTGTTTTTCAGTACCTTGATGTCGCGCGGACCGGCCATGCGGTCTTCGCTGACCTTTTTGTCTTTCTCGCGAACCGGCCGCCAGAGCACCAGCAGCTTGCCAATGTGCTGGATCGGAGCGGCGTCAAGTTCGTCGGCCAGGGCCTGAAACATCGTTTCACGACCGGGCCGGTCATCAGACTGCACACGCACTTTGATAAGCCCATGAGCGCTTAGCGCAGCGTCGATTTCTTTCTTGACGCCTTCGGTCAGGCCGTCGGAGCCGACCATCACGACCGCGTTGAGATGGTGCGCTTCAGCGCGGTGGTCTTTGCGCTGGGCAGGGGTAAGTTGTATTTGAGCCATGCCCCAATTATCGGTGGAGTCCGTAAGACGACAATAGTGCCATGAAAGTAAATGCCAAGACAGCGACAAATGCCACTGCCAAAGGGGGTGCGCAAACAGGTGCCAAGGTCAATCCGAAGGGAAAAAAGGTCAACAAGGCGTGGTTGCATGACCATATTAACGATCCTTATGTAAAACAGGCCCGAAAAGACGGCTACCGCGCCCGCGCCGCCTACAAGCTGAAGGAAATGGATGAAACGCTGGGGCTGGTCAAGCCAGGTGACTGCGTGGTGGACTTGGGCAGCACACCGGGCGCCTGGAGCCAGTATGTAAGGCGCAAGCTTTCGCCCACTGGCGCGGCCGCTGGCGAACTCAATGGCCGGATCATCGGCTTGGACATGTTGCCGATGGAGCCTATTGAGGGGGTGGTGTTCATTCAGGGTGATTTCCGCGAGCCCGACGTGCTGCAAAAACTGGAGCAGGCTTTGGCAACCCCAAGCGGGCCGCTCAGGGTGGACCTTGTCATTTCCGACATGGCGCCCAATCTCTCGGGTATTGAATCTGCCGATGCGGCACGCATAGCGCATCTGGTTGAGCTGGCGGTCGAATTTGCCCAAAACCGGATGAAACCGGACGGCGCGCTGGTGGTCAAACTTTTTCATGGTAGCTGCTATGACGAGCTGGTCAAGCTGTTCCAGGCTTCTTTCAAGGTGGTCAAGCGTATGAAACCCAAGGCTTCGCGGTCCAATTCTTCGGAAACCTTTCTGGTGGGCAAGGGTCTTAAATAACAGGCGACATGGCGTCGAGAAGTAAGAGATGGCGCAAAAAACGATCAAATCCGCTTTAACGCAAGGGCTGCAGCGCGCATCGTTTTAAATTTTGGCCTTGAAACGCCTAAAATCAGACGCATGTGCCCTCACATGGCCTTTAGGTTCTTACATCGGAGTAGTCCTTGAACAATCAGTGGTTTTCCAAAATTGCAATCTGGCTCGTGATAGCCATGGTGCTTTTCACCGTCTTCAAGCAATTTGATACGCGTGGCGGTGCGGGCTCAAACTACCTGGGTTATTCCGATTTCCTAGAGGAAGTGCGAGGCAAGCGCATCAAGACGGCAACCATCGCGGAAGGTCAGGGCGGCACCGAAATTTCCGCCACCACCAACGATGACCGGAAGATTCGCACCACGGCAACTTACCTGGACCGTGGCTTGGTGGGCGACCTGATCGCCAATGACGTGAAATTTGACGTCAAGCCGCGCGAAGAGGGTTCCTTGCTTATGACGCTGCTGGTCAGCTGGGGTCCGATGCTTCTGTTGATCGGCGTTTGGGTTTATTTCATGCGGCAGATGCAGGGTGGCGGCAAGGGCGGAGCGTTTAGTTTTGGCAAGTCCAAGGCGAGAATGCTCGATGAATCGACCAACCCGGTAACTTTTGCGGACGTGGCAGGCTGCGACGAGGCGAAAGAAGAAGTCAAGGAAGTGGTCGATTTCCTGAAGGATCCGGCGAAATTTCAGAAGCTGGGTGGCCGTATTCCGCGCGGTCTATTGCTGGTCGGTCCTCCGGGTACGGGTAAAACCTTGCTCGCCAAGGGGATTGCCGGCGAAGCCAAGGTTCCCTTCTTTTCCATCTCCGGCTCCGATTTCGTCGAGATGTTCGTTGGCGTGGGCGCGGCCCGGGTTCGCGACATGTTCGACAACGCCAAGAAAAACGCACCCTGCATTATTTTCATTGATGAAATTGATGCCGTGGGCCGCCAGCGGGGCGCTGGCGTGGGCGGCGGCAATGACGAGCGCGAACAGACGCTCAACCAGATGCTGGTTGAAATGGATGGCTTCGAAACCAATGTCGGCGTGATTGTGGTGGCCGCCACCAACCGCCCGGACATTCTGGATGCCGCCCTGTTGCGCCCCGGCCGTTTTGACCGCCAGGTTTATGTCACGCTGCCCGACATCCGCGGCCGTGAACAGATTCTCAATGTCCACATGCGCAAGGTGCCGCTTGGACAGGACGTGAACGCCAGCATCATCGCCCGCGGTACGCCCGGAATGTCGGGTGCTGATCTGGCCAATCTCTGCAATGAAGCTGCGCTCATGGCGGCACGCCGCAGTGCCCGTGTGGTCGAAATGCAGGATTTCGAAAAAGCCAAGGACAAAATCCTGATGGGTCCTGAGCGTAAAAGCATGGTCATGCCGGAAGAAGAGCGCCGGAACACGGCTTACCACGAGTCCGGCCACGCGTTGCTTGGCAAGATGCTGCCCAAGTGCGACCCGGTGCATAAGGTCACCATCATTCCACGCGGCCGTGCCCTGGGCGTGACGATGAGTCTGCCAGCGCAGGACCGCTACAGCTATGACCGAGAGTACATGCTCAGCCAGATCAGCATGTTGTTCGGTGGCCGTATCGCCGAAGAAGTTTTCATGCACCAAATGACCACTGGCGCCAGCAATGACTTCGAGCGCGCCACGGCGTTGGCCCGCGACATGGTCACGCGTTACGGCATGACCGATGCATTAGGCCCCATGGTTTACGCGGAGAACGAAGGTGAAGTGTTTTTGGGCCGCTCTGTGACCAAGACCACCAACATGAGCGAATCGACACTGCAGAAAGTGGATGTCGAAGTGCGCCGCATCATCGACCAGCAGTACACGGTTGCGCGTACGCTGATCGAAGACAACCAGGACAAGATGCACGCCATGGCCAAGGCGCTGCTGGAGTGGGAAACCATCGACATGGGCCAGATCGACGACATCATGGCTGGCAAGGAGCCTCGGCCGCCCAAGGACTGGACGCCACGCAACCCTTCAGTTGGCGGCGGCGGCCCCAGCGGTGGCAGCCCTGCCGTGAACACCGATCCTGCACCAACGGTGGCCTGAAAGATTGCTCAATAACTGAGCGGGGGCTGAAAGCAAGTCATGAAAAACCGGGGCCAGTCCCCGGTTTTTCTTTGCCAGTCGCCGCCTTATTGCGAAACAACGAAACCGGCTGGAATGGTATTTTCATGATCTGGCAAACCTCACGCTTTCAGATTGATCTGTCGCGACCGCGTGTCATGGGCATCGTCAATGTGACACCTGACTCCTTTTCGGATGGCGGCCAATATTTCAAACAAGGGGGCGGCTTTGCCAGCGCGTTTGCGCATTGCGAACAATTGCTCAGGGATGGCGCTGATCTGCTGGATATTGGCGGTGAATCGACCCGCCCGGGCGCGTTACCGGTGCCGCTGGAAGAAGAGTTGGCGCGTGTTTTGCCTGTCGTTCGCCATGCCTTGAAACTCGGTGTGCCGCTGTCCGTGGATAGCTACAAGCCGGAAGTCATGCGGGCAGTGCTTGATCTGGGCGCCGATATCATCAATGACGTATGGGCCCTGCGGCAGCCCGGTGCTTTGTCGGCGGTTGCGGCACACCCGAGTTGCGGTGTCTGCCTCATGCACATGCACCGCGAGCCACAGACCATGCAAACGACCCCCATGGAGGGCGACGTCGTGCCGCAGGTGCTTTCCTTTCTTCAGCGATCGGCATTTGAGTTGCGGGCCGCTGGCGTTGAAAAGAACAGGATTGTGCTGGACGCCGGCGTGGGTTTCGGAAAAACCGTAGCGCAAAACTTCTCTCTGTTGGCGCGGCAACGGGAACTTCTGATCGCGGGCTATCCCTTGCTGGCGGCTTGGTCGCGTAAATCGTCACTGGCCGCCGTTTCCAGCAACTACAAGGGCGCGCTGGACATCGTCGACCGCGTGGTGCCCAGCGTGGCTGCCGCATTACTGGCGGTTGATCGCGGAGCGAGCATCGTGCGTGTGCATGATGTGCGCGAGACCGTTCAAGCGCTCAAGGTTTGGGCCGCTGCGCGTTAACCCGGCAAGCCTGTGTATCGCGCCGCTGTTGCCTTAAACAGCACATTGCACTTTTGCCTCGGGCCAAGCGCCAGCCCTCTTCTAGAATGTGCAGACTGGTTCAGGCCTTAGCCGCAGCCTTATTGATAAAATTACAGCGTTACCAGCTTTTGAACGGGCAATCAACATGACAAGAAAATACTTTGGCACCGACGGCATTCGCGGCACCGTGGGTCAGGCGCCCATCACGCCCGATTTTGTGCTTCGGCTGGCGCATGCAGTCGGCCGCGTCCTTCGCAGGACTGAGTCGCGGCCCACTGTGCTGATAGGTAAGGACACGCGCATTTCGGGTTACATGCTTGAAAGCGCGCTGGAGTCCGGCTTCAATTCGGCCGGCGTCGACGTGGTGCTGCTCGGGCCGTTGCCTACGCCCGGTGTGGCTTACCTCACGCGTGCCCAGCGCGCCAGCCTCGGGGTCGTCATCAGTGCCAGCCACAATCCCTTTGCCGACAATGGCATCAAGTTTTTCAGTGCCCAGGGCACCAAGCTCAACGATGAGTGGGAAATTGCTGTCGAGGCCGCTTTGGGCGAAGCGCCAGCGTGGGTTGACTCGGCTTCACTGGGAAAAGCACGCCGTCTCGATGACGCGGCCGGGCGTTACATCGAGTTTTGCAAGGGCACGTTTGCCAACGACCTCACGCTCAAGGGACTGAAAATTGTGGTGGATGGCGCGCATGGCGCGGCCTACCAGATTGCGCCCATGGTGTTTCATGAGCTCGGTGCCGAGGTGATTGCCATCGGCTGCATGCCAGATGGACTCAATATCAATGATGGATTCGGTGCCACGCATCCTCAAGCACTGATCAGCGCAGTGCTCGCCAACCAGGCCGACTACGGCATTGCGCTGGATGGGGATGCTGACCGGCTGCAGATGGTGGACTCCGAAGGACGGCTGTTTAACGGCGATGAAGTGTTGTACCTGATGGTCAACGAACGCTTGGCGCGTGGCGAAAAAGTCCCCGGTACGGTGGGCACCCTGATGACCAACATGGCCGTGGAAGTGGCCCTGAAAGCCAAAGGCGTGGAGTTTGTTCGCGCCAGGGTGGGTGCCCGCTACGTTCTGGAAGAACTCGACAAACGTGGCTGGCTGCTTGGCGGAGAGGGCTCTGGCCACCTGCTGGCGCTGGACAAACACACGACCGGCGATGGTCTCATCAGTGCGTTGCAGGTCTTGCAAGCCTGCGTTCGCAGCAAAAAAACCCTGGCGCAATTGCTGGTTGATGTCGTGTTGTTTCCGCAGACCCTGATCAACGTGCGGCTGAAGCCTGGCCAGGACTGGATGGGCAGCGCCGAGCTGGCGCGGCAAACCAAAGCTGTGCAGGCTGAACTCGGCGAAAGCGGCCGGCTACTTATTCGCGCCAGCGGCACCGAGCCGCTGTTACGGGTAATGGTGGAGGCGCGCGATGCGGGACAGGCAAAGGCCTGTGCCGAGCGCGTTGCCGCGACCGTGCAGTATTGAAAGCCGGTTCGCGCCCCGGCCTTTAATAAAATCGCCGCGTTTACTTTTCGGCGAGTTTGGCGTCCCGATTCATTTTGCCCATGAACAGTAAAAAGAAAAATACGCCCATCCCCATCATGAAGACGATGCCGATAACGCTCATGAGACCATAGTCGGTGGAAAACAGGTCGGTTAAAAGTTTCATGCTGACAGCTCCCAAAGTTGTGAGTGTCAGTATCCGGCCGCTTGCCGTCAGCGCTCATGATCCTGATCAAGGATTGGTGTTGGCAGACTTCCTGGCAGTTCTTTCGCAGGCTCGCACCGCGTGCCATGCCCTTGAAACCGCCGCAAGTCCTTCAATCTGATCCAGGTCGCCACACCGGCGCCAGTGCGGCGAGTTTGCCGCGCAGGGTGAGGCGGTCGTCTGACAACGCGTCAATGAAATCGGACAGCCGCTGCGACTTGACCATGGTGTAGAGGGTAAGCCAGTCGGTCGCGCCGAACACCACGCCAAACCAGATAGCCTTGCGCCACAGCGGCGCATCGGCTTCAGCCAGCAGGTTCATGCCGAGGAAGCCGGTGGTGACGGTGCCGATCAGGCCGAACAGCGTGACCACGGTCAGCCGCACCACGGTGCTGGCCTGGCGGCGCAGGCTGTCCGCGTCAAGGTAGCTGCTCATATCGGCGATACGTTCCCGGACTTCGCCGTAGTGCGGATCAAGCCCGAGGTGGGTGGTGCACAGCTGCCAAAGCGCGCGCACCTGGGCCTGTTCAGAAATCTGGTGGAACCAGTAGCGGTGGGTAAAGCGCCGGAAGCGCTCAAAACTGGCGCGGATTGCCCGCTTGAAGCTCTTGACGCTGGGGGTACTGCGAAGGTCGAGCCGCTTGAGGGCCTCGACCAGCTGGTCCGAGAACATCAGCAAGGCGGCCTTCTGAAAGTGCGCGATCAGGAACAGCAGGAAATGCTGGTGCCTGAACTGCGCCAGCACGCCGCGGTCGGGGCAGCAGAAAAATACAGACCGCGCATCGCCCACCACGATCAGCGCGTGGCAGTTGCAGAGGTAGCGGGTGTTGGGCGCGGCACCGGCATCGGCCCAGAAGCGGTCGTAGCAGTAACGCTGCTCGAAATCGGCAAGGGGCTGCCCGGCGTAAGGCAGGTCCGCTTCGGTCGTGCCGGCACCTGTCACCAGCCCAAGCTGGATGAAGTCGTTGCGGGTGAGCTGGCGTGGGTCGTCCAGCGCCAAGTAGGCCATCACCGGCATGCGGTAGTACTCGATCTGGCGATAACGCAGCAGGCCGGCGTCGTCGGAAAGGTCACTCACCAGCGGTTGCATCAGGTAGGCCCAGTGCGCCGCAATGCGAGGCGCGCGATGAATGGCGACATGCGAGATGAAGGCTTCGCGCTGCTGGGCGTCGGAGCTGGCGAGCACGCTGCCGTCAGCGGCCAGCCACTCGACGCTACTCATGCAGTGCAGCGCGTTGCCACGAGCGTCCCAGCCGGCCGGGTAGGCGCGGCCGAAGCGGTAAACCAGCTCTTGCGCCTGCGCCAGGCTCAGGTTGTCGGCGCAGACTTCGAGGTTGAGCAGCACCACCTCGACATCGAAGAAAAAATAGAGGTCGCAATGCACCACATCGAGTGTGATCGGCGCAGCGCCCGACTGAGTCACCACCCGTAGCGCCGCGATGTCACGGCGCCTGAAGGTCCGCATCGGCGAATCACCGTCGCTGCCGGCGCTGCTGCCGCTTTGCTTGCACGAACGGCCTTCCCCGTGCAGGAAGCGCTGCACATAGGGCAAAAAGCTCACGAACTCGTTGTAGTGGCGCTCATGAAAGCGGCTGCTGCTCCCGGTGCACTCGTCGAGCTCTTCACGCCATGGCGATGCGTCGCCGAGTTCGCGCAGCACCTGCCAGGGGCTGTAGCGCTGCGCATCCGTGGACGGCATCAGCCGTACGGGCCAGAGCAGGGCCTGGTGAAAATGCTGCACGGCCGGCGCAGGGGGTGGCTGCTGCGGTCCCCTGGACGGGGCTGCTCGCCGGTGAAATCGGCATTGAGGCAGTGTAAGCGCGCCGGCCTGCTGGAGTACGCCTCAGCCTTCAGGAAACCGGCAGGCCCTGCGGCGCCGCGCACCGCCTTGGCGGTTCAATCGCGGGGTTTCGTTCCCGGCGCTTTGCGCGCAGCAGTCAGGCCGTACCGGCATCAACAGGCCTGGGTTCACGCCCGCGCCACGGTTTTCCCGCAGTTCAAGCATCAAATCAACGGCAGGTCCAGTGATTACGGCTTCGGTATGCTATCTAAAACATAGTGAACCTGGCGCGTGCGGGCTTATTGCCCGAACTGCCAGCCGCCGCCCAGGGACTGGATCAACGCCACTGCGGTGGTCTGCCGGTCGGCAAGCACCTGCACCAGCGCGCGGCGCGCACTTAACGCGGTGGCCTGCGCGGTGATGACTTCGGTGTAGCTGACCTGGCCGCTGCGGTAGCGGTTGAGCACTTGCTGCTCGACCTGGTCGGCCGCTTGCGAGGCCTGGCGGCGCAGGTCCTGCTGGGTCAGCAGCACGCGAGTGGCAGCCAGCTGGTCTTCAACGCCCCGGAATGCGCTCAGCACGGTTTGCCGGTAGCTCGCCACCACCCTTGCATGCGCAGCTTCGCTGCCTTCCACGCG
>NZ_JABBPF010000095.1 GCF_012927415.1 Polaromonas sp. | reverse complement strand
GCGAAAGGGCGATGAGCGCACTCGCGCTGGTTTTGGCTCGATCTGTAGTTGTTCTTACGGGCGGGTACCGCGACAAGCACGTCGCTTATTTTTCTTGCTTTAAAAGACCTGAAAAGGTGGTTGTGATTGCCAATGGTATCGACGTTGCACGTTATCGGCGCGCAGCACCCCGGCCACCTGCCCACATGGTACGGATCGGAATGGCCGCCAGATTCACCGACACCAAGCGCCAGGATTTGCTGGTTTCGGCTTTGGCTTTGCTGGTTCGACACCAGCCAGAGGTGAACTGGCGTCTGTCACTGGCTGGCGATGGCGTCTGTCATGCCCAAGTGAAGGCTCTGGTTAGTCGATTGGGACTAGGCAATCATGTGGAACTGATGGGAAATCTTGACCAGGCTGACTTGGTATCCTGGTTTCAGTCGCTGGATTTTTACGCCCATGCTTCTGAAGGCGAGGCGCTTAGCACAGCCATGCTCCAAGCCATGTCAATGGAATTGCCAATAGTAGCATCAGCCGTACCAGGGATAAGCAATTTACTTATGCAGGGCGAGAGACAATTTGGTTTATTGGCTAAAGAAAATACACCAGAGGCATTCGCCGATGTGATTCGACTGCTTCAGTCAAATCCTGATTTACAGACGCGGTTTATGGCGGATGCACGGGATCTGGTAATCCGTTTATACAATAACGAAACTATGTTTGAGTCTTACAATAATCTTGTTCAGGGGAGTAGAAATTGAAAAGAAAAATTCTGATTACCGGCGGTGCGGGTAACGTTGGTGGTAGCCTCGCTCGCCGCTTGGTTGCGGACCCAAATAATTTTGTTGTCGTTGTTGATAATCTGCTTACTGGTTCGCGCACAAAATTACCTCAGACTGAGGGTGAAAACTGGCGTTTCATCAAAGCGGACTGCAATCGCATGGATGAAATGGCGCCAATCATGTGTTCGAGTGGGTTTGACTACATTTTCCATTACGCTGCAGTCGTGGGTGTGAAGCGGACCCTTGAATCGCCTCGGATGGTACTGGATGACGTTAAAGGAATTGAGAATGTCCTTGGCTTGGCCAAATCCACTGGTGTGCGGCGTGTTTTTTATTCGTCTAGTTCGGAGGTTTATGGCGAACCTGTTGAATTTCCCCAGCGGGAGTCCACGACGCCGCTCAATTCGAGGTTACCGTATGCCATCGTGAAGAATTTGGGAGAGGCTTATTTCAAGTCCTTTTATCAGGAGTATGGGTTGGAATACACCATATTCCGCTTCTTCAATACTTATGGTCCATTGCAGAGCACCGATTTCGTAATGTCACGGTTCTTGTCGCAGGCATTGACCGGTGAACCATTGACAATTTATGGTGAGGGTAGTCAAACCCGAACCTTCTGTTACGTTGAAGATAACCTCGACACTGTGCAGAAACTCCTCAACGACGGCGTTGGAGTGAATGAGGTGATCAACATCGGTAGCGATGTCGAGATTTCCATGCTCGACTTGGCAAGGCGGATAATTGAGATTACCGGGTCCAAATCGTATATCACGCACCTGCCAGCATTAACGGAGGGGGATATGACTCGACGGTTGCCAGATGTCACTCGAATGCGTTCGATCCTTGGTCGGGATTTAACACAATTGGAGAATGGAATCCGGTTGACGCTTCGATTTCAGCAGGAAATCGCTGCGTGAAGGTCTTGCTTCTCCAGAAAATGGCGGGGATATCGGGCTCGGAGCGTTATTTCCTGAGTATTTTGCCCGAGTTGCGTAAGCGGGGTGTAGATGCCGCTTTTCTGGTTGTTCAGCATCCCGCCAATGCGGAGAAGAACCGAGTTTTTATTGCAGGACTCCGAGCTGCAAGTATACCGGTTCACATCATGGATTCTCGTTTGTCAATTAGTCCTTGGCTGATTTGGCGTTTGGCAAGGTTTATAAAGCACCACCAGTTTGATGTCATTCAATCAAACCTGATCCATGCTGATGTCTGGGGGGCCTGTGTCAAGCGCTTTTTTATGCCCGCGCTGCGCCTCCTGTCGGTTAAGCATGGGTACAGCGAGTCTTATCAGACTCGTCACGGCTTGAATCCCGCCTATCTCAGGAAGGATCTGATGTCGCTTCTTACCCGCTGGGCGGGGGGCTATACCGATCGGGTGGTCTGTATTTCTTCTGCGCTTGAATCATTTCTGGTAAAGGGTAATCTCATCGCAGCCAGTAAGGTTATGGCCATACCGTACGGCTTCGATTTCTCCAATGCACCCTCCATGGTTGAACTTGGTGGAGTGCGCTTTGGTACACCACAGATCGTTGTCGCTGGTCGGGCGGTACGGGTTAAGCAGCATCATCTATTGATCCGCGTACTGCCGGAACTTGTTCGTGAATTCCCCAATATGTCTGTGGTGATGGTGGGGGCAGGCCCGCTACTTGAGGAACTGAAGCGAAGCACCGATGCGCTCGGCTTGTCTGTCAATGTTCATTGGGAAGGGTTTCGGGACAACATGCATGACTACATCCGCGATTCAGATCTTATGGTTATCCCATCAGCGGCGGAGGGTTTTGGCTTAGTCGTGCTGGAGGCTTGGTATCACGGCAAACCAGTAGTAGCCTTCGATGTTCCTGCAATCAACGAAATAATTGAATCCGGCGTAGATGGCGAATTGGTTGAGCCATTCGATACCAGGCAATTGCTTAGTTCTTTAAGAAATTTGCTCGCAGCGCCCGAACGGCTGCGCGTATTGGGTGCCGCGGGCAAGGAAAAGCAAATTGATAAATACGGCCTTGCTCTAATGACAGAGAGAACGCTCACCGTGATGCAGCAGTTAACAGTTGCGTCGATTACCGGCCGATAAATGTGTGATTTAGCAGATTGTTTGTTGGCGCATCTAGCGGAGCTGTGTGGCCCTGCGGTCACCGCCACTTGATGGCCAGCGCCACCCAGCACGCGGCCCCGACGACTCTGACGCCTGGGTGACGCGCAGACCGTATTGCGCTGGGCCATCGCCGCCTTTCCATTGTTGACCTGTTGCCCGCCGGGCACCAGGCCATGACCTCAGGCGGGGGGGTGATATGTGATGGCCTTCAATAGTGAGATTTACAACGATTTGGAGGTGCGGACAGATCTGGAGGGGTTTCATCTCGAGGCCGAGGGCCATGACGATCCATGGTTGAAGAGGCCGGCGACCGATTGTTGCGCTGCGCTCTTAATGACAGGGCGTAGATTGCAGTGCTGGCCGTTATTTCGAGGAGCAGAGCGACGTGGCAATCGCAATGACGGGGAGGGGCGGTGCGCAGAAGCTCGTATCCGCCTATGGCGAGGCTTGATTGAGGGCAGATTCCTGCGACATCAGATTTATTTTTCAACCGGGGCCGTCATCATTCAACACATCCTCCTTACCGGCGGTGCCGGTTATATCGGCAGCCACACCTGCGTGGCGCTGGTGCATGCTGGCTACACGCCGGTGATTGTTGACAACTTTTCCAACAGTCACCCGGCGGTGCTGCCGCGTTTGCGGCAAATCACCGGGCAAGCCATTGCCTGCGAGCAAGGCGATGTGGCTGACGCGGCTTTCATGACCGATGTGCTGCGCCGCTACAGGGTGCAGGCGGTGATGCATTTTGCGGGCTACAAGGCAGTGGGCGAAAGCGTTGCCCAGCCGCTTAAGTATTACCGCAATAACTTGGCCAGCATGCTGGGGCTGCTGGAAGCGATGACTGCTGCGGGCTGTCGGACGCTGGTGTTTTCAAGCAGCGCCACCGTGTATGGCGATCCGCACGCGGTGCCCATGACCGAAGACTTCCCGCGCAGCCACACCAACCCCTATGGCCATACCAAGCTGATGATCGAAGACATGCTGGCGTCGCTGTGCAGGGCTGACCCGGCTTGGGCAGTAGCCGTGTTGCGTTATTTCAACCCTGTGGGGGCGCATCCTGGTGGTCTGATCGGTGACGATCCGAGCGGCATTCCCAATAACCTGATGCCCTACATCTCTCAGGTGGCGGTGGGCAAGCGCCCGCAGTTGCAGGTGTTTGGCAACGACTACCCCACCGTTGATGGCACTGGGGTGCGTGACTATATCCATGTGCTGGATCTGGCTGAAGGCCATGTCGCCGCACTGAACGCATTGCTGGAGCATGGCCAGCATTTGACCGTGAACCTGGGCACGGGTCAGGGCCATAGCGTGCTGCAGGTGGTGCGGGCGTTCGAGCAAGCGAGCGGCCGCGAAGTGCCTTGCCAGATCATGCCGCGCCGCGCCGGCGATGTAGCGCAGTGTTACGCCGACCCTTCGCTGGCACGGCAGCTGCTGGGCTGGCAGGCGCGGCGTTCGCTGGCGGAAATGTGCGGCGACGCCTGGCGCTGGCAAAGCCAGAATCCGGACGGCTATCGATTCGGGGCCCCTGCGGCGGTCGTCCCGTCGCGCCGCTGACGTGCGTGCTCTCGGTCATCAACAAGGATAAAAATTAAATGTGCGGATTTGCAGGATTTTTGACCGCTGACGTGAGCGCGTTGGGGGGGGGGCTTGAGGCTGTCGCCACCCGGATGGCCGAGGCCATCGCGCACCGCGGGCCGGACGACGCTGGCGCCTGGGCGGATGCACAGGCTGGCCTTGCGCTGGGCCACCGCCGTCTTTCCATTGTTGACCTGTCGCCCGCCGGGCACCAGCCCATGGCGTCAAGCGGTGGGCGGTATGTGATGGCTTTCAATGGCGAGATTTACAACCACCTGGAGATGCGGGCGGCGCTGGAGGAGCGCCATGGCATGGCCTGGCGCGGGCATTCGGATACCGAGACCTTGCTGGCGGGCTTTGAAACCTGGGGCGTGGAGGCAACGCTCAAGCGCACCGTTGGCATGTTTGCCATTGCGCTGTGGGATGTGCAGACGCGCACTCTGCATCTGGCGCGCGACCGTTTTGGTGAAAAGCCCTTGTACTACGGCTGGACGGGCGGCGAGTCGGGGCGGGCGTTTGTGTTTGGCTCTGAACTGAAAGCCTTGCGCGTCTTTCCGGGCTTTAACAATGCGGTGTGCCGGCAGGCGCTGGCGCAGTACATGCGCTTTATGTATGTGCCTGCACCGCGCAGCATTTACCAGGGCATTTACAAGCTTGAGCCAGGCTGCCTGCTCAGCATTCAGGGCGCTGCGCCCACAACCGCGCCAGCGCAGCTGCTGCGCCTGCCTGCTGTTGACGGCAGCTTGAGCCTGAGCCGCTGGTGGTCACTGGCCGAGGTGGTGCTGGCCGGGGCGCAAAGCCCGATTTCCGACGAGGTGGCGGCGGTCGATGCGCTGGAGCAGCGGCTGGCCGAAGCGGTACGCCTGCAGTCGCTGGCCGATGTGCCGCTGGGCGCGTTCTTGTCGGGTGGGGTTGATTCGTCGGCCATCGTCGCGCTGATGCAGCAGCAGGCAAAGAAAAGTGGCGCTGACCCGGTCAAAACCTTCACCGTGGGGTTTGAAGAGGCGGGGTTCGACGAATCGCCCTATGCGCGCGCCGTGGCGCATCACCTGGGCACGGAGCACACCGAGTTGTTTGTCACCTCAGTGGAAGCGCAAGCCGTGATTGCCCAGCTGCCGGCCATGTACGACGAGCCATTTGCAGACAGTTCGCAAATTCCCACGCACCTGGTGTGCCGCGCCGCGCGCCAGCATGTCACGGTGGTGCTGTCGGGCGATGCGGGCGATGAGCTGTTTGGCGGGTACAACCGTTATTTCTGGGGGCCGCGGATCTGGAACAAGCTGGCCGTGATGCCGTATGCCGTGCGTCAGGCGTTAGGCGCTGTCATCACGGCTGTGCCCATGGCGGGATGGGATGCACTGAGCCGGCCGGTCAACGCCCTGCTTCCCGGTAGTAGGGGCATTGCCCGCGCCGGCGACAAGGCGCACAAGCTGGGTGCCCGCCTGCGCGGTGTGCGCAATCTGGACGATTTGTACCTGAGTCTGGTGTCCGAATGGCAAGACCCGGCACAGGTGGTGCGCGGGGAGGGCGGTGGCATGGTGGTGGAGCCGCCCAGTCTGCTCGATGACCCGGCGCCTGCACACGGGGTGGAAGCGAGCCAGCTGCGCATGATGTACCGCGACAGCATGACCTATTTACCCGATGACATTTTGTGCAAGGTAGACCGCGCGGCCATGGCGATCAGCCTGGAGACGCGGGTGCCTTTTTTGGATCACCGGGTAGCCGAACTGGCGTGGCAGCTGCCGCTGGACATGAAGATCAGGGGCGGGCAGGGCAAGTGGGCACTGCGCCAGGTGCTGTACCGGCATGTACCGCGCGAACTGATTGAGCGGCCCAAGGCGGGCTTTGGAATTCCGGTGGGGCAGTGGCTGCGTGGGCCGCTGCGGCCATGGGCTGAAAGCCTGCTGGATGAAAAGCGTTTGCAGGCGGAAGGCTATTTTTATCCGTTGCCGATTCGCGCCAAGTGGGCCGAGCACCTGAGCGGCCAGCGCGACCACACCGCCAGCCTTTGGGCGGTGCTGATGTTTCAGGCGTGGCTGGCGGAGCAGTAGGCGCTTGGCCGTCATTGCGAGCCAAGTGCGGCAATCCACTCTTGTCCTGTCATTGCGATTGCCGCGTCGCTTTGCCCGTCGTAGTGACGGCCAGCGTGGCAATCCATGACCAAGGCGTCGTCATCCTGAAATAGTACGGACAGATTCCAAAGGCAATCGTCTCGCCCGCCAATGGCGGCCACAAAAAACCCCTTTCAAAATCTGAACCCATCAATGCGCATTGCCGTTGTCTCCAATACCTGCTGGTATCTGTTTAATTTCCGCCTTAACCTGATGCTGGCCCTGCAGGCTGCAGGCCACACGGTGGTGGCGGTGGCGCCGGATGACGCCTACGCCCAGCGCCTCCGCGATGCAGGCGTAAGTTTTGAGGCAGTGCCGATCTCGGGCGGCGGCACGCACCCGTTACGCGAGCTGCAGTCGGTGTTGCGCCTGGGGGCGGTGTTTCGCCGCCGTCGGGTGGGCCTGGTGCTGAGCTACACGCCCAAAGGCAATTTGTATTCAGCACTGGCCTGCATCGCGCTGCGCATTGCATTTGTACCCAATGTTTCGGGCCTGGGCCGGGCGTTTATTCGCAAGTCGCTGGTGACGCAAGTGGCAAAACTGTTGTACCGGCTGACCTTTGGCCGTGCATACCGGGTTTTCTTTCAGAACCTCGACGACATGGGGGTTTTTGTCAGCAGTGCGCTGGTGCAGGCCAGCAAGGCTGAACGCCTGCCCGGCTCGGGGGTTGATCTGAGCCGCTTTGTGCCTGCACCGCTGGTCGCGCGGGCGGCGGAAGCACCGGTTTTTTTGCTTGTGGCTCGCATGCTGTGGGACAAGGGCGTGGGTGAATGTGTAGAGGCTGCGCGCCGCGTGCGCGCCTTGCATCCCGGCGCATGCTTTCAGCTGCTGGGTTTTCTGGATGTAGACAACCCGTCAGCCATTTCCCGCCAGCAGATGGACGAGTGGCTGGCCGAGGGCGTGGTGACTTACCTGGGCCGGACCGACGATGTGCGCGGCTTTCTGATGCAGGCCGACTGCGTGGTGCTGCCGTCGTATCGTGAAGGCGTGCCACGCACGCTGCTCGAGGCCGCTGCCATGGCTCGCCCGGTCATCACCACTGATGCGCCGGGCTGTCGTGACACGGTCATTGACGGAAGAACGGGGTTTTTGTGTCGCCCCGCTGACGCGCCGGACCTTGCTGACAAGTTGCTGTGTTTCATGGCTTTGACGCCTGAAGAGCGCCAGGCCATGGGGCACCGTGGGCGTGAGTTTGTGGAGGAGAACTTCGACGAGCGGCTGGTGATTGAGCGGTATCTGGCGGTGGTGGCAAAAATAGTTGCTAGCGACCAGGCTGATTAATGAACGACCTGACGAAGCCAGTACCAAGCCAGGCCGAGCATCTCATGCAGTGCAGATTTTGCAAGTCGCAGGCCTTCGATGCCAGGGAGGAAATCGCGCCATAGAAGTGGGGCATGGTGCGAAAAATGAGTTGGCGCGGGAATCACTTCAAGCCCCTTGTCTGAAAACATCATTTTGGCGCGGCGCATGTGCATGGCATGCGTCACCAGAATGATGCGTTGAATGTGCTCTCGCGCCAGAACTCTGGATGTAAAAAAAGCATTTTGTTCGGTGTTCAGTGAGTTATCTTCTGTCCATTTGACGGCCACATGAAAATCATTTTCGAGCTGCCTTTTAATGGCGGTGGCCTCGCCATCACCGCCAGACGCGAGGACCGGCAGCCCGGTTTCACGATGCAGGCGCACAGTTTCGCGAATGCGGTCGTCGCCACCGGTCAAAACCACAATCGCCTGCCCGCGTTTTGCGGCCGGCGCAGAAATTGGCGTGGACGCCTCCTCGACTGACGCGATCAGCCAGATACCGCCCGCCTTGCTGCAAAAAAAAATGCCACAAGCAAGCAGACCGAGCGCGACGAAGACTATTAAATGGCCAGAGCGGCTCCTTGGCTCTTCGGTAACCGGCGCCTGATTCATCGTTAAAACCAATCCTTCGGAAACTTCTAGCGTCGATCACAAGGCGCCTTTTTGCAAAACCCTAAAGCGAGAAGAGTTACTCGCCAAAGAGGGCAACCAGACGTGCGGCTGACCCTCACCGCACGATGCAGCCATCCAAAACCGCACCGTAACGCCTGCAAATGAATACTACCAAACACGAGTGCTCATGCGCTGCAGGTGCTATCCCGCGCAGCACACTAGAAGCCACCTTCAAATTTATCGCGGATGATATGCGTCAGCGGCTAGAATCCCGCCAAGTCAAACGAGTTAGCCTGCTGCGACTCGCTGCTACAAGTTGTTTACGGCGTCTCTGGGTAAATCGTGACTAAAAATCAGGCAACAAGGAATGCCAAGTTTGACAAGCCCCGGCCCAGGCAATATTCACCAAGCGGGGCTTCCGGTTAGGTGGCGCCCAGGGCGGCCTGGCTTTTCGGCAAGGCCCGCGGTAAACAAGAAACGATGAACTTACGATTGATTCTTGGCCTTGCCAGGCCCTGGCGCGCCACGCTGGCGCTTTGCTCGCTGCTCATGCTGATGGAAACCGGCGCGTCGCTGGCCGTGCCTTGGCTGGCGGGCCAGTTTGCCGCGCGCCTGTTGACTGGCGCGGCCCATGCCGGCGGTACGCTGCTGCTAGGCCTGCTCGCCTTGTTTGCCATGCAGGCGCTGCTGAAGTTTGCCAACGCCTGGTTGCTGGGGCGCACCGCGGAGTCCATCCTGGCCGACCTGCGTACCCGCCTGTATGACCATCTGCAGGCGCTGCCGCTGGCTTATTTTCACCAGCGCCGGCACGGCGAAATCCTGGCGCTGCTGACCAACGACGTGGAGCGCCTGGCTGCTTACATCAGCGGCACGCTGCTGAGTGTGTTGCCCATGCTGCTGACGCTGATTGGCGCGGTGCTACTGATGCTGCGCATTGACGCGCGCCTGACACTGCTGGTTTTGGTGATGATTCCGCTGTTTTACCTGTTGCTGAAAGTGTTGGGCCGCCGCCTGCGGCCGCTGTCAAGTCAGTTGCAGCAGGCGCATGCCGATGCCGTGGCCGTTGCCCAAGAGAACCTGACCATGCTGCCCGCCATCAAGACCTTCACGCGCGAGCCGCTGGAGTCGGCCCGCTACCGCCGGCACATCGACCGCATTGTCAGCCTGAGCTATCAGGAAAAATTCAAATACGCCGCGCTCGGCCCCAGTGTGCAGTTTCTGGCTGCGGCCGGCATGGTGCTGGTGCTTTGGCTGCTGGGCAGCGTGGCGCAGGGCCGCACCCCGGCGGACATGGTGAGCTTTCTGCTTTATGCCGCGCTGCTGACCCGCCCCGTTAGTTCGCTGGCCGACGTATATGGCCAGACGCGCCAGGCGCGCGGGGCGCTGGAGCGGCTGGGCGACGTGCTGCGCGAGCCGCCCGAGCCAGCGACCGGCACCAGCCACCCGCTGCCGTCCGTGCGCGGCGAGATCGAGTTCGACGACCTGCACTTTGCCTACCCCGACCGACCGCCTGCGCTGAGTGGCATCAAGCTGCACATCCGCGCCGGCGAGACCGTGGCCCTCACCGGTCCTAACGGCGCTGGCAAGAGCACGCTGGCGCATTTGCTCATGCGCCTGATGGTGCCCACGGCCGGCCGCATCCTGATCGACGGCATTGACATCGCCAGCGTCGGGCTGGCCAGCCTGCGCAGCCAGATCGGCGTGGTGCCGCAGCATGTGCTGCTGTTCAATGGCAGCGTGTTCGACAACATCGCTTACGGCCTGCCTGATGCACGGCCCGAAGCCGTCATGGCGGCTGCCCGCGCCGCCCAGGCGCACGACTTCATCACCCGGCTGCCGCACGGCTATGACAGCCTCATTGGCGACCAGGGCATCCGCCTGTCAGGCGGGCAGCGCCAGCGCATCGCCCTGGCGCGCGCGCTACTGAAAGACCCGCCCATCCTGGTGCTGGACGAAGCCACCGCCATGTTCGACCCCGAGGGCGAGAAATCCTTTATCGCCGAATGCCACGAGATCCTGGCGCGGCGCACTGTTATCCTCATCACGCACCGGCCTGCGAGTCTGGCGCTGGCGGACCGGGTGTTGCGGCTGGAAGAGGGCCGTATCATTGAATGCTTTGACACCCCTGGCGGTCCGCAACTTTCGCCTTTGTTGCAACCCAATTCGAGCGCATTTTTTTAGATGAAAAATATCGTCATTCGCGAAGGCGGCAATCCACTTTTCGCATGCAAATCAATCGCTTTAAAGGCGCTGGATATTTCACTTGAAGAACCTTGCCCGCCACTTGGCCCAATTCCGCGCACTCAGCCACGCCGAACAGCGTACGCTGCTGGCGGCAGCTACGTGGATGCCGGTTTTCTGGCTTGGCCTGCGCGTGCTGGGGCTGCCGCGCTTCCAGGCGCGGCTTGAACGCGCCAGAAAGCCGATTTGCCCTGCCATCACGCTGCCCGAGGTTCAGGCGCTCGGTGAACTCGTCAACATCGCGGCGCGCCACACGCTGGGCTCGCGCACCTGCCTTACGCGCTCGCTGTTGCTAGGCTGGCTGCTGCGGCGACGCGGGGTAGAGAGTCAGTTGCGCATCGGCGTGCGACTGAGGCGGGGCGCGCTTGACGCGCATGCCTGGGTGGAATGCAAGGGCGTTCCCGTCAACGACGGTCCCGACGTGAGCGCGCTGTTTGCGTCATTTGGCGACCTGATTCCATTAAAGGCATTTCAAGCACCATGAGCGGCATCACAGGCATCATTCATTTCGACGGCAAGCCCGTCGAGCCCGGCCAGGTTGAGGCCATGACGGCAGCCATGCACTACCGAGGGCCGGACGGCATCAATCACTGGCGCAAGGGGAACGTGGCGCTGGGCCAGTGCATGCTGCGCACCACGCCCGAGTCGCTGGAAGAAACCCAGCCGCTGACTAACGAGGACGAAAGCCTGGTGCTTGTCTGGGACGGCCGTCTCGACAATCGCGAGGAATTGCGTCGCAGCATTTTGCAGTCGGGTGCCCGTTTGCGCAATAACTCCGATGCGGAGCTTGTCATGCGAAGCTTTGCTATTTGGCGTGATCAATGTCCTCTGCGATTGCTCGGGGATTTCGCTTTCGCCGTGTGGGACAAAACGCGTCAGGAAATTTTCTGTGCGGTCGATCACATCGGTGCAAGGCCGCTCTACTACACTCTCAATAGGGGGTACTTTGCTTTTGCCTCTGAAGAGGAGTCGTTGCTGGTCTTGCCGGGAGTTTCCGGGCGGCCCAACGAATTGCAGATCGCCGATATGTTGGTGCTTCCGCCCGAAAGCTTCGACAACCAGTATTCGTGGTTGCATGACGTGAAGGGCCTAATGCCGGGAAATAGCGTAGTGGTTTCCCGGGACGGAGCACTAAGTGCTTCCCGTTATTGGCGGCTTGACGCAGGCATTGAGAGTGCTTATTCATCTGATGAAGAGTGTCAGGAAGCATTTTTGTCGGTGTTTGCTGAAGCCGTTCGTTGCCGTATGCGTTCGGCTGGCCCTGTCGCCGCCATGATGAGTGGTGGGATGGATTCAGCGGGAATTTTGGCCATGGTTCGGCGACTGTTGCCGGAGATGCCGGGCAAGCAGTTTCATACCTACTCTGCCATTGCTGATGAGCCCGAAAACTGTGTGGAAAGCCAATGCATACTGAGCTTGACAAAAGGTTTGCATGGCAATGCACATTTCGTTTCTGTGCCCTCATTCAAGGGCATGGCCAATGTGCAGGATCTGATAGAAGTTGCTTGGTCAAAGCCGCATCCCATCGATAATTCAATTTTATTGCCGGCCGTCATGTGCAAAGCCGCAGGTGCGCAGGGCCATCGTGTCATGCTGACCGGAGTTAGTGGAGATTTAACCATGGCGGGCCCTGACAAGTTTCCCGCACACCTTCTGCGCAAAGGCGATTGGCGGCAGGCGTGGAGTGAATGCAAGGCTATTAGCGAAAACCACACTCTTTTACAAGGTGCTTCACCTGTCATGCTTTTGCTGAAAAACACATGGGTTGCCTATGCACCCGTCACTGCGAGATCTTTGGTATTTCGGATGCGGCATAAAGAGACGTGGTTGGCGAGTGGTGCGATCAACCCAGATTTCGTCCGTAAACTTGATTTGGTTGAGCGTTTGCGCCTACAAACAAATCGTCGAGCGATAAACGCGGCATCTTCTGAAGATCACCGGCAAGGACTTGCCCGATTTAACGGAGGCCCGTGGGGTTTAGTGTCCGGGTTGTCTGGATATGACCGTGTCGCGGGTCGCTATGGAGTGGAGTTGCGTGACCCTTGGGCTGACAAGCGAGTCGTGGAGTTCTTTTTACGTCTGCCGCTGCGCTACAAACAGCGCAACGGTTGGACAAAACACTTCGCTCGCACAGCGTTTGCTATGGAACTCGACGACAAGGTGCGGTGGCGACGTGGCAAGGAGCACTTGGGCTTCCATTTTTATCAATCATTGATGGATGAATGGTCAAAGCCAGCATTGCAGCGTATGGTCGTTGACCTGCAAAGGTTGAGACCCTACGTAAATATAGGTACCCTTTGGTCCAGATACAGCGAAGACAAAGAAGGAACTGATACAAACACAAGCCCTAGCTATTCGATGAGCGAACTGGTCGCTCTCGAACGCTGGCTACATCGCATTGAGCTACGGGCTCAAAGCACATCATTAATCTGCTAGACTGAATAACAATTAGTAACAAAAGGTTCGTATGTCCTTGAATCAGTCACAGGCCCAGCAAGCCAGCGAATTCTTCACTGCGCCGACAAATGCAAAGAAAAAGTACAAGCCCCCTGGGCTTGTATGCTATGGATGTGTCAGCGTTTTGACCCAGAACGGTACAAATGGCAGCTCCGAAAACTCTACGTCTACCGGTAAGGCTTTTATGGCTACCTGCGACATGCGACTTAAGCAAGATATCGTATTCGTCGAGAACCACCCCTTAGGTTTTGGGTTGTATCTGTTCGATTACAAGCCGGAATTCAGCGAGCTGTATGGGAGCGGACGTCAGTTTGGCGTCATGGCTCAGGAGGTTGAAACCGTGATGCCCGACGCAGTGGTTACATATGGTGACGGTTTCAAACGGGTCAACTACGCCATGCTTGGGGTAAGCCTCTCCCCGCGTCGCGTGCATTGATTCAGGCTTCGGCATCGGTGATTTAATGAGCGGATCGCTCGAAGAGCATTTGGGGTATCTATCGTTGCCCCATAGGCTCGATCTCTACCGGGCAGCCGTTGAAAAGATCGTGCAACCGGGCGACCATGTGGCTGACGTCGGCTGCGGCACGGCAGTGCTAGGGATGCTGTGTCTCCAAGCAGGTGCAGGGCATGTCCACGCCATCGATTCATCAGTGGCCATAGAAGTCGCACGTGAAACACTGTCCCGTGCTGGTCGCGCATCCAAAGTCGATTTCATTCGCGGCTCTTCCTTCCAAGTGGATTTGCCGGAGCGTGTGGATGTGGTCATCTGCGACCATGTGGGCTATTTCGGTTTTGACTATGGCCTAATTGGTTTGTTGGCCGATGCGCGAAAGCGTTTCCTCAAGCCCGGTGGCATGCTGATTCCAAGTCGGCTAAAGCTCCATATCGCCGCGGTCGAGTCCCAGAAAGGCCGTCAGTTGGCTGATGGCTGGCAAGCGCCTGGCATCCCGCCCGAGTTCCACTGGGTTCGCCAGAACAGCGTCAACAGCAAGCATGCCGTGAACTTGCAGCGTGACGAACTGCTGACTGCCCCTTCCGAACTGTGCTGCATTAATCTTCAAGTCGATCAGCCCGACTTCTTTTCATGGTCTGCACATTTGACGGTTCAGCGGGATGGCGTTTTGCACGGCTTGGCAGGCTGGTTCGAGTGTGAGTTGGCAGAAAGTGTCTGGATGACGAACTCTCCCTTGTCTGATTTCGCCATCGGCCGACCTCAGGCCTTTCTTCCGATTGAAGACGCGCTGCCCGTGAAGTGCGGTGAAGTTCTTGATGTGACGGTAATGGCAAGACCTGCGGATCATATGATTGCCTGGGTTGTTGTGCATTCAGCCTCGGGTCGCCGCTTTAGCCACTCCACGTGGCAAGGTGAGTTGCTGGATCGAGAGCAAATTATTAGAAACCATCCGGAGCACATTCCTCACTTTAGCCGAACTGGTCATGCCAGAAGTCTCGTGCTGGGTTATTGCGACGGACAGCGTTCGGTGGCGCAAGTGCAGCAGGCTGTGATGCGCGATCATCCGGCGCTTTTTCCGTCTAGGGCAGAAACCGCGCGTTTTATAACAGCAGTTTTGAGTCGGGATACGCAGTGACCGTGACTTTGCAGACTTTGGACGCCCGGCCGCAGGCGCAGTTGCCCCAAGGGCCTTTTCACCAGTGGACATTTCCTAATGGGACTGAGTGGACCCTCTTTTACCGGCTGAGCAGCAGCTACCTGCTGCGCTTTCCAGACCTGGCGGATTTTGAGGTATCGCGTGATGGCCGAAAGGCTACCGCCTGGCCTGTCCCGGGAGTGTCACCGGGAACGGTGGAGCATCTGCACCTTAATCAGGTCTTGCCGCTGGCGCTCAGTCGGCAAGGGCGGCTGGTGCTGCATGCGAGTGCGGTGGTAATCGATGGAAAAGGTGTGGCCTTCACCGGCGAATCCGGGCGAGGAAAGTCCACGCTGGCGGCCAGTTTTGCCACGACAGGCGCGCGCTTCCTGACTGATGACGGCTTGCAACTAGACTGGCTGGACGGGCAGTGCCGGATTACGCCCAGCCACCCCTCCGTGCGCCTCTGGGAAGACAGCCAGGAGGCGTTGATCCCACAGGCTGTGGACCTCGTGCCAGCGGTGGAATATACGACCAAGGCACGCTTGCTGGCGGGTGATGCGATGGCCTTTTGCGACCAGCTACAACCGCTGAGGCGTGTTTATTTCCTGGGTGAGGGCGTGGCGCCGTCGCTGGTAATCGAAGCGGTGCGGCCGGCCGAGGCGCTCATGGAACTGGTGAGGAATTCCTTTCTGCTCGACATCGAGGAAAAACAGTTGCTGGCCTGGCATTTCGACGAGATGGTGCGGCTGGCAGAACTGCCGATCTATTACCGCCTCGATTACCCCCGCCGTTACGAGGATTTGCCTCGCGTGCGCGAGGCCATCATCCGGCATGCCATTGAAGAAGAAAGCAAAGTGACATGAACCTGTCTGACAAAGTGACGATTCCCGCCCAGGTGATGGCGCGGGAAGTCGGCGACGAAACTGTGATCCTGGACCTGGCGAACGGGACCTATTACGGCCTGGACCCGGTCGGTGCGCGCATCTGGCAACTGATGGCCGAGGGGCAGACGCTGGTGCAGGTTCGCGACGTGATACTGGCCGAATACGAGGTCGCGCATGAAGACATTGAACGCGACATGCTGGCGCTGGTGCAGGCGCTGCTGGAGCGACAGCTGGTGAGTGTTGATGCCTGATTGCACGCCAACTCGGGCCTGGCTGGCTGCATGGGCCGCAGGCGCCGCCTCGCCGGGGTCCATTGGCTCAGCGCTAACTCCGTTTGATCTGGTGGCCGCAGCGCGCCACGAAGGCGTGGTGGTGCTGGTGCACTGGCAATTGCAGCAGGCGCGGCGTGAGCCGGGTCATTCATCAATGCCAGAAGCCGTGCTGCAAGCCTTTGCTGTCGCTGCGCGCACGGATGCGATGGTGTCCATGTTGTTCGAGGCCGAGTCGCGAAGTGTGTTGAATGCAATGACAGCGGCGGGTATTCCAGGTCTTCTGCTCAAAGGGTCCGCGCTGGCTTACTGGGCTTATTCTGCTCCGCATCTTCGCGCTTGCAGCGATGTGGATCTGCTGGTGCCTTCGCGCGAGGCGGCGGAGTTATTGGCTGGTCGTTTGTGCCACGCGGGGCTTCAACGATCTGAAACTTCGGGTGACCTGGTGGCCTACGAGTTGATGTGCCGACGCCGTATTTCCGAAGAATTGCAGCTGGAAGTCGATGTGCATTGGCGCCTGGCCAATTCGCCCTTGTTTGCCGACGCATTTACGTTTGATGAACTGATGGCCGAGTCAATTCTCCTGCCACGCCTTGGGCCTCTCGCGCGCGGCCTGGGCCTGGTGCATGCCTGCATTCATGCGTGCGTGCACCGGGCGTTAAATCTTTCAATTGGCGTTGATGACAAGCTCAAGTGGTTGTATGACCTTGAGGTGTTGATGGCCCTGTTCAAGCCCTCGGACTGGCAGCAACTGACGGCCTTGTCGATCAGCAAAGGCCTGGCAGGAGTGGTGCTCAATGCGCTAGAGGTTTCCGCTACAACGTTTGGCCGCGAACTTCCTGGGGCGTTAACCACGGCGTTGCGGCACGCTGAGTTGGCTGAACCGCTAGCCGCGCGAAACCTTTCGGACTGGCGCTACATGCAACGCAAGACCTTTAAGGCGCTGCCCACGGTCAGTTTGCGCCTGCGCTGGTTATGCCAACGTGTGTTTCCAAGCCGGGACTACCTGGTGTGCCTGTACGGCGGCGAACGACGCAGCTATCTCGCGCTGTTGGCCGAACGGTTCAACCGGGCGTTGCAGCGTGTGAGCAATTGAACTTTTTATTCCGTTTCTAATTCATTCCGAGATTATTGAACGGCCCCACTCGTCATTGCGTTTGCCACGTCGCTTGCTCCTTTTCATGAAGTGCCGTTTTTTAGCAACACTTCATGGTTTCGTGTGCAGTTCTGGAGTTGGCATTGATTGCATTAGGGGATTGTTAATGAAAATTTTGTTCAGTGTGCTGGCCCTCTGTCTGGCAGTTTTGCAGCCGCCGGTGGTTCTTGCCCAAGTGCGTGGCGCCGAAGTGCCACCGCAGTCTTCCATGCCCGATCCCGTGCCTGGCGTACCCACTTCGGCCGCTTCGTCCGCCTCGGCCGGTCGTGCCATGCCGCTTGGCACCCTGGCCAGCCTTGGGGCCGACTACCGCATTGGCCCCAATGACTTGATGGATGTAGAGGTGTTTGGCGTGCCCGACCTCAAGCGCACGGTGCGTGTCAATTCATCGGGTCAGGTGTCGTTGGCGCTGGTGGGCAACGTAGAGGTGGCTGGCCTTTCGGCGCAACGGGCCGAAATCCTGATTGCCCAGAAATACGCTGAAAAATACCTGCAGAATCCGCAGGTGTCGCTCTTCA
>NZ_JABBPF010000178.1 GCF_012927415.1 Polaromonas sp. | reverse complement strand
GGAGTTCGAACATGATGAGAAAGTATTTGTGGATTTTTGCCTTTTCGGTCGTAGCGCTCGGCGCCTGTGGCAAAAAGGAAGGGGTGCCGGCCACCGCTGCCGCGCCGGCAGCGCCGGCAGCGCCGGCGAGCGCGGCGGTGGCGGTGAACAGCGAGGAAAAGGTGCTCAACATCTACAACTGGCCGGACTACATCGCCAAGGACATGGTGGCGAATTTCGAGAAGGAGACCGGCATCAAGGTCAATTACCAGACTTTTGAAAACAACGAAGCGCTTCACGCCAAGCTGGTCGCCGGCAATACTGGCTACGACATCGTGGTGCCCGGTGCCGTGTTCGCCAAGCCGCAGATCGACGGTGGCTTGCTGGCCAAAATCGACAAATCCAAAATCAGCCGCTACAGCAATCTGGATTCGGCCATCATGGAGAAGCTCGGCACCATCGATCCGGGCAACGCCTATCTGGTTCCCTGGGCCTGGAGCTTTACGACAGTCGGCATCAACAAGGCCAAGGTCGCCAAGGCGCTGGGCGCTGCGCCCAATCCTTTACCGCTGCCCGATAACGCCTGGGAGCTGGTCTTCAACCCGGTTTATACCGCCAAACTCAAGTCCTGCGGCATTGCCTACCTCGACTCGCCGACCGAGGTGATACCCCCGGCCATGCACTACCTGGGCAAGAACGCCTATTCAAATGACCCGGCCGACCACAGGGCTGCGGGCGAAATGCTGGGCAAAGTGCGGCCGCACATCCGCATGTTCTCCAGCACCATGATCGACGACCTGGCTGGCGGCAAGGCCTGCGTCGCGCTGGGCTGGGCCGGCGACATCAACATTGCCCGCGGCCGCGCCATCGAAAACAAGAACGGCAACGAAGTCGAGGCGCTACTGCCCAAAACCGGCGGTCTGATTTTCTTCGACACCCTGGCGATTCCGAAGGATGCCAAGCATCCCAATAATGCCTATGCCTTTATCGACTACTTCCTGCGACCGGAAGTCTCGGCCTCGCTGACCAATGAATTGGGGTACGCCACCGCCAACAAGGCCAGCCTTTCCAGCGTGAAACCCGAGATCGCCCAGGATATGGCCGTTTTCCCCGATGCCGTGAATCTGCAGAAGATGGTTTCGCCAGCCAGTTTCAGCAACGAAGCGCGTGAGTCCATGAGCAATGTGTTCACCCACTTCAAAAAAGGCAATTAAGCTTTTTTTTCGAGCGCTGCTTTTCGGCTGTGCATGCAATGATTTGTGTGCGCAGCCTTTTTCATGGTGCTTTTGACAGCAGGAACCTACCCCCATGAACGTGCCCCTGTCGCCAGGCGATGGTTATTTGAGAACTGAACAGCTGGTCAAACGCTTTGACGATGTGGTCGCTGTCGATGAAGTGTCGCTGGCCATCAAAAAAGGCGAGATATTTGCCCTGTTGGGCAGCTCGGGCTGCGGCAAGTCGACCCTGCTGCGTATGCTGGCGGGTTTTGAAAAGCCGACCTCGGGCGCGGTGATTCTGAACGGCGTGGACATCGCGTCTTTTCCGCCCTACGAGCGGCCGATCAACATGATGTTCCAGTCGTACGCACTTTTTCCCCATCTCAATGTATGGGACAACATCGCCTTTGGCCTCAAGCGGGAAGGTATGCCCAAGGCGCATATCCTGGCCCGCGTCGAGGAGATGCTCAATCTGGTGCAGATGACGGCGCTGGCCAAAAGAAAGCCGCATCAGCTGTCGGGCGGGCAGCAGCAACGCGTTGCGCTGGCACGCAGCCTGGCCAAAAAACCGCAATTGCTGCTGCTTGACGAACCGTTGGGCGCGCTAGACCGCAAGCTGCGCGAACGCACCCGGTTTGAACTGGTCAACATCATCGAATCGGTCGGCGTGACCTGCGTGATGGTGACGCACGACCAGGAGGAGGCCATGACCATGGCTTCCCGCATTGCCGTCATGAGCCACGGCCGGGTGCTGCAAGTTGGCACACCCCGCGAAATTTACGAGCATCCCAACGGCCGTTTTGTCGCCGACTTCATTGGCAACGTCAACCTGTTTGAAGGGCGGCTAACGCTCGACGAAGCGGACTGCTGGGAGGTCAGCACCGAGCACGGCATCGTGAACGTGGGCCACGGCATCAGCGGCGCGGTGGGGATGTCGGTTGCCGTTGCGGTCCGGCCCGAGAAAATCCACATTGCCAGAGAGCGGCCGCAAATACAGCAGAACCTGTTTACCGGCAAAGTGCGCGAAATTGCCTATTTCGGCAGCTACAGCACCTTTATTGTCGAGATGCCGGGCGGGCGCAGCGTGAAGATTACCGAGACCCATACGCCGCGCCAGGGAAGCAGCATCACCTGGGAAGACCCGGTGTTTTTCTGGTGGGATGAGTTTTCTTCGCTTGTGCTGACGCAGTAAGGCTTGGCAATGAAAAACCTGCTTTCATGGCGGCCCGGGCGGCGTTTTGTGATCGGTCTGCCGTATCTCTGGCTGATCGTGTTTTTTGTCCTGCCCTTTCTGATCCTGCTGCGCATCAGCGTCACCGATATAGGTAACGGCGTGGACCCGTTTGCGCCGTTGCTTGATTCGGCTTCAGGGACATGGCATCTGATTTTGAAATACGACAACTACCTGTCGATTTTCAGCAACCGGGAGCAGGGTGCAGTCTGGGGAAATACGGTTTATCTGGATGCCTACAAGACTTCGCTGAAATATGCGTTTTTGACGACGCTGCTGTGCCTGGTGATTGGTTATCCGTTCGCTTATTTTCTGGCCCGAGCCAAGCCCTCCATCCGCCCGGCGTTGCTGATGCTGGTCATGCTGCCGTTCTGGACTTCATTTTTGCTAAGGGTGTATGCGTGGAAGGGCATCCTGGCCGATCAGGGTGTGCTCAACAATTTACTGATTTGGCTGGGTCTGATTCAGGAACCGATTGCCATGCTTTATACCGACGTGTCCATGCTGGTCGGCATGAGCTATGTGTATTGCCCCTTCATGATTCTGCCGCTGTACGCCAACCTGGTGAAAATGGATGTTCGCCTGCTCGAAGCGGCCCACGACCTGGGCGCTAGTGCCTGGAAGGCGTTCTGGCTCATCACCGTGCCCTTGAGCCGATCCGGCATCATCGCCGGCTGCATGCTGGTGTTCATTCCCTGCGTGGGTGAATTTGTCATTCCCTCGCTGCTGGGCGGCGCTGAAAACATCATGATTGGCCGCGCCGTCTGGGATGAAATGTTCAGCAGCAACAACTGGCCGCGCGCAGCCAGCCTGTCGGTTGTAATGATTCTGCTGATCCTCGTCCCGCTGGCTTTTTATTATCGCGCCAGCAACGACCGCAGCGGTGCCAGGGAGTCCTGACGTGAGAAGTTTGCGGCTCTTTGCGGAAAAGCACCTTGGCCGGCTCTGGCTGGCGCTGGTGTACCTGTTTCTCTACATTCCACTGTTTTTTCTGATCACTTTCTCCTTCAACAGCACGCGGCAGGACGGTGTGTTTACCGGTTTTTCGTTGCGCTGGTATGAAGCCCTGCTTGCGGACTCGCGCCTCGTGGACGGGTTTTTCCTGTCGCTCAAGGTCGCGCTGGTCACGGGTACGCTGTCGGTGGTACTGGGCAGTTTTGCCGCATTCGTGCTGGTGCGCTACCTGCGCTTTAGTGGCCGAACCTTGTTTTACGGCGTGGTCAATGCGCCATTGGTCATGCCTGAGGTGATCATCGGGCTGTCATTGCTGCTGTTGATGGTGGCGGTGCAGCGCACGTTCGGCTGGCCGGAGCGGGGTTTCGTCACCATCGTTATTGGGCATACGCTGCTGGGCATGGCCTATGCCACGGTGGTGATCCAGTCGCGCCTCGGCGAAATGGACCGTGCCATCGAAGAGGCCGCCATGGACCTGGGCTGCCGGCCGGCGCAGGTATTCTTTCGGGTGACCTTGCCGAATATCGCGCCGGCGCTGGTCTCCAGCTGGCTGCTGACTTTCACCTTGTCGTTCGATGATGTGGTGATTTCCGAGTTTTTGTCGGGACCGGGCGTCACGACCTTGCCCCAGGTGTTTTTCAGCTACGCCCGCCGCGGCGTGAACCCGTCCATCTATGCGGCGGCGACGATTTTGATTGTGGTGGTGTCGCTGGGCATCATCAGCTACAGCCTGTCAATGGCGCACCGGCAGCGACGGCTTCAGCGCGAGATCAATGCAGCCCGGTCTCAGGAGCCGGCTGTCGCAAGCCGCGTTGCGGCAAGGTAGCCAGCACCACGCCGGTCAATGCGATGGCGAAGGCGCCGACCTGGGTCGCATTCAGCGTTTCGCCCAATACGATGACGCCGACCGCCGCGGCGCTGACCGGCAACAACACGGTAAACACACCGGCCTGGTTGGCGGAAATGGTTTTCAACCCGGTCATCCAGAGCCAGACCGTCCAGACGCTGGCCGCCAGCGAATAAAATAGCAGTAGCACCCAACTTGACGGCGCCACAGCGGCGAAGTCAAAACCCCAGGCCATCCACAGTCCGAAAGGCGTGATCAGCGCAAACCCCCAGAGGTTGATCAGCGCCGTAATGCGTTTGGGGCTGAGCACGCCGGTCAGCTTTTTACCGATCACGGCATAGGCCGCTTCGCACAGCACGGCACCCACCAGAAACAGATTGCCAAGCCAGACAGGATTTGAGGTCAAATCAGCCCCACGTCCAGCAATTACCGTTATTGTTTGCTCACCTTTTGATAGCGAAACCAGGCCGATCCCGAGCACGGCGCAGGCGACCGCAGCCCCCACACGAAAGCCGACGCGCTCGCGCAAAAACAGCCAGCTCATCACCGCCACGACCGCCGGAATGGCTGCCATGATGACGCCGGCTGCCACCGCGCTGGTCATGCTCACGCCATACAGCATGCAGATTGAAAACAGGAAATTACCCAGAAAGGACTCCAGAAACAGCAGGCGCCGGGTTTGGCCGCTCATGGGAATTTCATCCATTGGTTTTTTCAGCCAGCGCAGCATCGCCAGCCCACCCAGGCCAAAGCGCATCCAGGCGAGCAGAAACACGGGCAAGGCGGCGACCAACGGTTTGGACAGCGCCACGTAGCTGCCCACCAGGGACATGCTGAGTGCGAGGCAGGCGTAGGCCAGAAAGCGATTCATTAAACTGGGGTTCCTGTTGCGCCGGCGTGCTTTCGGCGTGTTGAGATGGCTGACCCGGGGCAGTCAGGCGCCGGGTGAAATCATGCCTTACTTTTATGGGTCAACCGGAGCCTTTTAATGAAGCCGCCAATGGGCCTCCGTCATGTTTTTGTCTACGGTACGCTGCGGCTTGGGGAAGAGCGAGATATCAACCGTCTGCAGCCTGCGCCGCGCCGGGTCGGATGCGCGGTCGTGCGAGGTGTGATGTATCAGCTGGACAGTTATCCGGGTGTGCTGTTGAGCGGCGCGGGCCTGGTTCATGGAGAGGTCTATGAAATCAGCGCGGAACTGGAGCGGCAACTCGACGCAATAGAGGAGGTGTGGCCCCAGCCCAGCGGTGAATACATCAAGCGCGAAATTCAGGTCAGCCTTGAAGGTGTCGCTGGCCAACTTGAGCAGGCCGTCTGCCTGTTCTATGAGATTGCGCCCGAACGGGTGCTCGGCAAAACTGTCATTGCCAGCGGTGACTGGGTGCGCCACCGCGTTGACAGCGCCGTGTGAGTCCTTGCCAACCGGCACGAACTGGATGCCGGGGTGTTTGCGCTGGATGCTGAACCGGATGTCGAGCCGTATTTCGCGTCCACTGACTGCCGGCGTTGTCGTTCATTTCATAATCACATCTATTGTTTTCATATTATAAAAAACTAAAATGTTGCAGTGCAAGAAAATTTCTCAATATGAGAAATGGCGTTTCATATTGCGGCAAATTGGCTATTCATCCATGATTTCATTTGGTTTTATTTTTGTCTTATATAAGACATAAGAGACGACAAAGGTCTTGTACAAGACTTAAAATAAAAACACTTTTTAAACCTATGGAGTTCATCATGCCGCAAAGCCTTACCGAACAACTCAGCCGCGAACAGCAAATTGCCGCCCTGGAAAAAGACTGGGCCACCAACCCCCGTTGGAAGGGAATCAAGCGCGGTTACAGCGCCGCTGACGTGGTTCGCTTGCGCGGCTCGTTCCCGATCGAGCACACGTTGGCGCGCCGTGGCGCTGAAAAGCTCTGGGGCCTGGTTAACAGCGAGCCTTACGTCAACTGCCTGGGCGCATTGACAGGTGGCCAGGCCATGCAGCAGGTGAAGGCCGGCGTCAAGGCGATTTACCTGTCAGGCTGGCAAGTCGCCGCCGACAACAACGGTTACGCAGCGATGTACCCCGACCAGTCGTTGTACCCGGTTGACTCGGTGCCGAAAGTGGTCGAGCGGATCAACAACACCTTCCGCCGCGCCGACGAAATTCAGCATTCCAAGGGCATCGATGCCGGCGACTCAAATTACATCGACAACTTTGCGCCCATCGTGGCCGATGCCGAAGCCGGTTTCGGTGGCGTGCTGAATGCCTTTGAACTGATGAAAGCCATGATCAATTCCGGCGCTGCCGGTGTTCACTTTGAAGACCAGCTGGCTTCCGTCAAGAAATGCGGCCACATGGGCGGCAAAGTGCTGGTGCCTACCGCCGAAGCCTGCCAGAAGCTCATCGCTGCCCGCATGGCGGCCGACGTTTGCGGCGTGCCGACCCTGGTGATTGCCCGTACCGATGCGGAAGCGGCCGACCTGCTGACCAGCGACTACGACGAGAACGACAAGCCCTTCATCACCGGCGAGCGCACCGCGGAAGGTTTCTACAAAACCCGCAAAGGCATGGACCAGGCGATCTCGCGCGCCGTTGCCTATGCGCATTACGCTGATTTGGTGTGGTGCGAAACCGGTACGCCCGACCTGGAATTTGCGAAGAAATTTGCCGATGCCGTGCATGCCGTTCACCCCGGCAAGATGCTGGCTTACAACTGCTCGCCATCGTTCAACTGGAAGAAGAACCTGGATGATGCGACCATCGCCAAGTTCCAGAAAGAACTCGGCGCGATGGGTTACAAGTACCAGTTCATCACGCTGGCTGGCATCCATTCCATGTGGTACAACATGTTCGACTTGGCCCAGGACTATGTGAAACGCGGCATGACAGCCTACATCGAGAAGGTGCAAGAGCCCGAATTCGCAGCCCGCGGCCGTGGCTACACCTTTGTATCGCACCAGCAGGAAGTCGGCACCGGCTACTTCGACGAAGTGACCACCGTGATTCAGGGCGGCAAGTCCAGCGTGACCGCGCTGACCGGTTCGACCGAGGAAGAGCAGTTCCACTGACCTGATGTGCAGTCGGGGCGGCGTAAAATTACGTCATCCCTGCCTTAAGCTTTCAAGCGCGGCCAGTCCGCGCTTTTTTATTTTTGTTTTCGAAACCATGATTCAAATCACACTTCCTGATAGCTCCAAACGCGACTACTCTGACCCTGTCACCGTAGCCGAAGTTGCCGCCTCCATCGGTGCCGGTCTTTCCAAGGCGGCCCTGGGTGGCAAGGTGAACGGCAAGCTGGTCGATACCAGCTATCTCATTGACCAGGATAGTGCGGTCTCCATCATTACCGCCAAGGACGCCGATGGGCTGGAGCTGATCCGCCACAGCGCCGCCCACTTGCTGGCGTATGCGGTCAAGGCGCTGTTTCCGGATGTGCAGGTCACCATTGGCCCGGTGATCGAAAACGGTTTCTTTTATGATTTTTCCTACAAGCGGCCTTTTACCCCGGAAGACCTGGTAGCCATCGAAAAACGCATGACCGAACTTGCGGCCAAGGATGAGCCGGTCACGCGCCGCGTGTTACCGCGCGACGAAGCCGTGGCGTATTTCAAAAGCCTGGGTGAGCATTACAAGGCCGAAATCATCGCCAGCATTCCGGCCAATGAAGATGTGTCCTTGTACCGCGAGGGCGCGTTTGAGGATTTGTGTCGCGGCCCCCATGTGCCAAGCACGGGAAAACTGAAATTTTTCAAGCTTATGAAAGTCGCAGGCGCTTACTGGCGTGGCGATCACCGCAACGAGATGCTGCAACGCATCTACGGCACGGCCTGGGCCTCCAAGGATGAGCTGCAGCAGTATCTGACGATGCTGGAAGAGGCTGACAAACGCGACCACCGCAAGCTGGGCAAGGAGCTTGACCTGTTTCACATTGATGACCATGCGCCGGGTCTGGTGTTCTGGCATCCCAAGGGCTGGACGGTCTGGCAGGGGGTTGAGCAGTACATGCGCAAGGTTTACCAGGACAACGGTTATCACGAAGTCAAGGGTCCGCAACTGCTGGACAAGACGCTTTGGGAAAAGACCGGTCACTGGGACAAGTACCGCGACAACATGTTCACGACCGAAAGTGAGAAACGCGAGTTTGCCCTCAAGCCGATGAACTGCCCCGGCCACATCCTGATTTTCAAGCAGGGCATCAAGAGTTACCGCGATTTGCCGCTGCGCTATGGCGAATTTGGCCAGTGCCATCGCAACGAGCCGACGGGCGGACTGCACGGCATCATGCGTGTTCGCGGCTTCACCCAGGACGATGGCCACATTTTTTGTACCGACGAGCAGATTCTGAAAGAATGCGTTGATTACACGACGCTGCTACAAAAGGTCTACACCGACTTCGGCTTTAAAAATATTATCTACAAGGTCGCCACTCGGCCTGACGCCCGTATTGGCTCTGACGAAAGCTGGGACAAGGCCGAGCACGCCCTGATAGAAAGTCTGCGCGCTTCGGGCTGTGAATTTGAAATTTCCCCCGGGGAGGGCGCGTTTTACGGCCCCAAGATTGAATACACGCTGAAAGACGCGATCGGGCGGCAGTGGCAATGCGGCACAATCCAGGTCGATTTCTCGATGCCAGAACGGCTGGATGCCGAATATGTCGGCGAAGACGGCGCTCGGCATCGCCCTGTGATGCTGCACCGCGCGATTGTCGGAAGCCTGGAGCGATTCATTGGAATTCTGATCGAGGAACACGCCGGTGCGTTGCCAACCTGGCTGGCGCCGGAGCAGGTTTCTGTGCTCACAATTACCGATTCGCAGGCCAATTACGCCAGTGAAGTTGCTAAAACGCTGCGGAATCAAGGGCTTAGGGTCAATCTTGATCTGCGCAATGAGAAAATTACGTATAAAATACGGGAGCACTCGCTGCAAAAGCAACCTTATATCCTTGTCGTCGGTGACAAGGAGATGGTCGCAGGAGCAGTTTCGGTGCGTGCCCGGGGTAACAAAGACCTTGGAGTGATGTCTCTCGAAGCGTTTGCCTTGCAGATTGCGTCTGACATCGCACAAAAAACCTGATTTTCAAAAGTTTTTGATGAATTCGGTCTGTCGTCGTTTTGAGACGGGCACAAGCAGCTATAGCTTTTATAGCAAATATTGAAGGATTCGCACCATCGCTACAGAATTTCGTGACCGCCGTCACCGTGAAGAACGCAAGCATCGCTTGAACCGTGAAATCATGGCCCCTGAAGTACGCCTGAGTGGGCCGGATAATGAGCCCTTGGGCATCGTTAGCCTCATGGAGGCGTTGCGTCTGGCAGGGGAAGCGGACGTTGACTTGGTAGAGATTTCGCCGACGGCGGTACCACCAGTTTGCAGGTTGATGGACTACGGCAAGTTCAAATACGCCGAGCAGAAAAAGGCGGCGGAAGCGAAGTCCAAGCAAAAAGTGATCGAGGTCAAGGAAATCAAATTCCGACCCGGCACCGATGATGGCGACTACAACATTAAGTTGCGCAATATAAAGCGCTTTCTGGAAGATGGCGACAAGTGCAAGATTACCCTTCGCTTTCGCGGCCGTGAAATCACGCACCAGGAACTGGGCTTGGCCCTGCTGGCGCGGATTCGTGATGAGTTGGCTGATTTGATTTTGGTGGAGCAATTTCCCAAGCTGGAAGGCCGGCAGATGGTAATGATGATCGCCCCGGGCCGAAAGAAAGTCGCGGCCAAGGCAGTAGCGGCAGAAGCCGCGCCGTCGGCTGCAATCTGAGCTACCAGTTTGAAATAAGGGCATGCTGATTTTTTGATCATCAGGTTGTGAAAGGTGCCCGTAACAGGGTTCCTGAAGAGGCTGGCGAAAAGCAAGTCTTTCAAAAGTGACGGTGTAAAAGCTGTTGCGCGTGGTGGCAGGTATTAAAACTTGCCATTAACAAGTGGCTCGGGGCCATCAAGTTTGCGAAAGTTTCGCAACGCCTCTCGAGCACAAATGAAAAGGAGCATTCATATGCCCAAAATGAAGACCAAGAGCGGCGCCAAAAAGCGTTTCCGCGTTCGTCCAGGTGGCACCGTCAAACGCGGTCAAGCTTTCAAGCGTCACATCCTGACCAAGAAGACCACTAAAAACAAACGCCAACTGCGTGGTTCAGTCGCTGTTCATGAGACCAACATGGGTCACATGGCACAGATGCTGCCAGGCCGTGGCATTTAACCAACGACGAACAAGGAGTAATACATGCCTCGCGTCAAACGTGGTGTAACGGCTCGCGCCCGCCACAAAAAAGTTCTCGCCCTTGCAAAAGGGTTCCGCGGTCGTCGCGGTAACGTCTTCCGTATTGCCAAAGAAGCGGTAATGAAGGCTGGGCAATATGCCTACCGTGACCGTCGTACTAAAAAACGTGTGTTTCGCCGTTTGTGGATCGCCCGTATCAATGCTGCCAGCCGTTCATTTGGCCTGACCTACAGCCAGTTCACCAATGGGCTGAAAAAAGCCGGTATCGAAATTGACCGCAAGGTTTTGTCCGATATGGCCATCCATGACAGCGCAGCTTTCAGCGCTATTGTCGAGCAGGCGAAAGCCAAGCTGGCTGCCTGATTTTCAGGGCGCCTTGCTATTAAATCAGTAGCTGGCTGCATACGAAAAGGAAAGGCTGGAGCTTGAAAAAGCTCTGGCCTTTTTTTATGGCCCTCTGTGTTGCGCCTGTATGTTGGCCGTGTGGCCGAAGTAGCGCTGCTGTGTTTCTCCCGCACCCGTACAAGAGAATTTATGAACGATGCCAATACCCTCAATGAACTGGTAAGTGCTGCGAAAACCGGTTTTGCGCAGGCCACCACGCCAGCTGATCTGGAAAATGCCAAGGCACAGTTTCTCGGCAAATCAGGGCGCATCACCGAATTGATGAAGGGTATGGCGCGACTGCCCGTGGAAGAAAAAAAATCCCACGGCGCCGCCATCAATCTGGCTAAGCAGGCCATTGAAGCCGCGTTGAACGAGCGTCGTCAGGCGCTCGCCGATGCCGAGCTTGAAAAGCAACTCAAAGCTGAAGCGCTTGATGTCAGCCTGCCCGGCCGCCAGCGATCTCTGGGTGGTTTACACCCGGTATCCCTCACGCTCGAGCGCATCGAAAGCATTTTCGGTTCCATGGGTTTTGACGTGGCACAAGGCCCCGAGATTGAAACGGACTGGTTCAATTTCACCGCACTCAACACGCCCGAAGATCATCCTGCGCGTTCCATGCACGACACTTTTTATGTCGAAGGCGGTCGTGACAACGCGCCCAATTTGCTACGCACCCATACCAGTCCGATGCAGATCCGCTATGCCGTCCAGCATGTCAAAAAACACCGCGCGTTGATCGATGAGGGTGGCCGCATGCCGGAGATTCGCGTTATTGCGCCGGGCCGCACTTATCGGGTCGACAGCGATGCCACGCATTCGCCCATGTTCCACCAATGCGAAGGCTTGTGGATTGGCGAGAACGTGAGTTTCAAGGACTTGAAGTTCGTGTTTACCGATTTCTGCCGGACCTTTTTTGAAAGCGATGACCTCGTGCTGCGTTTTCGCCCGAGTTTTTTCCCGTTCACCGAGCCGAGCGCAGAGATTGACATCCAGTTTCAGACCGGCCCGTTATCTGGACGCTGGCTTGAAGTGGCCGGCTCGGGTCAGGTTCATCCGAATGTGGTGCGCAACATGGGACTTGACCCTGAAAAATATATCGGCTTTGCCTTTGGCATGGGCCCGGACCGGTTGACCATGCTGCGCTACGGCGTCAATGATTTGCGCCTGTTCTTCGACGGCGATATCCGCTTTTTGTCCCAGTTCCAGTCCTGACCAGAACAATCAGCAAAAGAACAAGGCCACACCATGCAATTTCCTGAATCCTGGTTGCGCGAATTTTGCAACCCACCGATCAGCACCGACCAGCTTGCTGAAACCCTGACCATGGCCGGACTTGAAGTTGAAGAACTCAAGCCGGTCGCGCCGCCTTTTAGCCGTATCGTGGTCGGTCAAATCTTGGGAGCTGTGCAGCATCCGAATGCCGATCGATTGCGTGTCTGCCAGGTTGATGTAGGGCAGGGCAGCCCTTTAACCATCGTCTGCGGGGCGCCCAATGCGCGCGTTGGCATCAAGGTGCCTTGCGCGCTGGTGGGCGCTGAATTGCCGCCTGGAGAAGACGGCAAGCCCTTGCTGATCAAGGTCGGCAAGCTGCGCGGCGTCGAAAGCGAAGGCATGTTGTGCTCGGCGCGCGAACTCAGGCTGTCGGAAGACCACGGCGGTCTGCTGGAACTGGCACCTGACGCGTCGCTGGGCCAGGATATCCGCGAGCACCTCAGGCTCGACGACACCTTGTTCACGCTCAAGCTCACTCCCAATCTGGCCCATTGCCTGAGTGTCTTTGGCGTTGCGCGGGAAGTCGCCGCGCTGACCGGCGCGCCTCTGAAATCACCGGTTTTCCCATCTGTTGCCGTGGGTAGTCAAGACAAGCTGGCCGTAAAGGTCAGTGCGCCCGACCTGTGTGGCCGGTTTTCCGGGCGCATCGTGCGCGACGTCAATCCTCAAGCCGCCACTCCGCTCTGGATGGTAGACCGCTTGGCGCGTTGCGGCCAGCGCAGCGTAACCGCGCTGGTGGATATTTCGAACTACGTGATGTTTGAATTAGGTCGCCCCAGCCACATCTTTGACCTCGACAAAATCCATGGCGGGCTTGACGTTCGATGGGGCAAGCCCGGCGAAACGCTCAAGCTGCTCAATGGCACGACGGTGACGGTCGACAATAAAGTCGGCGTAATTGCTGACGAGAATCAGGTTGAATCACTCGCCGGCATCATGGGCGGCGATGGCACTGCAGTGTCCAGCGACACGAAAAACGTTTATGTTGAAGCCGCCTTCTGGTGGCCAAAAGCCATCGCGGGCCGTTCACGCCGCTACAACTTCTCTACCGATGCCGGACATCGTTTTGAGCGGGGCGTGGATCCGGGCCAGACCGTCGAACACATCGAACGCATCACGCAGCTCATCATTGATATTTGCGGCAGCAACACCACGTCGTGCGGTCCCATTGATGATGCCCACGTCAATCTGCCCAAGGCTGTACCCGTAACCTTGCGTGTGGCGCGTGCCGCCAAGGTTATCGGAATGCCGCTGACGCAGGCGCAGTGCCTGGATGCGCTCAAGCGTCTCGGACTGGATGTCGTTGAAGGCGAAGGTACGTTGACGGTCACGCCACCCAGCTACCGTTTCGACCTTCAGATCGAAGAAGACCTGATTGAAGAGGTGGTGCGCATGGTCGGCTATGAGCAGCTGCCCGAAACGCCGCCGCTGGCACCCATTACCGCCAGAATTCGCCCTGAGGCCGAACGCAGTCCGTATGCGGTACGCCGGGCGATGGCTTCGCTCGGCTACCAGGAAACCATCAACTTCAGCTTTGTGGAAGAACGCTGGGAGCACGAGCTCGCCGGCAACCCCGATCCCATAAAGCTGCTCAATCCGATTGCCAGCCAGATGAGCGTGATGCGCTCGTCGCTGCTGGGCTCGCTGCTGCAGGTGCTCAAGTTCAACCTGGACCGCAAGGCGCCGCGCGTGAATGTGTTTGAGCTGGGCCGGATATTTTTGCGCGATGCCCAAAGTCAAAATACCGACTCCACCGTGGCAGGTTTTGACCAACCCATGCGGGTGGCGGGCCTTGCCTACGGTCCACGATCGCAACTGCATTGGGGCCAGCCCGACAAGGCAGTGGACTTCTTTGATGTCAAGGGGGACGTTGAGGCCTTGCTGGCGCCACTGCAAGCGGTTTTTGCGCCGGCAGATCACCCCGCCATGCATCCCGGCCGCTGCGCCAGCGTGAGTGTTGCGGGCAAGCCGGTTGGTTTCGTTGGCGAGTTGCATCCGCAGTGGCGTCAAGGCTACGAACTGGCCCAGGCGCCCCTGCTGTTTGAATTGGAACTCGATGCAGTGCTGCAACGTGAGATGCCGGTTTTTAAAGCGGTCAGCAAGCTGCAGCCGGTCGAGCGGGATATCGCCATCATCGTGGCAGAGAGCGTGACACATGCAGCGCTTATGGCAGCAGTTCACGAAGCCAGCACCGGGGGCTTGGTTAAGGGCGCGGTGCTGTTCGATGTCTACCGGCCCCTGCAGGCCAATGCCGCCATGCAGTTGGGCGAAAAAAGTCTTGCCTTGCGCTTGGTGCTCTCTGGCGGTGCATCGACCTTGACCGATGAAACCATAGAGGGGGTGGTCCAGTCAGTTGTTGCAAGTTTACAGCTTCGGTTGCAGGCGCGACTACGTGCCTGATGCATCTGCTTAATTCGATACAAAAACAATAATCGTCTGGAGGATGCATGGAATTTTCTATTGAAAGTCTGGAAACCCCCGCGCTGACCAAAGCGCATCTGGCCGAGTTGCTGTTCGAGCAAATAGGTCTGAACAAGCGTGAATCCAAAGACATGATAGACGCCTTCTTTGACCTGATATCCGAAGGTTTGGTGGAGGGTAAGGATGTGAAAATTTCCGGTTTTGGCAATTTTCAGATTCGAACCAAAGCGCCCCGTCCCGGCCGCAACCCGCGAACCGGTGAAGCCATTCCCATTCAGGCCCGTCGAGTAGTCACTTTTCACGCAAGCCATAAGCTAAAGGACCAAATACAGGGCATTGGACTGCCTGAATAGGAGGAAGCAGGCGCCTGCTTGAAAGGCTGGAGCTGGTAACAAATCGTCAATTGTGTGACAGAACAACACCTTTCCAAAAATGCGGGCAACCCTTTGCGCTAAGTTTCGACTTGGAGTAAATTTGATGTTTTTCATCATTAGTGTATTGATTTAATTGGAGAAAACACTTCCGTTCATTCCTGCAAAACGCTACTTCACCATTGGCGAAGTAGGTGATTTATGCGGCGTTAAACCTCATGTTCTCCGCTATTGGGAGCAAGAGTTTACCCAGTTACGTCCAATGAAAAGACGCGGCAACCGCCGTTATTACCAGCACCATGAGGTGCTGATGATTCGCCGAATCCGGGATCTGTTGTACGACCAAGGGTTCACTATCAGCGGCGCGCGCAACAAGTTGCAGGAACTCGTTCAAACCGAGCGTGACAAGCGTCGCAACGGCGAGATCATGCTCGAAGGCATGGAACTGCTGGAGGTCGGTGACTCGGTTCTTGAGGACTTTTCCGATTCAGCCGACTTTGAGGACAGTGCGCATGGGCCTGCTGACATGCCCGAGGCAAGCATGTTTCAACAACGGTTGCAACTCCTGCGCCGGGAGCTATGTGAAATCCGCGATCTGCTCAACCCCAGTTATTGACAAGTGTTTCGCCGGGTTATACTTACAACTTATTCGGTGTGTGGCGCAGCCTGGTAGCGCACTTGCATGGGGTGCAAGGGGTCGAAGGTTCGAATCCTTTCACACCGACCATTAGATTAAGGGGTTAGCCGGTAAGTGCCTGCTAACCCCTTTGTCGTTTCTGGGGCTCTTTCTGTAAATTGCCCCCACTGTTGCCCCCACCGAGGGAAAAGGTAGTTTTTTCTCGAAAAGAGTCAGTCAAACAGGGCGCAGTTGCTTTTTTATCCAGATTTCGTCCGAACAGTCCCATGCCTCGCGTCTAGTAGATGAAAAAAGGAAAAGCGTCCAAACGCTCTCAGCACCGAACCAAGTTCCACCTGACCTCCATCCTGCGGGCGCCAGCGCGAGCACACTTCAGGGCAGGTTTATCGCCCCTAAATCACTGTCAAGTTTGAGCGCTTAGGAGCTGCGTGAAATGGTCACCGGATTGATGGCCAGAATTGGTCACGTGATGGGCAAATAGTCCAGCGTGACGAGAACCTTGGGCGACTTTGATGTGCCGTTTTAGGACGGCAGAAGGCTGACAGTGGTAATACACATATGAACCTCACATGCTTCACGACCCAAAGCCGCCGTTACCGGTCGTCGAAAGCGATCATGGAACTTCGCCCTAGAGCGGAGGCCGGGCCGCCTAACTCGCATCGAGCGCAATTGATTCAGCCGATCACAGCCGCTTCAATCGCGGCGACGTTGATTTTCGTCATGGGCATCATCGCCTCGAACGCACGCTTGGCCGCGTCGCCGCCCTTCGCTAACGCATCGGTCAGCGCCTGCGGAGTGATCTGCCAGCTGATACCCCATTTGTCTTTGCACCATCCACACTGGCTCTCCTGCCCGCCGTTGTCGACGATCGCGTTCCAGTAACGGTCTGTCTCCTCCTGCGTTTCGGTTGCAATTTGGAACGAGAACGCCTCGCTATGCGTAAACCGCGGCCCGCCATTGAGGCCGATGCAGGAGACACCCATGACGGTGAATTCAATCGTCCAAACGTCGCCAGCTTTGCCATCGGGATAGTCAGCCGGCGCACGGTGGACGGCGCCAACGCTGCTGTCCGGAAAGGTCTTGGCGTAGAAGCGAGCGGCTTCTTCCGCATCGCGTTCATACCAAAGGCAAATCGTATTCTTGGCCATTTGATTTATTCCTTATGTCAATCAGTGAAAAGAATGAGCCTACTACGCGGCCTCATGGGTTGAAGTCGTTCTGGCGCAGCGGGGTGCTATCTCGGCTCTTGCAGCACTTATTTGTACCTGTCAGAGTTTTTCACATCGGCGAAACGCGCGTGACCCAGGCCGATGTTTCATCGGCACTCGCTCTATGGCGCGAAATCTTCTGGTTCAAAGATTTGCCGGATCTCAATGGTGTCGCCTTCCTCCGCTGGGCAGCGTTGCGCCCACTTCACCACTTCTTCCTTGGACGGCGCTTCCAATAACCAGTAGCCGCCCAACACTTCCTTCGATTTGATGAACGGGCCGTCGGTCACGGAGGGCTTGTCATTAGCGAACGAGACCCGCGCCCCTTTGGCCTGTGGATGCAGGCCATTGAGCGATTCTATTTTGAGCTCTTTACCCATTTCTTCGTTGAACCTTCCCATCGCTTCCATTGCCTTCTGATCCGGCTTGAAGTCTGGCTCAGGTTTCCGATCCTGATAAGCAGCCGGAATCATCAACATCATAAATTTCATGTTTTTCTCCTTTTTCTCAGAGCAATAAATTTCGGTGTGGGCTATGCGGTAAATCTGTGTGCCCCCAATTCTTTGCAATGTAGTCCATTCCAACAGCAGAGCTTACATAGATGATTGATATCGGTCTGCGCGACGGCGTACATACAGGTCCAGCACTGCAGCGGCACAGAGCCAGCCCTCGGCTGTCCAGATGTATGTAAAATCCGTTACCCATTTTTGATTCGGCGCATCGGCCCGGGACTGACGACTTAGTACGTTGTCGGCAATGTGCTGCGTGTGCCTCGGTCTTGTGGCAGGCCTCGGCGCCTAGGCCTTGCACGCAGCGCCTGCTCACGCATTAGCCGTTCGATGCGGTGTAAGCCGTATTCCTCACCCAGTGCCAGCATGTCATTCCACACGGGCTGGGCCCCATACGTGCGGTCGCTGAG
>NZ_JABBPF010000094.1 GCF_012927415.1 Polaromonas sp. | reverse complement strand
ATTCGGTCTATCCGTCGATCAGCATCCTGGCCGAAAATCCGGTCGCCGTGGTGGAACGCACCGTGGCCAAGAAGGGTACGGCCGTATTGGCCAAGGCTTATCTGGACTACCTCTACTCCGACGAAGGCCAGGAAATTGCCGCCAGACACGCCATGCGTCCGCGCTCGCAGACCATCCTGAAAAAATACGCCAGCACATTTAAACCGCTTCAACTGTTCACGGTGCAGGAAATGTTTGGCTCACTGAGCGAGGCGCAAAAAATTCATTTCAATGATGGCGGCCAGTTCGACAAGCTTTACACAGTCAAGTAACTGACTGGCTCCCACGCCCGACGCTTCGCAACTTCGTTGCCCCTTTCACAACGAAAGGGGCGTTTTTTCGGGCAGGCTCACCGCGACGCGCCAAGCTCGTTCAAAAATAAAAAAATGTCTAAAAGACCATTAAAACGCGTCTTACCCGGGTTCCGGTTGACGCTCGGTTACACGGTGCTGTACCTCAGCCTGATCGTACTGATTCCGATTTCCGCGCTGTTTTTCAAAACCTTCACACTGACGTGGGACCAGTTTGTCATGGCCGTAACGTCGCCGCGCGTGCTGGCGTCTTACCGGCTGACGTTTGGCGCTTCCCTGATCGCTGCACTGGTGAATCTGGTGTTTGGCCTGCTGCTGGCCTGGGTGCTGGTGCGCTACCGGTTTCCGGGTAAAAAGATGGTCGATGCGCTGGTCGATCTGCCGTTCGCGCTACCGACCGCCGTGGCCGGAATTTCCCTGACGGCCTTGCTGGCGGGCAACGGCTGGCTGGGCCAGTACTTGGAGCCGATGGGCATCAAGCTGGCCTTCACGCCGGCCGGCGTGGTGATTGCACTGATTTTTGTCGGCATGCCTTTTGTCGTGCGCACGGTGCAGCCGGTGCTCGAAGACGCTGAAAAGGAACTTGAAGAAGCCGCCACCTCGCTGGGCGCCACACGGTTGCAGATTTTCATCAGGGTGATCCTGCCGCACATCACACCCGCCTTGCTGACTGGTTTTGCCATGGCCTTTGCCCGCGCGATTGGAGAATATGGTTCAGTGATTTTCATTGCCGGCAACATGCCGATGATTTCTGAAATCACGCCGCTCATCATCATTGGCAAGCTGGAGCAATACGACTACGCTGGCGCCACCGCCGTTGCCGTGGTGATGCTGGTGGCCTCCTTTTTCCTGCTGCTGGTCATCAATGGACTGCAGACCTGGCAGCGTCGCCATACGGGAGCATCCTCATGAGTGAGAAAAAGGCCGCCAAGCTTGTCGCCTCGCTTACTGCGCTGCCTCCCGAAGGAACTGCGCTTGCCAGGTCTGGCCCGTCGTTGCGCACGCCTTCGCAACCGGTTCGCCGTGCCCAGGCCGGAACAACCGAAGCCGCGTGGGTGCGCTACACCTTGATCACCATCGCGCTGCTGTTCGTGCTGCTGTTCCTGGTGCTGCCACTGGCAGCCGTCTTCACCGAAGCCTTGCGAAAAGGCTTTGGCGCTTACCTGGCTGCGTTGCAGGAACCCGATGCCTGGTCGGCCATCCAGCTCACGCTGATTGCCGCTGTGATTGCCGTGCCGCTGAATCTGGTGTTCGGCGTGGCCGCGGCCTGGGCGATTGCCAAATACGAGTTTCGCGGCAAGTCATTTTTGACGACGCTGGTCGATCTGCCGTTTTCGGTCTCGCCCGTGGTGGCAGGACTGATGTATGTGCTGCTGTTCGGCGCACAGGGCTGGTTCGGGCCGTGGCTGCAGGCGCATGACATCAAGATCATTTTTGCAGTGCCGGGCATTGTGCTGGCAACCGTGTTCGTCACTTTTCCCTTCATCGCGCGCGAGCTGATTCCGTTGATGCAGGCGCAGGGCAATGACGAAGAGCAGGCTGCCATCGTGCTGGGCGCGACCGGCTGGCAGACCTTCTGGCATGTCACGCTGCCCAACATCAAGTGGGGGCTGATCTACGGCGTGATCCTGTGCAATGCGCGCGCCATGGGCGAGTTTGGCGCGGTGTCGGTGGTGTCGGGCCACATTCGGGGGCAGACCAACACCTTGCCGCTGCATGTGGAAATTCTCTACAACGAATATCAGTCGGTGGCTGCTTTTGCGGTGGCGTCGCTGCTGGCCATTCTGGCGCTGGTTACGCTGGCCATCAAGTCGGTGGCTGAATGGCGTCATGAAGCTGAAATGAAAGCGGCGGCTGCTCTGCCGCCTGAACGGCCGCAAGTGCTTGCCGCCGTTCGTTGAAAAAACACGCTGGAAAAATATCATGGGTATCGAAATTCGCAACGTCAGCAAGCAGTTTGGCAACTTCCAGGCTTTGAGTGATGTCAGTCTGGACATTCACGCCGGTGAACTCGTCGCCTTGCTCGGCCCTTCGGGCTGCGGCAAGACCACGTTGCTACGCATCATCGCCGGGCTGGAAACACCCGACCAGGGCAGCATCCTGTTCAGCGGCGAAGACACCACCGATGTGCATGTGCGAGAGCGTCAGGTCGGCTTTGTGTTTCAGCACTACGCGCTGTTTCGCCACATGACGGTGTTTGAAAACGTCGCCTTCGGGCTGCGCGTCAAGCCGCGCCGCCTGCGGCCCAACGAAGCGCAGATCAAGGAAAAAGTGCATTCGCTGCTCAGCCTGGTGCAGCTCGACTGGCTGGCTGACCGTTTTCCGTCGCAGCTGTCAGGTGGCCAGCGTCAGCGTATCGCCCTGGCGCGGGCGCTGGCGGTCGAGCCCAAGGTGCTGCTGCTCGACGAGCCTTTCGGTGCGCTTGATGCCAAGGTGCGCAAGGAACTTCGCCGCTGGTTGCGGCGCCTGCATGACGACCTGCATGTCACCAGTATTTTTGTCACGCACGACCAGGAAGAAGCGCTTGAAGTGGCCGACCGCGTGGTGCTGATGAACGCCGGCAAGGTCGAGCAGATTGGCTCGCCGCAAGAAGTCTGGGACCACCCGGCCAGCCCGTTTGTCTACGGCTTTCTGGGTGACGTGAATTTGTTTCATGGCCGTGCCCACGAAGGCGAAATTCAGCTCGACGGCATGAAGCTGGATGCGCCGGAGCACAGCGGCGCGCAAAATGCCAAGGCCTTTGCCTATGTGCGTCCGCACGATTTCGAAGTTGAGCGCTATGCGCCGGGCGCCGAGGGCATTGTGGCGACGCTGGATCGGGCGATTGTGATCGGGCCGATTGCCCGGCTGGAACTTATTCCGGTGGAAGATCACAAACAGGCGGACAATCCGTCGGCCGATCCCCTGATAGAGGCGCAAATGCCTGCGCAGAAGTTTCGGGATATGGGGCTGAAGGAGGGCGAAACGCTGGTGCTGACACCGCGCAAAGCCAGGGTTTTTGTTGATGCCGGTGAAGGAATTTGATGTTTTTGAATTTGTTGGAGGCGCCACGCCGCTTGTTGGCGCTGGTCTGTTTAGGCTGCCTGGGCCTGCTGGCTTTTGGCCTGTATCTGCAACATGTAGTCGGGCTGGAACCTTGTCCCATGTGCATCGTGCAGCGTTATGCACTGGTGCTGATCGCCATCGTGTCAGGCCTCACCGCCATCACGAATAAAAATGCGCTGCTCCTGAGCGGCGCCAGCCTGCTGGTCCTGCTGTCCGGCTTTGGTGCGTTTGTGGCGGCCCGCCAGAGTTTTTTGCAGTGGTACCCACCCGAAGTTTCGACTTGCGGCCGCGATTTATACGGAATGATTGAAACCTTTCCACTCAAGCGTGCCATCCCGATGATTTTCAAGGGCAGCGGCGACTGCACCAAGGTTGACTGGACCTTTCTGGGCGGCTCGATTGCCAACTGGTCTTTCGTCTGTTTTGTCGTGATCGGCCTGATCGCGCTCACGCTGATCGCCCGCCTGGCACGCCAACGCTGAAGAACACGGTCTTTGTTCAACAAGGCGTCCGGGCTTCAGGCTTGGGCGCCTTTTCTTTTTTTCGATCCGTAAAAAATCAGGGAAGGGTGGCTTCATGCCCCCCTCGCCAGGGGCTTGCCACGGGCATTTGAGCAGTGCAATATACTGTATATAAATACAGTTAATTTGTCCTGATTCAAGTCCGCCATGTTTTCCACAAATTCAGTCAACCCCGCCTTGCCCGACCTTGCTGCCCTGTGTCATGTATGGCGTGCCGGCGAGCTGGGCAGCGCCGTCTTGCAGACGGTTGATACCGGTTACGCCGCTCTTAACCAGGTGCTGCCCGGCGGCGGCTGGCCGCAGGGCGCGATGGTTGAACTGCTGCAGCCGCAGGCTGGCCTGCATGAATGGGGCTTGCTGGCGCCCGCGCTGGCAGTGCAGCAGCTTGCTGCGCCGCACCAGCTGGTGGTGCTGGTCGGAGCGCCTTTCCTGCCTTTTGGCCCGGCGCTGGGTGCCCGCCAGCTCAATATGCAACGCCTGCTGGCGGTGCAGGCGCAAGGACCGGGCTTGCTCTGGGCCACGCGTGAGGCCTTGCAGTGCGCCGACGTGGGCAGCGTGCTGGCCTGGCTGCCGGATGCGCGCAGCGCGCACTTGCGCCGCCTGCAGATTGCCGCCCATGCGCACAACAAGCTGTTGTTTGTGTTTCGCCCCCTCAGGGCACGGCAGGAGTCATCGCCCGCGCCACTGCGCCTGCTGCTGGAGGGCATGGCGAGTGATGCGGGAAACCTGGCAGTGCATCTGCTCAAGCGCCGCGGGCCGCCACTGGCCTTGCCGGTCGTGCTGGCGACCCGTCCGGCGCGCCTGACAGCGTTGCTGGCGGCCAGTGGCGAGCGCGTGCGGCGTCGCCGTGAAGAAGCTGCCTTGGCTCTTCCGCTGTCGCTGCCTTCAGCGCCTTCATCTTTACCGCGGAGTCTTCTTCATGCGCTGGATCGCATTGCAGGCCTGCATCCTCACTGAGTCCGCAGTGAACGACGCAGCGGCGCAGCAAGCGCTGGCCCGCATCGCGCTGGGTTTTACGCCGCGCGTGGCGCTGGAAGGTGAGGCCGTGTTGATGGAGGTGGCAGGCAGCCTGCGCCTGTTTGGCGGCTTGACCCGGCTGGCGCAGCTGCTGGAACAGCTTGCAATGCAGTTCTTCGCATCAAATCAGGCTGTGGTCCAAATAATACGGTCGCAAGGTGCTACATCTTTAATAGCGCTTGGGCGTTTGCGGCAGCTCCGTCGCCAACCCGGGGCGGTGTGCAAACGCGTGGCCGACTTGCCCATGCACGCGCTGACCGCCGCGCGCCCGCACCTGGGCGTTCTCGAACGCGTGGGTTGCCGCAACTGGGACGATTTGCTGCGCCTGCCGCGTGATGGCGTGGCCCGGCGTTTTGGCGCGCCACTGCTTGAGGCGCTGGACCGCGCCCGCGGCCATGCACCGGACAGCTACGAATGGCTGTTGCTGCCCGGGCATTTCGACGAGAAGCTGGAGCTTGACGCGCTGGTGATCCATGCGCCCTTGCTGATGGCCGGTGTGCTGCTGCTGCTGCTGGGCTTGCAGGCTTGGCTGATCGGCCGGCAGAGTGGCATTTGCGCCCTGAAGCTGGTCTGGCACCTGGACAAGCGCCGCGACGTACCACCCACCGGCGAGCTGGTGATCCGCACGGCACAGCCGGCCCAGGATTTGCGCCACCTCGCGCGCCTCATCGCCGAGCACCTGGCGCAGCAGCGCCTGCCGGCGCCCGTGCATTCCCTGACCCTGCAGTCGCTGCAAACCGAAAAACTGGTTGATTCGGCTGCCGCGACCGCCAGTCTGCTGATGCAGGCGCGCCGGCAGGGCGACAGCGCGCTGGAGCTGATTGAGCGTTTGAGTGCGCGGCTGGGCCAGGCGCAGGTGCAAGCCTGGCAGCCGCAAGCCGACCACCGGCCGGAGCAGATGCAGCGCTGGGTGGATGCGCACGATGCTATTAAATCAATAGCTGAAAAAAGCCGTAATTATTGGACCTGCGGCTTTAATAATGTAAAAAACGAAGATTTGTACCCGAGCTGGCTACTGCCCGAGCCGCTTAGACTGGCGGTGAATGGTGACAGCCCGGTTTATCAGGGCCGGCTGGTACGGCTGGCCGGCCCGCAGCGGCTCGAGGCCACCGGCTGGCTGATGGCAGGCGACAAAACCGGTGATGCCTCTGGCACGCGGTGCAAGCCGCCAGCGATTCGTGACTATTTCATCTACCGCAGTCTGCAAGCCGGTCTGCTGTGGATTTACAGCGAGCGTTTGCCCGTGAACACGCCGCAAGCGCTGCACGGCCAGACACGCGCCTGGTATTTGCACGGCTTTTTCGCCTGAATCATGGCAAACCAGCTTCCCGACTATGCCGAACTGCATGCGTTGAGCAACTTCAGCTTCCAGCGCGGCGCTTCGCACGCCGAAGAATTGGTCGAGCGCGCTTACGCGCTGGGTTACAGCGCGATCGCCATCACCGACGAATGCTCGGTCGCCGGCGTGGTGCGGGCGCATGTAGCGGCTAAAAAGCACGGCATCCAGCTGCTGCCCGGTGCCGGTTTTTTGATGCAGGGTGACTGTCCGATCGGGCTGGTGGTGCTGCCGCATGACGCGGCGGGGTGGGGCAACCTGTGCGAATTCATCACTGATGCCCGGAAGCGCGGCGACGCGCTTGAAAAGGGGAGCTACCGGGTGGCGCTGGGCGAAACTGACTTTTCCCTGCTGGGCAACTGCGAAATTTTGCTTTCCCCGCTTCAGGGTGCTATTAATACAGAAGCACTTTGTACCCATGCTGAATGGACCAGAAGGCTGTTTGGCTTGAAAAGCTGGCTGGCGGTGGAATTGCAGCAGGGCCTGGATGACGCGCTACGCCTGCAGCAGTTGCAGGAAGTCTCACTGCGCACCGGCATACGGCTGGTGGCCGCCGGCCATGTGCTGATGCATGTGCGCTCGCGTAAGCCGCTGCACGATGTGATGACTGCCATCAAGCTTGGCAAGACGGTGCATGAATGCGGTTTTGCGTTGCAGGTCAATGCCGAGGCGCATTTGCGGTCACGCATGCGGCTGGCCGACATTTATCCGGCGCAATTGCTGCGCGCCACGCAGGAAGTGGCGGCGCGCTGCCGTTTCAGCCTCGACGAAATTCGTGACTTGTACCGTTACCCCAAACAGGACATTGTTCTTGCCACGGAAACCCCCGCGCAGTGCTTGCGCCGGTTAACGGCAGAAGGCGCGTTGACGCGTTACCCAAGCGGTGTGCCACCAAAAATCGGACGCCAGCTCGACAAAGAACTCGCACTGATTGAAGAACTGCATTACGAGATGTATTTCATCACGGTGCATGACATCGTGCGCTTTGCCCGCATGCAAAAAATCCTCTGCCAGGGACGCGGTTCGGCGGCCAATTCAGCCGTCTGTTATTGCCTGGGCATCACAGCCGTCAACCCCGCTGAAAGTAATCTGCTGTTTGAACGTTTCATCAGCCGTGAACGCAGCGAGCCGCCCGACATTGACGTTGATTTCGAGCACCAGCGTCGCGAGGAAGTCATCCAGTACATCTATGAAAAATACGGCCATGAGCGCGCTGCCATCGCCGCCACCGTCACCACTTACCGGCCGCGCAGCGCCTTGCGCGACGTCGGCAAGGCGCTGGGCGTGGCAGCCGCGCTGATCGAGCAGTTTGCCAAGGAGCATTTCTGGTTTGACGGCAGCGCTGTGCTGGAAGCAAAGCTCAAGGAAGCCGGTCTGGCGGGCGAAACCGGTCCGGTGCTGCAGTGGCTTAATCTGGCGACGCAGCTGATCGGCTCTCCGCGCCATTTGGGCCAGCATGTCGGAGGCTTCGTACTGACGCAAGGCAAGCTGACGCGACTGGTGCCAATTCAGCCAGCTTCCATGGAACACCGCCGCATCATCCAGTGGGACAAGGATGACCTGGACGCCATGGGGCTGCTCAAGGTTGACGTGTTGGCATTGGGCATGCTGTCGGCGATCCGGCGCTGCCTGCAGCTGGTGAACCAGACACGCGGCAGCGAACTGGAAATGCATCAGATTGAATCCGACGATGAGCTAACCTACGACATGATCTGCGAGGCTAATACCGTGGGCGTGTTCCAGATCGAGAGCCGCGCGCAGATGTCGATGCTGCCGCGCTTGCGGCCACGCAACTTTTACGACCTGGTGGTGCAAGTTGCCATCGTGCGGCCAGGGCCGATCCAGGGCGGCATGGTGCATCCCTACCTGAAGAGCCGCGAAACCCTCAGAAAGCTGGGCCGGATTGAATTTGAATACCCAGACCTCAAGCCGGCGCTTGAACGCACCCTGGGCGTGCCCATCTTTCAGGAGCAGGTCATGCAGATCGCCATGATCGCCGCTGACTTCACGCCCGGCGAAGCCGACGACTTGCGCCGCTCCATGGCGGCGTGGAAACGAAAAGGCGGCGTGGACCGCTTCCATGGTCGTCTGGTTAACGCCATGGTCAGAAATGGTTACAGCGCCGAATTTTCAGAGCGCATCTTCAGCCAGATTCAGGGCTTCGGCGAATATGGTTTTCCCGAAAGCCACGCCGCCAGTTTTGCCAAGCTGGTTTATGTCAGCTGCTGGCTCAAATGTCATGAGCCAGCCTGCTTTCTGGCCGCGCTGATCAACTCCCAGCCCATGGGTTTTTATGCGCCTTCGCAACTGGTGCAGGACGCGCGCAGGCACGGCATTGAAATGCGCGCCGTTGACGTGACGGCCAGCGGCTGGGATTGCACGCTGGAGCCTGCCGGTGAAACGCTTGCGCCATCGCAATATCCCGGCATCAGGCAGCCGCAGCCCGCTGTACGTCTGGGCTTGCGCCTGGTGGCTGGCCTGTCTGAAAATGCTGGACAGCGTCTCGTCGCCGCAAGGGCTGGCGCGTCTTTCGCCAATACCGAAGACCTGGCCTTGCGAGCGCAGCTTGGCACGCTGGAAATCAATGCGCTGGCCGCTGCCGATGCGCTGCTGCCGCTGGCCGGCCACCGGCGCCAGCAGGTCTGGCAGGCCGCAGCCATCAAACCCGCACCGCTGCTCTTAAAAGCCGTGCCCACGCACGAGGCGGCGCTGGTCTTGCCCGATACGCCCGAGTAAGAAAACATACTGTTTGATTATCAGTCCACCGGCTTGACCCTGCGCCGCCACCCGCTGGCCTTGCTCAGGCCGCGTCTTAGCAGGCAAGGGTTGCTCAGCGCCAGCGAGTTGAACGCCTTGCCCGATGGCTGGCAGGTGGCGGCCTGCGGCATCGTTACGGTTCGCCAACAGCCGCAAACCGCCAAGGGCACCATCTTCATCACGATGGAAGACGAAACCGGCCCGGTCAATGTGATTGTGTGGAAGTCGCTGCGCGAAACGCAGCGGACCGAAGTGCTGCATGCCCGGCTGTTGGCGGTTCATGGTGTCTGGCAGCGCAGTGAAGAAGAAGGGCAGAAAAAAGGCTACGGCGCAGTCCGCAACCTGGTAGCGCAGCGGCTGGAAGACCTCACGCCGCTGCTCGGGCGGCTCGGCACCTCCAGCCGTGACTTTCATTAGGCGTGTTTGGCACCGGCTCAGTGTCAGCGCTACAAACCCGACGGAAACGTCTCGGGTGCCTCGCCGGCGGGACTCCACAGCTGCCCTTTGTCCAGTGGTTCCAGGGCAGTGGTTTCGTCGATGTGGATCAGCGCATCGAATTGCCCGCCCAGGTGCGTGAAAAAGTAGTGGCTCTGGCGCTCGGTTTCGGGGCTGTAGATGACACCGATGGCGCGTTGCAGCCGTTGCGCCTCTACCAATGGGCGCAGCGCCACGTTATCGCGCAAATTCAGCAGAAAGCGCCCGATCCCGGTCTGGTGAAAAACGTCTTCCCAACTGCCCGGCAGGCCTTCCCGAACGCGCTTGTGCTGCGGCGGCTTGTCCCACCCCGAAGCCGCCGTGACCCAGCCGTGGTGGGTGCTGAAACCCACCCGTATGGCCTCGTCGCCATAGTGGTCGCGCATCAGCTGTCCGACATTCCATTCACCCCGGTCGCCCATTTCGGTGGCGGCGGCGTCACCCAGGTGCGAGTTGTGCGCCCACACGGCGATTCGCGGCGGGGTGCCGCCCGCGCCCAGATGGCGATCGAGTGCCTGCAGCGTCTCCACCATGTGGCTGTCGCGCAGGTTCCACGATGACACGCGCCCGTGGAACATGGTGCGGTAGTACTCTTCAGCATTGCGCACCAGGCGGGCGTTCTGCTGCGCGTAAAAGGCCTCCTCGCGCTCCATGCCGGGTGTCGCCGGAATGGCCCCAGCGCTGCGGATCATTTCGTGCAGCTGCTGCACCACCGCGTCTTCGCAACTGGGCGACAAGCCGAAGCTTGCCGCATAGCCATAGGCCTGACTGTCTTCTGCGGCATGGTCGAAACAGGCATAGCGATAACGCGCACGCTGCGCAGCTTCAGGGTCGGTGCGGTTCAGATAGTCCAATACCGCCTGCATCGAGGTGAACAGGCTGTACAGGTCGATGCCATAAAAGCCGACCTGCCGCTCCAGTCCGCGCCCGGTGTTGTAGTCGCGCAGCCATTCAACAAAGTCGCGCACCTCGGTATTGCGCCACATCCAGGCCGGAAAACGCTGGAAGCCCGACAACGCCGCGGCCGCATCGATGTCGGTGGACAGTCCGCGCACATAGCGGTTGACGCGCCACGCGTCGGGCCAGTCGGCTTCCACGGCGATAGCCATGAAGCCTTTTTCCTCGATCAGGCGCCGGGTGATGGCGATACGCTCGCGATAGAACTCGCGGGTGCCATGCGAAGCCTCACCAAGCAGGGCAAAGCGTGCCGGTCCTATCAGCTGCAGCAGGGCGTCGTAATCGTTTGCGTCGCCTGTCAACGGCCGCAGCTCCCGTCGCAAGCCTTCGAGCAGATCGTTTTGCGCAGTGGCGGCAGGCGCCGGTGCCGGCGCCACGACTTTCGAAAGGACCAGCAGGGCATGCCGGTTGCGCGCTTGGTCCAGCAGCGTGCGCACCTCGTCGTCGCTGGCCTGCGGAAATTTTTTGTACCACAGACCAACGGCGCGAAACGGCTCCGGCGTCGCGGCGCAGACCACTTCGTCAGCCTCGCCCTGCAGCGTCTGGCAGGTATCCCTGGCGCCCACCGGCACGGCGACCACCAAATGGGCAGGATGCTGCTGGCGAATGGCCAGCACGGCCGCACGCATGGTCGCGCCTGTGGCCAGCCCGTCATCGACCACAATCACGGTGCGGCCGGCAATGCTGACTGCGGGGCGCTGGCTGCGGTAGAGCTGCTCGCGCCGCAGCAACTCGGCCTGTTCACGCGCAACCACTTTTGCCACCTCACCGGGCGAGATCGTCAGGCCGGGCAAGGGCGTCATGACGCGTATGCCGCCGCTGGCGATGGCGCCCATGGCGTATTCCTCATGGCCGGGAAGGCCGAGCTTGCGCACCACAAAAATATCCAGCGGTGCCTGCAGAGCGCGTGCCACTTCAACGCCAACGGCCACGCCACCGCGCGGCAAGGCAAGCACCAGCAGGTTGGGTCGGCCAAGGTAGTGCGCCAGCTTTTCGGCCAGTACGCGCCCGGCATGGTGACGGTCTTCAAAAGGCAGGATAACGTCCGTCATTACAAGTGCTCCACAGATGATTTGTGCGCCAGATGGGTGGAGAACCATGACGCCGCCAGCTCGGCTACCTGCTGGAGCGCGCCGCGTTCCTCGAACAGGTGGCTGGCACCAGGCACGACGGCGAGTTCCTTGTCGCAGGTCAGTTGCAGCAAGGCTTGCCGGTTTAATTCAATGACTCCGTGGTCGGCGCCGCCGACGATGAGCAGCGTGGGCGCCGTGACGGCTGCCAGCGCCACCGGTCCGGCCAGATCCGGGCGGCCGCCGCGCGACACCACTGCGGCAATGCGCTGACCCAGCCGGGCCGCGGCAATGATGGCCCCCGCGCTGCCAGTGCTCGCGCCGAAATAGCCCAGGGGCACATGCTGCAAGTCGGGTTGCGCCATGGCCCAGATAGTGGCGTCCTGGAGGCGGCTGGTGAGCAGGGCGATGTCGAAGCGGTGTTCCCGGGTGTGAATGTCGACTTGCTCTTCCTGCGCCGTAAGCAAGTCAAACAGCAACGTGGCAATGCCGGCCTTCTGGAGGCTCTGCGCGACCTGCCGGTTGCGGGCGCTGTGGCGACCGCTACCGCTGCCGTGGGCGAACAGCACCAAGCCGGTGAAATCGGATGGCAATGCAAGGTCGCCGTAGAGCCAGACCTCACCTGAGGGAATGCGGACTTCACGGATCGCGGGAACTAGTATCGGGCTGTTCATGGGAGCCTCCAGATAGCATGCAGTACCAAAACGGGTGCTGGCAGCGCGGCGCGATGTCAGATATCGCCGCTACTTTTGCGAAAACCAACCAGCCCGGCCCTGATTCACAGGAGTTTAGAGTGAGAACCGGCTTAAGTCCAATGAGTATGGTTACATATTGCTATTGGAAAAATAGCAGTTTCAGCCGCGTAGAGCTCTTCCGCGGGAGTCCGCCAAAAAGGAGTACCGTGGCGCCGTTCAGGGTACGTCTGTGTATCCTGCCGGTTTGAAGACGCGCACAGTCGAGGCCGGGAATCTGGCAAGCTTCTCAGCCGGCCGGCGCGGCCTTGCCAGCAACTCACCGCCACAATTCGGGCACATTCCTTTCAGTCTGGTGCAGGCGCAATCGCTGCAAAACGTGCATTCAAAGGTGCAGATCGTCGCCTCAGTGGACTCGGGAGGCAGGTCTTGGTTGCAGCATTCGCAGTTAGGGCGCAGCTCAAGCATGTGGTTTTTCCCCTTTGGCAAAAGCAGTAAAACGGGGCGCTACTGACCGAGGGCGTCAGCCAGCCCTTTTTACGACGTATCTTGGACCATACCACTCTGACATGCCAGTACCCAGGGTACCCAAGGTACCCAATATTTACCCCCCTTAACAAGCTTGCGACTGCCATGCGATTCGTTATCGCCCGGAGTCGCCACCGCCTTTTGTTCATTGCTGTCCCTGTTGCTCGTGCCAGCGGGACAGCGGCGCCTCTTTTCCCTGAGCGCCATGATCAAGCTTTACCGCCGTTGTCTGATGGCAAGCGAACCGGACATTGTGGACACACCTTCAAGCCGCAGCAAGTGCCGGAAGCTCGCACGCTGTCCACCGTGTTGGGTGCGGCCTGGCGCAATTCCGCGGGGAGCGGGTCTTCGCTTTACTTTGAGCGGTTTTGGACGCTGGACGAGCCCGACCGGTTGCCGCCCGTTATTTACATTTTTTACGGCATTTAAGCAACCCTGGCTGGCGTTGCCATTTCGGACGCCAGCCGTGCCGGCGGTATCACGATTACAAGCTGTACCGGCCGTAACAAAGCCCCGAGCCGGTGCCAAGCCTTGCTGCCACGAGTCAGCCCACCAAAGGTTTCAGACTAACGCTGATTAAAGTTGTCATGTGACCAAAAAGCCAGAGACGATGGCTTACCACGCAGAGGGCATTTTGCTTACAGGCGGTTTGTTCGATAGAGATATCGTGAAGGTTGGTTTGCCACTAAAGCTGCGGCGATTCGCGGGGCGGATCAACACCACCTCAACTCACCCTGGAGCCTCAAATGCCTCACCAAAAATACAATGCCTGCATTGAAGCCTGCAACAGTTGCGCGTTGGCGTGCAATCACTGTGCTGCTTCCTGTCTGCAGGAGCAAGACGTCAAGATGATGGCGCGTTGCATTGCATTGGACATGGATTGCGCCCAAATTTGCACCTTGGCCGCAACAGCAATGGCCCGCGACAGCGAACATGCCAAGGCCATCTGCGCCGTGTGCGCAGACATCTGCCAATCCTGCGGTGAGGAGTGTGCCAAGCATGCGATGGAACATTGCCAGGAATGCGCAAAAGCGTGTCATCGATGCGCCAAAGAATGTCGCAAGATGGCAGCCATGGTCTGAACCGGCATCAACCCCCGGAAGGCATCGACATGCACCCTTGGCTTGACGAAGATCAAGACTGTATCGCGGTGCCCCTGTAGCATGAGTTGTCTGTAATTCTTATCCGTATGAAGATTTTCTCCAACACCTGCGTCAAACGCAATACCGCATTGATGGTGTTGCTGGTGTGGCTGTTTGCCTTGGCTTCGGGGGTCGCTAACGCTTGTTTGCTGGAAGCACGTGAAACGCACTCCCATACCGCTACCGCCGTATCTTCCGAAGTTGCCGAGCATGCGTTCGTGATATTGCCTGGACACGCTGGAGCTGTTGCTGACCTCGCAGATGACTTGCACTTCAAGGCCCCGTGCCTGAAGGTTTGCGACGATGGCACACGCTCTTATCCCAAGCAGGACTCGACGGTCGCCCACAGCGATCCTGGTCCAGCGCTGCTCGTTTTGGTTCTGTGGGGCAAAGTAGCGCCAGTCGTTCCGATGCTTCACCAAATGAATTATGAGCCGCCGGCCACGCCTGAGCTGCCCATCCGCCTCCGCTTCTCGCGACTGGCAATTTAGCCACCCCCGACACTTGGGCACTGGGCATTTTGCTCTGAAGCCGGTGTCCATATTCTGATCCAGTTTGTTGTATGTCCGGGCGCAAAAAGCAGGCTGGGGTCATGCACAAGCGTTGATGCATACCGACAGCACACCACACTCGTTTTTTTTTGTTACCTAACCAGGAGTCAGTCATGACCCATTTTCGATTTATTCCCCTTGCCATTGCTTTTACTGCCGCCATTGCATTAACCGCCTGCAACACGGCTCCGATGATGCCCATGGGCGCCGCGTCAGCCAACAGCATGGCTTCGTCCGACCAGATGGGAAAGATGGAGGCGCAGATGAAGACCATGCAGGGCATACACGAAAAGATGATGAACGCCAAAACTCCCGAAGAACGCAGCAAACTGATGGCCGAACACATGAAAGCCATGCAGGACGGCATGGCAATGATGGGCGGCATGTCTAGCGCTGGCATGGGCGACATGAAAGGGATGCAAGGGATGCAGGGCGCGTCTGGCATGAGTGGCGACATGGGCGCGCGTCAGCAGATGATGGAAAAACGCATGGAGATGATGCAGACCATGATGAAAATGATGATGGACCGGATGCCGGCGGCGCCCGCCAAGTAAACGAGCCCATGAGATGACACCGCTTCGCGCGGGCATCGCGCTGAACATCAGCGTTTTGCTGCTCCATGCCCTGCGCAAGCTGGTCTAAATTTTCGCGCTTACTCCGTTTTCGGGCCTCATGAAAACTTGTTCCATGGCATGAACTTCAGCACCATGGTGCCGTTGCAACCATTCGCTTGGACGGGGTTCCGGACGGCGCCGTTCAATCTGAGCAGCTCTGTCTTTTTTGCCGGTGTGTTCTTTGCCTGGTTGTTGAACCGATGGAAGCGTCGATCAACTTCCGGTTTGGGAAAAACGCGGCAATTCCACAAAACGGTCAGCTGGATGAACCGCCCGTATTTTTTGTGCTTGCCGCCAGGCTTAACCCCCTGACGGGAGATCTGAATATTGAAAATGAAAAGTCGTATGTTTAAAAGAAGGCAATTGTTTCAGCTCACCGGGGTTGCGGCCTGGATTTATTCGGGTGTGGGTCATAGCAAAGAGGTGGCCAAAGTGCCATTTCGTCACTATGCCTTTGATCCGGTAGCCGCTGAAAACTTTCAGAAAAAGCTTTTTATTCCGGTGGCCAGCGGCCCGTTCGGCGTGCTCGATGTCGTCGGTCCTTTAAAAATTCGCGCCACTGCAGCGAGCTTTCCGATCTTGCCTGGCCCCAAATTGCCAATTTCTTCACCGTTTTTGCTGTATCAGACCGAGCACGCCGGAAAGGCCTATCAAAACCCCATCCTGCGCATCGAGAGCGGAACGCGCTTCACGGCCAGCCTGGACAACGCGCTGGCAGAGCCGACCATCATCCACTGGCACGGACTGCATACGCCCGCATCCATGGATGGTCATCCGGGAAGCACCATCGCTGCGGGTGGCCGCTACGAGTACGATTTCACGGTACGAAACCGCGGCGGCACCTACTGGTATCACACGCACGCGCACGGGTTGACCGCGAAACAGGCTTACCAGGGCCTGGCGAGCTTTTTTTTGGTGGACGATGACGACCAGCGCCGCTTGGCCGCAGCACTTGATCTTCGACTGGGCGTGACTGACCTGCCCTTGGTCATACAGGACAAGCAGTTTGACGTCCAAGGAAAATTACGCTACCAGCCGAACGCGCAGGAATCCATGATGGGATGGCTGGGTGACATTGTTCTTGCCAATTTGACCCCCAATGCGGTTCAGCCTGTCACGCCGCGCAGCTACCGCTTGCGGCTCCTCAATGGGTCCAACGCACGCATCTACCGGCTTGCATTCGTCACGGGGAAAAAACAACTGAATTTCACCGTCCTTGGTACCGATGGCGGTTTGATCGAGCGGCCGGAATCGGTGGCCGAAGCCTTTCTCGCCCCGGGCGAACGCCTCGATGTCCTGTTTGATGCCGGACAAGTCAAGCCCGGCGCGGACATCTTTCTCAAAAGCCTGGCGTTCGATCCGATGGAAAACGAAGATCCTGCTGGCGCGATGAAGGAGATGAGTGGAATGGGCACAAGCTCTTCGCGGCTTGACATGGGTGTTGAGTTCAACATCCTGAAACTAATCGTCATGGCCGGGGAGCGCATTCCTGTCACCTTGCCAGCAACGCTGTCTCAGATCAATACGATCAGTACCGAAGGCGCTAGGGAGCGAAAGATCGAACTGTCATTGGCGGATATGCGTTTTCTCATCAATGGGCTTACTTTCCATATGGACGAGACCGCATTTGAGGTGAAGCGCGGCGCGGTGGAAGTCTGGCGCATCAGCAACCCCACACTGGGTATGCCGCATCCGATGCACATTCACGGCTTTTCGTTCCAGGTGCTCGAGCGGCTCAACAGTCCTTCCCAGCTGTCCGCCACGGCGCGTTTCGGGAAGGGGCGCACGGTGGGCGATTTGGGATGGAAAGACACCGTTCTTGTGTGGCCAGGCGAAACAGTGCGGATAGCCATCGATTTTTCGCACGACTTTCCCGGCAGCCAGACTTACCTGTTTCATTGCCATAACCTAGAACACGAAGACGCTGGAATGATGATCAACTTTCGCGTGAAGGCGTGAAGGCGTGAAGGCGTGAAGGCGTGAAGGCAGGTTGATGCGCCGCAAGCTGGGCCGTGACGGTGTGATTGCTGTCAAATTTTTTCTTTGATATTTAGGGTGTATGGGTATGAACGCGATTGATCTTGAAGTGCCAGGCATGCGTTGCGGCTCATGCGTCAGTCATGTCACGCAGGCGCTGCAGCCGCTGGCGGGTGTTGGTCGCGTGGAAGTTGACCTTCAGTCGGGCGATGTCCGGGTGAGCGGTGAACTTGCGCAAGAAAGTGAGGCTTTCCTTGCCGCCTTGACCAGCGCAGGCTACCCCGCAAAACTTGCCGCGTCCTTTTCATCGAACGCGCAACCTGAAGTCTTGAAATGCGCAGGAATCCGCAACAAAGGCGGCTGCTGTGGCTGACGGTCACAGAGTTTGATGGCATCAGGTCAGGCGATGAAAAACCACCCGGTTATCGACACAGATCTACTCACCGAGATTTAAGGCGAATGACATGAAGCCACACACGCTTGCAGCCCTTCCGTCCGCACACCCGGATCACCCGTCAACCGACGGTAAAACTACCGCCATATTTCAGGCGCATGACGCTTTGCCGGCTGAATCGCAGCCATTGAAAGACCCGGTGTGCGGCATGACCGTCACCGACCAGTCGCCGCACAAGCTGGCGCACGAACGCCGGTCCTACTATTTCTGCAGC
>NZ_JABBPF010000093.1 GCF_012927415.1 Polaromonas sp. | reverse complement strand
GTATGGCGCATTAGCGGCTCTAAAGTGCGCTTTTCAATGGCCATGAAGGTTGCAAATCGTGCCACATATCGGCACACTTCAAGATATGCCAACTGTTCCGTTTTCACCCGCCGTGACGCCGATTGCTTTTGTGCAGGCAATTGCGCTGGCGTACGAACGCCGCGGCATGAGTCCGGAAAAAACGCTGGCACAGGCACAAATCCCGCCGTCAAAACTGCTTGATTCGTCATCATGCATCACCGCCTGGCAGATGGAGCGCGTCTCCGGTGCCGCCATGCTGGAGCTGGATGACGAGGCGTTGGGCTGGTTCCGCCGCCGCCTGCCCTGGGGTAGCTACGGCATGCTCGCGCGCGCCTCGCTCAGCGCGCCCGGTCTGGGCGTGGCGCTCCAGCGCTGGTGTCGCCACCACGGGCTGATTGCTGACGACATCACGCTCCAGCTGAGCACGGCGGACGATACGGTGCTGCTGTCGATCACCGAGCACCGCGCACTGGGGGCACTGCGCGAGTTCTGCCTGATTTCAGTGCTGCGCAACATCCTGGGCGTGGCCTGCTGGCTGATCGACTCGCGCATACCGTTGCTGGGTGCACAGTTTCCGTTTGCCGCCCCACAGCACCAGGACGCTTATGGCGTGCTGTTTTCCGGCCCGACCGCATTTGACACCGCACCGGCAGGCATTCGCTTTGACGCGCGCTACCTGGCGCTGGCGCTGCGGCGCGACGAATCGGCGCTGCAGCAAATGCTGCAGCGCGCCCTGCCGCTTACCGTGCTGCCCTACCGTCGCGACCGGCTGCTGGTGCAGCGCGTGCGCCAGACGCTGGCCAGCCATCCGGCGCAAAGCCACAATGCCGACGCGCTGGCAACGCTGCTCCACGTCTCGCCGCGCACGCTGCACCGGCAATTGAAGGAAGAAGGCGCCTCGCTGCAGGCGCTGAAAGACGAGGTGCGGCGCCAGCGTGCGCTTGAGCTGCTGTTGCGCACCAGCCGCCCCATCAAACAGGTCGCTGAAGCGGCGGGTTTTTTGAACGAAAAAAGCTTTATGCGCGCTTTTCGCGGCTGGACCGGCGTATCGCCGGCGGAATTCAGGCGCTCGGCCCGGCCCAGCCCCTGATGGCTTTTCAGCGCGTTTTTTTCGCGCAAGCCACCTACCTTCACTGTGCTGCACCGGCCATTCACACGTTCTGTGTACACTTTGGTGCATCACTACAGGGAAAACCCTTGGAATCCTTGTCTGACGCGGCCTGCAACAGGATGCCTTCGAAACGGGCAGACCCGCCGCTGGCGCACAGCCAGCAGCGGAACGCACCGGTCAAGCCGCAGTCAGCAGCCCCGGCAGGTCGACCATACGCTTGAACAACCGGCTGGCACCGGCCTGCAGCAGCGCACCGCCCTGCTCAGGCAGTGGGCAATAAGCCCACACCGTGGCGCCCGCCGCCACCCCGGCGGTAACGCCCGTGGGCGTGTCCTCGATTACCAGGCAGCGCGAACCCGCCGCGCCCAGATGCGCCGCAGCAGCCAGATAGACATCGGGCGCCGGTTTGGAGCGCGGCATTTCATGGCCACTGAAAATACGCCCCTCAAACCAGTCCATCAGCCCGACCTGCGCCAGCTGCATTTCCACCTTGAAGCGGTCCGCGCCTGAAGCGCAGGCATGCGCTCGGCCACATGGGAGTGGGCGGCCGCCACGGCCTCATGCGCACCGGCGATGGCCTTCAGCCGCGCCTGCAATTCGCGGTTGCGCCGCGCGTAGAACTCGGCCATCCAGTCCTCGGTCAGCGGCCGTCCGGTACTAGCCTCGATCAGGGAGCGCTCGTCGCGCACCGCTTTGCCAACGAAAACGCGCAGGCACTGCGCAGGCGTGAGCGGCCAGCCGCCTTCTTCCAGCATGTCGCGCAGCACGCCGTTGGTGATCGGTTCGCTATCCACCAGCACCCCATCACAATCAAACAGAATTGCATCAAACGTCATAACCACTCACTTTTTAATAGCAATAGAACTCCGTACTCATTGGACAAGAAGCCTTTTTTACCCTAAGACAGGGCCCCATTAAGGTAATACCAGCGTCCCTGTTCCCGCACGAAGCGGCTGCACTCATGAAGTCGAACCGCCCGGCCGCCCTCGCGGTAGCGCGCCACGAACTCCACCTCGGCGTTGTCGTCATCGAGCGTCGTGTACGCAAGCACCTCCAGTCCCAACCATTTCGCAGCGAAGTCCAATGCGAGGTTCGCAGGGCGGGTGCTCGCGTGCCAGGTCGCCAGCAGGTAATCACGACGGCCCAACACGAACGCGCTGTAACGCGAGCGCATCAACGTCTCGGCGTCAGCCGCTGACGTCGCAGCGCCCTCGTTCAGGTACGGGCCGCAACAGGCTGCAAAAGGCAGCCGCTGGTTTTTGCTTGCCTTGGTCGCCTTGATCGCCTTGGTCGCATTGGTCGCATTGATCGCATTGATCAAGGACCGGCCGCATGGGCAAGGCGCTGTCATGAGTCCGCGGCGCTACCGCCACCGGCCAGCCCCGCACCAATTACATCTATCCGGATATCGTTCATTGCACTGATTTTTACAGATTTCAGGTCCGGCAAACGCTTGCAGACTGCAACTGTGCCCGGACGGTCAGGCTGTTCATGCCGGAGGTTTACAACGGCAAAACCAAGAAATTTCTGCTTCACAACGCAAAACCGATCAAGCAGGTCGCTGCGGTTTCGGTTTTGGGGATGAGAAGTCCTTTGGGCGTTTCGTGACTGGTCAGAAATATCGTCGGGAGATTATCTAAGCGATCAACTGGGCTCGGACTGCTTTGAGCAGACCGGTAAGCCGAAACCCGGCTTCTCGATACCCCTCAGACTTCACGAGCGTTCATGTTCCAGGTTTACGGTCCAAACCGAGGTCGAACAGTGCAAGCTCGCGCATTTGATGGCCAAGCTGGAGGCATGCGCTGACAGTCTGAATGGCTTGGAATTTTAGTGGCGCCATTTGGCCGTCAATTATCAGGATGTCCGTGCCAGAGCGGAAGTTGGTTTTTCAACCAGATATGCAAGCCGAGCTCTGCTTTAAACCCAGCCCTGGCGCCAAAGCGTATCGTCCCGAAGCTCACGCCAGTCAATTTGGGTCACTGCTTTCGAATACACCGCTTCCAGCTCCACCCACTCAATCGCCACCTCGGGAAATTCCGGTGCCATCACCTTGGAGACCAGGAAATGCTTGTTCCTGGACACCGGCTTGACCGCAGTCCATTTGGTTAATAACAGCTTCTTGGGTTGAAAAAGGTTCATAAATTTTGGGGAAACGTTAAAAAAGCGTTCTGCCTGAGTGGTTCCAGCGTTACGGTTTCCGCCGCCTTGGCGAGGGTTGCTTCCAGATAAACCGGAGGCGCAACACCCGCAAGCAAGGCGTCTTTTCAGCGCAGCGCATCAACAGCAACGGTCTCCCGGCTTCAGTTCTGCAAACCAATACTGCGACCAGGGCGTGATCAGATCATTTCCGCAGCTGAGTGAAAACGCCAGAAACGTTCCCGTAGCGGGCGCGCACACACCATCGGTTCCGTGGTCCTGTTCATCGATCTGGCAGCAGCCATCCCGAAAGAATCTGGTCAACGGATCAAAAGAGCACGCTTGCAAAGCGCCACCCAGGACGTTCAATGCAGTCATGTCGATTCAATATCCTCAAATCCGGCTGCGAAATCCGGAAACGGGCAAAATTGCCGGAGGATTGATGCTGCCATAGCGCCAATATCAGCTTGGTTCTTGCGGACATTCAAACGAGCTAGCCAAACACCTACAGAGACCCAAATATGGAAGATGACAAACGCTGTTGTGGCAGCGGTACCTGCATCATTGATGCCCAGGGGCAATGCTGGTGCGGCCAACAGTGGGATGGAGAAAAAATGTGCCGGCCCAATCAGAACGTTGCGCCGCCCTCCACATCCCATTTGCTGCACAACCAATTGAACCAGAAATCAAAACCCCCATGACCGTGAAAGCAATTAAGAGCCCTGGCCAGTGGGCACAGGGCCTCGGCTACGGCGGCTTGATTCCGTTTGTAGGTCTCGCATTGGCTATCTGGTTGCAGGACGCGCCAGACCGTGCCCGCAGCCTTTCGGCCCTGCAGGGATACGGTGCCACCATCCTCAGTTTTCTGGGCGCCATCCACTGGGGCCTTGTGATGCGCGAAGCGTCCGGTCAGCCCACGGGTTGGCTGGTGTGGGGAGTGACTCCCGGTCTGGTTGCCTGGATTGCACTGCTACTCGACCCGGCAATCGGTTTGTGGGTGATCGCCGCCGGACTGTGGTCCTGTTTTGTGGTGGATCGGCTGGCATACCCCAAATTCGGCGTCCGCGCCTGGCTGCCTATGCGGCTGGTGCTCACCCTGGTTGCCAGTCTTTCCTGTATTGCGGGTGCGATGGGAGCGATGCAATGAATATGCTGCAACTGAATGCCGACTTTTCGCAGCGCTGCATCGTCGACAGCAACAGCCTGCCATGGCAGGCTTCGCCATCACCACGGGTGCATCGCCGTTTGCTTGAACGTATCGGCGGCGAAGTGGCGCGCGCAACCTCTGTGGTCCGCTACGCCGCTGGTGCCCGCTTTGATGCCCACAGCCACGACCTGGGCGAAGAAATCCTGGTGCTGGAAGGCATTTTGAGCGATGAATCGGGCATCTATGGCCCCGGCACCTACCTCAAGAACCCGCCGGGCTCTGCGCATGCGCCTTTTTCGGAAGATGGCTGCACCCTGTTCGTAAAACTGCGGCACTTGGACCCGCAGGATCAAATGCGCGTGGTCGTGCCGACCCGGCAAGCGCAGTGGCGCCAGGGTCTCGTGCCGGGGCTCACGGTATTGCCCCTGAATGAATTTGGCACCTGTCACACCGCTATGGTGCGGTGGGCGCCAGACACCTATTTCAACCCCCATCGGCATTACGGTGGCGAAGAAATTTTTGTGGTGGAAGGCGTCTTCTCGGATGAGCACGGCGACTACCCGCAAGGCAGCTGGCTGCGCAGCCCCCACCTGAGCCAGCACCAGCCATTCAGCCGCGAAGGCTGCTTGATACTGGTAAAAACGGGGCATCTTCTGGATGCGTAGCCTTGACGCAGCCATGCCACTCCTCACCGAAGCGGACATCTCCCGCATCGTGGAGATGGCCTGGGAGGACCGCACCACGTTCGAGGCCATTGAGGTGCAGTTCGGGTTGAATGAGTCGGCCGTCATTGCGCTCATGCGGCTTCAGATGAAGCCTTCCTCGTTCAGGATGTGGCGCAAACGGATGGCGGGCCGTGTGACCAAACATGCTGCGCTGCGCAATGTCGAGATGTTGCGCCACCGCGCAACCCACACGCGACAGTAGCCGTATCTGCCTCAATGTTGCAGCAACGTGCTTTGATTTGGTTTAAGCGGGATCTGCGTATGCACGACCATGCGCCGTTGGTCGCGGCACAGGCCCACGTCGATGCGCTGGCGCTGTTTGTCATCGAACCCGAATGGCTGCAAAGCCCGGACTGCGACGCCAGCCATGTGGACTTTGCGCTGGGTTGTCTGAACGAACTGCGCGCCGCCTTGGCGTTGCGGGGCATGCCGCTGCTGGTGAGGGTGGGTTCTGCCGTGCCGGTGCTGGCACAACTGCACGCGGAGTTTGGATTCGCCCATCTGCTAAGCCACGAAGAGACCGGCCCTGGCTGGTCGTATAAGCGTGACGTCCAGGTGGGCGCGTGGTGCACGTCGCATCAAGTCGCATGGCAGGAATTTACCCAGACCGGTGTGGTGCGCCGCTTGCGCAGCCGTTCCGGTTGGGCCGGGCGCTGGCAGGCGCGCATGGATGCGCCCTTGCAATTGCTGGACGGCGGATTCAACGCCGCCGCGCCAATAGACCAACCCGACCTGCCTACGCTCGCCAGCCTGGGCCTGGCTTCACACGGCAAAATCTTGCAAGCGTCGGGTGAAAAAGCGGCGCGGTGCACGCTTCAATCATTTTTGCAGCAACGCGCCTACGATTACCGCAAGGCACTCTCCAGCCCCCTCCCCGCCGAGGAAAGCTGTAGTCGCTTGAGTCCGCACCTGGCTTTTGGAACGCTGTCGATGCGCACGGTGCACCAGGCCACCGAGGTCGCCATTGCCAACACGCCCGACCGTGCCATGGCCTTCGCGTTGCGTGCCTTCGCAGGGAGGCTGCGCTGGCACTGCCACTTCATGCAAAAGCTGGAAGACGAGCCAGACATTGAATTTCACAACTTTGCGCGAGTCTGCGATGGCCTGCGGGAAGACGACTTTAACGACGCCCACTTTGCCGCCTGGTGCGAAGGCCGGACCGGCTACCCTATGGTGGATGCGTGCATGCGCTCACTGGTTGCAACCGGTTGGCTCAACTTTCGCATGCGGGCCATGCTGGTGAGTTTTGCCAGCTACCACCTGTGGCTGCACTGGCGTCAGCCAGGTTTATTTTTGGCACGCCAATTTCTGGACTTTGAGCCCGGCATCCACTGGAGCCAGATGCAGATGCAAAGCGGCACCACCGGCATCAACACGCTGCGCATGTATTCCCCCATAAAGCAGGCCCAAGACCAGGACCCCGAGGGCTTGTTTATTCGCCGCTGGGTGCCCGAGCTGGCGCGGGTTCCACTGCCCTATTTGGCGGAGCCCTGGAAAATGGACATTAGCGTGCAGCGCATGGCGGCTTGTCTGATTGGGCGCGACTACCCCACGCCCATTGTGGATGACAAGGTGGCGATAAAGGTCGCCAAGGACCGTATGTATGGATTGCGGCAAAGCCAGGAAGCGCGTGAGGAAGCGGGAGCCGTTCAGGCCCGCCATGGTTCGCGAAAAAGCGGCCTGCCTTCGTCCGGGGAGCGGCGTAAAGCTTCCGCCAAGCGCGCCGCCAAGGCGCTTGCGCCACCAACTTCGCAACGCGATCTTTTCTATTGAAGCTCACGATGAAAAACGATTTCAAAGGCAACAAACAATCCCTGCCCAGCAAGCTGTGCGCGGTGTGTGGCCGCAGCATGACCTGGCGCAAAGCCTGGGCCAAGAACTGGGACTCGGTGTTGTACTGCTCGGACGCCTGCCGGGCTAAAAAAAACGAAAAGGTCAAACATGGCTAAAGCCAAAGCAAGTTCCACGTCGCTTCCTGCCAAGGTGCGCCATCTCGTCATTGTTTTGGGTGACCAGCTCGATGAGCAGTCCGCCGCGTTAAAGGACTTTGACGCGTCGCAAGATGTCGTCTGGATGGCCGAGGTGGCAGAGGAATCCACCCACGTCTGGTCAGCCAAGCAACGCATTGCGGTGTTTTTGAGCGCCATGCGTCACTTTGCCGAACACCTGCGCACGCAAAAAATGCCGGTGCACTACACCCGGCTGGACGATGCGGGCAACCTGGGCTCACTGCCCCTGGAACTTGGCAAGGCAATAGCACAGCTGCAACCGGCAGCACTGATCCTTGCGGCTCCGGGCGACTGGCGCGTGCTGCAAAGCGTGCGGGCCGTGGCAACGCAGCACCAACTGGCTTTGGACTTGCGCGACGACACCCATTTTTTCAGCACCGTGCGCGAGTTCGCGGCGCACGCAAAAGACCGCAAGCAACTGCGTCTGGAGTACTGGTACCGGGAACTGCGACGCGAACACGGCATCCTGATGGAAGGCAAAGAGCCGGTGGGCGGAAAATGGAACTTCGATGCCGACAACCGCGAATCTTTTGGCAAGGCGGGGCCGCAGAACGTGCCGCCCCCCACCCGTTTTGCGCCGGATGCCACCACGCAGGAAGTGATTGCGCTGGTCAACACCAAATTCGCCAACCACCCGGGAACGCTGCACAGCTTTGGCTGGCCGGTCACCCGCGTCCAGGCCTTGAAGTCCCTGCAAACCTTCATTGCACAACGCTTGCCGCTCTTTGGCCAGTATGAAGACGCTATGTGGTCGGGCGAGGCGTGGCTCTACCACTCCCACCTGAGCTGCGCGCTCAACCTCAAGCTCTTGAACCCGCGCGAGGTGGTTCAGGCCGCCGAAGAAGCCTATAGGGCGGGCGACGCGCCGCTGGCGGCGGTGGAAGGCTTTGTCCGGCAAATTCTGGGCTGGCGCGAGTTTGTACGCGGAATTTACTGGACGCAGATGCCCAGCTACCTGGAACACAATGCGCTGAATGCACAAGCTGCGCTGCCCGCGTGGTACTGGACCGGCGACACGGAGATGGCCTGCTTGAAAGATGCCATTACCCAAACCCTGGAACACGGCTACGCCCACCACATTCAGCGGCTGATGGTGACCGGGCTGTATGCCCTGCTGCTGGGCGTGAAGCCGCAGGCGGTGCATGCCTGGTACCTCAGTGTCTATGTCGATGCCGTCGAGTGGGTGGAGCTTCCCAACACCCTGGGCATGAGCCAGTTTGGCGATGGCGGGCTGATGGCCAGCAAGCCCTATGTGGCCAGCGGAAAATACATCCAGCGCATGAGCAACCACTGCAAGGGCTGCCAGTACGACCCGGCGCAATCCAGCGGCGCAACCGCCTGCCCCTACACCACGCTGTACTGGGACTTTTTGATTCGACACGAAAGCATGCTTAAAAAAAACCCGCGCATGGCCATGCAGCTCAAAAATCTGGCGCGGCTGGAGGGTCCGGCGCGCGACGCCATCACCACCCAAGCGACCGCACACCGCCATGCCCAACTTTGAACCCACCCGGCAGGCCGCCCAAGCGCGCCTGGCGGCGGTGCAACCAGATGACTATGCCCGCACCCGCAATGCGCTCAATGGCGCAGTCACCAGGCTGTCGCCCTACCTGACCCACGGTTTTCTAAGCTTGCCCGAGGTGTTTGCCGCCGTACATGCGCGCCATCCGCTGCACGCCCAACACAAGTTCGTGTTTGAACTGGGCTGGCGCGCCTACTTTCGGCATGTGTGGGCGCGGCTGGGCGACGGCATCCACCAATCGCTGCACCCCGGGCTGCTGCCCGACGATGCCTACCAATACAAAATGCCCGTCGATGTGCTTGAGGCTCGCACAGGTATTCCCGCCATCGATCTGGCGGTACGCGAGCTGTATGCCACGGGCTATGTGCACAACCATGCCCGCATGTGGCTGGCCAGCTACTTGGTGCACCTGCGCAAGGTGCACTGGCATACCGGCGGTCAGTGGATGCTGGGCCACCTGCTTGATGGCGATGTCGCCAGCAACTATCTGAGCTGGCAGTGGGTGGCCGGCACCGGCAGCAGTAAACCTTATCTGTTCAATGCCGGAAATGTGGCCAAGTTCGCGCCCTCTGACTGGCATAGCCCGGGGTCCGTGCTGGACACCAGCTACGAAACCATGGACCGGTTTGCCCGTGACACCCGACCCATTATCAGCAAGCAAGATGCACGTCATGTAGGTTCGGGAATGGACGAGCCTGCCCGCCGGGTGACGCCGCCGCCTGAGACAGGGTGGTCTCCACCCGACAGCGCTATAGTGTCCGGTCGCGATGTCTGGCTGCTACACCCCTGGTCACTGGACGTTGCCCCAGGCCACCTGCCAGTGGATGCACTGCGCATCGGTGTGGGCTTTGACGCCTGCCATGCCGCCACACCCTGGAGCGAACGCCGCTGGAACTTTGTCACCCAGGGTTTGCGGACTCAAACAGAAAATCTTTGGTGGGGCAGCGTCGACCACATGGCACTCGCGCTACAAACCGCCCGCTCGGTGCAATGGCAGTCAGACCCCCATGTGGATCCTGCGTTTGAACAGCTTCACAACCAGTTGAGTGTCGCAGGGCTTATATCTGTAGCACCCTCCAAGCCGCTTTGCTTGTTTGACCCCGTCGATGTGTACTGCCGAAGCTTTTCTGATTGGTGGAAACGAACACAGATAAGCAGGGCGCCCGACACCAGAAATTTTTGAGTGCGGGAGTCTGGTCGTGCAACGATCAACTCCTTGGAAACTGCGTATGCTGAAAGGAGTGACAGACACCGGGAATTAGCAACTTTTTGAATGCCCGCCAGGGAGCGGGGGGTTTTACGTCGTTCGCGACCGAATCGGGTCGGGTCGGCTATCGTTGCTGATGTTTTTCTCTGGAATATCGGCTTGCAATCTGCACCAGACATCCAGCGCGAGCTTCGAGCGCAACACCTCGTGCCGACGGCTATGCGCCAATACAAGGTACCCATCCCGAGTTCCCCAACTGAAAAGACTAGCTACAGTCGGTCCGAGGCAAACACGTACGCACTACGCCATTCGGACGACCCGTGAATTTTGCGACGGTTCTCACAACACCGCGAATCGGGTTGGGCTTGCGTATCAAGCCTTCGTTACGGCGCCAGCGCAGCAAACACTCCTTATTCGATCAGCCGGCAATCGCCTCCGCCACAGGCGCAGCCAAGCCGATACGGTCCAGCGCCGTCGCCAGCTGCCCCACGGTGCGATCCACCTGATGCCACTTCTCCAGCCCGAACAGCCCGACGCGAAAGCTCATGAAATCCGCGCCTTCGTCGCACTGCAGCGGCACGCCCGCGGCTGTCTGCAGGCCTTCGGCCAGAAATTTCTTGCCGGACTGAATCTCGGGGTCAGTGGTGTAGCTGACCACCACGCCGGGCGCCTTGAAACCAACGGCTGCAACACTCGGCAGACCGCGGCTTTCGAACAGGGCGCGCACCTTGCTGCCCAATGCAACTTGTTCTGCCTTCACCTTGGCAAAACCGTAGGCTTTTGTTTCCTTCATGGCGGCGCAAAGGCGCGTCAGGGCGTCAGTCGGCAGGGTGGCGTGGTAGGCATGGCCGCCTTTTTCGTAGGTTTCCATGATCTGCAGCCACTTCTTTAAATCGCAGGCAAAACTGGAACTGGTGGTGCCCTCAATGGCCGCGCGAGCGCGCTCGCTGAGCATCACCATGGCGCAGCAGGGTGAACTGCTCCAGCCTTTTTGCGGCGCGGAAATCAGCACATCCACATCCGTAGCCTGCATGTCGACCCACATCGCGCCCGAGGCAATGCAGTCGAGCACAAAGAGACCGCCCGCTGCATGCACGGCGTCGGCCACGGCGCGCAAATAGCTGTCGGGCAGGATGATGCCGGAGGCGGTTTCCACATGCGGGGCAAAGACGACGGCGGGCCTTTCGCTGGCGATGGCGGCCCGCACTTCGGCAATGGGTGCGGGTGCCCAAGGCGCCTGGGCGCCGGAGCCGGTTTTGCGGGCCTTGAGCACCGTGGTCGATGCGGGGATGTGCCCCATGTCGAATATCTGCGACCAGCGGTAGCTGAACCAGCCGTTGCGGATGACCAGCACCGGCTTTTCCGTGGCAAACTGGTGCGCCACCGCTTCCATGCCGTAGGTGCCGCTGCCGAGCACCAACGCAACGGAATGCGCCTTGTACACGTCTTTCAGGATGCTGGAGATGTCGTTCATCACGCCCTGGAAGCTGCGCGACATGTGGTTGAGCGCGCGATCGGTGTAGACCACCGAGAACTCGAGCAGGCCGTCAGGGTCAACGTTGGGGAGTAGTCCGGGCATGGTGGGGTCTCGCTTTGGATAGATAGAAGTCGAAATATCAGCTTAGCATTGTGCGTGGCCGAAGGTAAACCGCTTACACCGGAGCCGGCAAGTTCATCCAGCCGCCGCACAGACCCGCAAAAACCGCTCGATCACCGGGTTGACCACCTCAGGGTGGGTGATCGGTCCCATATGACCGAGTTGCTCGAACGCCACAATTTCGACTCTCGGCAGTGCCTGGGTCAGCAACCGCGCCACACCGCGCGCGGCGTGGGTTGACTGCTCGCCCGTCATGTAGAGCACCGGCACGTTCAGCGAACGGAAGGCCACCAGCGGCGTGGGTTCAGTCCACAAGGCATGGGCCCAGCGGCGCACGTTGGCGACCGATGCGGCGATGGTCGGCTTGCGCGCCTCGGGCGTGCGCTCCCAGGCGCCCTCGCCCATCCAGTAATCGATAAAATGGCGCGCTGCCGAGCCGGAGTCTGCCGCATCCAGAGCGTCGCCAGAGCGCGCCACGGCTTGGCGGATGCCATCCGCCTCATTGGGAGGGGGCGACTCGGCGTCGAGCAGTGAACACAGGGTCGGCTCATACAGCGCAAGGGCGCTGATGCGGACGGGCGAGGTAAGTGCCGCCATCAGCGCAATGGCCGCGCCGTAGGAATGCCCGACCAGCATGCAGGGCGAGCCAGCGCGGGCCAGCACCGGCGCGATCAGCGCCACTTCATCACGCAGGCTGATGGTTCGGTCCGATGGCCAGGAAGGGCTCTTGCCAGCATCGTACGAGTCGGGCGCCAACACGTGAAAGCCGGGCGCCAGCTCGTCAATCAGCGCGCGCCACTGCCCCGAGGTACTGGCGTTGGAGTGCAGGCAGACGACGCCGGAGCCAGCGCCTGCTTCGCGGACAAAAGGTTCGGGTTGCATGGAGGCTTTTATACGCTCTGCTCCCATGTTGCGCAAGGTCGCCAGCTCAGTGCGCCGGGTCAAGAAACGGGGTGCCGGGCTCGCTCACGTAGAAGATGACCACCCGCAGGGGCTCGGTCGCGCTCCGGTTGTAGCCGGTCATTTTCACGCCGGGCGGCTCGACATAGGCCTGCCCCGTGCTGATGACGACGGGTTCCCTGCCTTCGAGGTCCAAAGTGAACTGGCCTTCGAGCACATACACCGTGACCGGGGAGCGGTGCGTATGAAACACGGTCTTGTCGCCCGGCTTGAACGACGCGGTCAGCACCCTGACCTCCTGTGTGTCCGACGTGGGCATCTGCTGGACGCTCTCCTTCAGGACCAGTTTCGGGGCCGCCTGGCCTGGCGCCTGCGCAAGGGCCGCCGGGCTGGAAACGGCGCTCAGCACGGCTGCCAGTAAGGAGGCCAAGTACACCTTGCGCGAGCGGCGTGAGGCTTGGGTTTGCGGTTTCATGACAGAACCTTTCATCAGCGTTGCAATACCTGCCAGTCTAGGCAGCCGTGCGCCAGCGCGCCAGCCGCAAATTTGCATAATGGGGCCGCAACAATAGGGAGTTGGTCATGTTCGACTGGGACGATCTCAGGCACTTTCTGGCCGTGGCGCGCCACGGCAGCAGCACGGCGGCCGCCCGGGCCATGCACGTCGACCAGTCGACCGTGCAGCGGCGCCGGGCCGGGCTGGCGCGGCGCATCGGCCAGAGCCTGGTCGAGCGGCACGCCACCGGCTACCGGCTGACAGCCTACGGCCAGGCGCTGCTGCCCCACGCCGAGCGGGTTGGGCAGGAGATGGCGCTGCTGGAGCGCTTTGTGCAATCGTCTGCGCGCGAGCTCAATGGCGTGATCCGGCTCACCTGCCCCGAGCCGATCGTGATGCGCATCAGCCAGTCGCCGCTGCTGGAGCGGCTGGCCGCGTGCCACCCGGGCCTGCACGTCGAGTTTGTGATGAGCGACCACTACGTGGACCTGAACAAGGGCGAGGCGGATGTGGCGCTGCGCTCTGGCGACACGGTGGACAATCTGCTGGTCGGCCGCAAGATTGCCGACTCCCTGTGGGCGGTATACGGCGGGCGCGGCTATCTGGCGTTGCACGGCAGCCCGCAAAGCCTGCAGGAGCTGGCGCAGCACACCTGGGTCGGCTTCGACGAAACCATGGCCAGCCACCGCGCCACCCAGTGGCTGCGGCAGGTTGCGCCGGAAGCCAGAATCGTGGCCACCAGTGGCAGCGTGCTGGGAACGGTTCATTTTGCCAAAGCCAACCTGGGGCTTGCGACGCTGCCCACGGCGCTGGGTGACGCCGAGCCCGACCTGGTGCGGGTGCTGGGGCCAGTGGCCGAGTTGACGCGCATTTGGCGCATGCTGACCACCCGCCAGCTCAGGCGTACGCCCCGGGTGTCGGCGTTTTTTGGGTTCATGGCGCAGGAGCTGCAGACGCTGCGACCCATCCTGACGGGCTGACGCATGCAAGCGCCCGGCAGCAGCCCCAGTCGGGTGTTACCCAGAACCCGGAACGCTCCTTTTTTTATAGCAAACTATAGCCATAAAACATGGACCATGAGCCATTTATGCCAAAAAACCGTCTTTACTGGGGCAAACCGCCCCTTCTACTGATACGCAAGGCAACTGAGCAAGCCGCAGCGGGTTTTGGGCCCGGACCGGGGAAGCTCAGGCTTTTTTAGCCTTGCGTTCTTCCAGCGTTTCGGTCGGTGCACCCTGCTTTTGCCACTCGGCATAGCCGCCGTCGATATGGGCAACATTGCGCATGCCCATGTCCTGCAGCGTTTTCGTGGCTAGCGCGCTACGCCAGCCGGCGCCGCAAAACAGGATGAATTCCCTGGATTCGTCGGCAAAAATCGGCTTGAAATAGGGCGAGGCTGGATCGACCCAGAACTCCAGCATGCCGCGCGGCGCCAGGAAAGCACCGGGCACCGTGCCTTCGCGTTCCAGTTCGCGCACGTCGCGGATGTCGACGATCTGTACCTTCGGGTCGGCCAGCCGGGCTTTCACCAACTCGACCGAATAAGTTTTGATCTGCTCCATCGCCTCATCGACGAGGGCCTGGAAACCTTTGGTAATGGGCATGAATGTCTCCTTGAATCAATGGATGAAAAAGATGACCTCAAGCCAGCGCGCGCTGAATGATGATCTTCTGCACGTCACTCGTGCCTTCGTAAATCTGGCAGACGCGCACGTCGCGGTAGATGCGCTCGACCGGGAAGTCGCTCACATAACCATAGCCGCCCAGCGTCTGGATGGCGGCGCTGCAGACTTCCTCGGCCATTTCACTGGCGAACAATTTGGCCATCGCCGCTTCCTTCAGGCAGGGTCGGCCGGCGTCGCGCAGGCTGGCGGCGTGCCAGATGAGTTGGCGGGCCGCTTCAAGCTTGGTCGCGCATTCGGCCAGCCGGAAACCCACCGCCTGGTGGTTGAAGATGGCGGTGCCGAAACTTTGGCGGTCTTTGGCATAGCTCAGCGCCACGTCGAACGCGCTGCGCGCCATGCCGACGCTTTGCGCGGCAATACCGATGCGGCCGCCCTCCAGCCCGCCCAGGGCAATCTTGTAACCTTCGCCCTCGGCACCGATCAGGTTCTCGACCGGGATGCGGCAGTTGTCAAAGTTGACCTGCGCGGTGTCGCTCGAATGCTGGCCCAGCTTGTCTTCCAGCCGCGCGGCCGAATAGCCGGGGGCATCGGTCGGTACGATGAAGGCGCTCATGCCTTTTTTGCCGGCGCCCTTGTCGGTGACGGCAATGACGATGGCGACCTGGCCATTCTTGCCGCTGGTGATGAACTGCTTGACGCCGTTCAGCACATAGGCATCGCCTTGTTTGACTGCCGTGGTGCGCAGCGACGAGGCATCGCTGCCGGTGTGCGGCTCGGTCAGGCAGAACGCGCCCAGCATGTCGCCCTGCGCCAGCGGTATCAGCCACTTCTTTTTCTGTGCCGGGTTGCCGTAGCGCATCAAAATGGCATTGACCGGGCAGTTGGTCACGCTGATGGCGGTGCTGGTGCCGCCGTCGCCGGCGGCGATTTCCTCCAGCACCAGCGCCAGCGTCACGTAGTCGAGGTTGGCGCCGCCAAACTCCTCGGGCACGCAAATGCCGTAGGCGCCCAGCGCCGCCAGCCCCTGGTGCGCCTCCTTGGGAAAATAGTGTTCCTTGTCCCAGCGCGCGGCATGGGGCCAGAGTTCAGCCTGCGCAAAGGCGCGCACCGCGTCGCGAACCTGTTCCTGGTCGTTATTGAGTATCAAATTGGCCTCCCGCGCAGAATTTACCTGCATATACAGCTATTTTTTTCATAGCACCTCGATGGCCAGCGCCGTCGCTTCGCCGCCACCGATGCACAGCGTGGCGACACCCTTTTTAAGGCCGCGGGCCTTCAGCGCATGAATCAGTGTGACGATGATGCGGGCGCCGCTCGCGCCGATCGGGTGGCCCAGCGCGCAGGCGCCGCCGTTGACGTTGACGATGTCGTGGCTGATGTCCAGCTCCTTCATCGCCGCCATCGGCACCACGGCAAAGGCTTCGTTGATTTCCCACAAATCCACGCCTTTCACATCCCAGCCGATTTTCTTCAACAGCTTTTGCACCGCGCCGACCGGGGCGGTCGAGAACCATTCCGGCGCCTGGGAAAACGTTGCGTGGCCGACGATGCGGGCGAGTGGCGCAGCACCCAGTTCCTTGGCGGTCGACTCCCGGCTCAGTACCAACGCAGCGGCACCGTCGCTGATCGACGAGCTGGAAGCGGCGGTGATGGTGCCGTCTTTCTTGAAGGCGGGTTTGAGCGAGGGAATCTTGTCGAGCTTGACTTTGCCCGGGCCTTCGTCGCTGCTGATGACGGTGTCGCCGGACCGGCCCTTGATGGTGACGGGCGTGATTTCGGCGGCGAAGGCGCCGGACGCCATTGCTGTCTTGGCGCGCTGCACGCTGGCGGTGGCAAAGGCGTCCTGCTCCTCGCGGGTGAAGCCGTATTTGGCGGCGCAGTCTTCCCCAAAGGTGCCCATGGAGCGGCCGGGCTCGTAAGCGTCTTCCAGGCCGTCGAGCATCATGTGGTCAAAAATGCGGTCGTGGCCGATGCGCATGCCGCCACGCGCCTTGGGGAGCAGGTAGGGCGCGTTGGTCATGCTTTCCATGCCCCCGGCCACCATCACGTCGCGGCTGCCGGCCACCAGCTGGTCATGCGCCAGCAGCGTGGCTTGCATGCCGGAGCCGCACATCTTGGACAGCGTGACAGCGCCGGTGCTGGCCGGCAGACCGCCCTTGAAACCAGCCTGGCGGGCCGGCGCCTGGCCCTGGCCGGCCATCAGGCAATTACCGAATAGCACTTCGTCGATCTTTTCAGGCGCAATGCCCGAACGCTCGACAGCGGCCCTGATCGCGGCGCCGCCCAGGTCGTTAGCCGAAAGGCTGGCGAATTCGCCCTGAAATGCGCCCATGGGAGTGCGGGCTGCGCCGAGGATGACGATCGGATCAAGCATGGGTTTGCTCCTGGAAAAATAGGGATCGAAATAAATTGCGTGGATTGCGAAGCCTCACTCGGCATGTGCCTCAGCATGCATGACGGCGAAGCGTTTATGTCGCTCGTAAGGAAACACGTCGTAGACATGACCGGCCTGAATCCGCGCCTGGTGGCTCTGCCAGAAAGCCGCATCGAGCAGGTCGCCGTGGTGCTTCATGAAAACTTCCCGCACCGCGTCATTGCCGAGCAGGAAAGGGCCGAATGTTTCAGGAAACACGTCCTTGGGTCCGACCGAATACCAGACCTCACCGCTCATTTCTTCTTCTTCGTTGCGCGCAATCGGAACCTTGCGGAACTTGCAGTCGGTGATGTATTCGATCTCGTCGTAATCGTAAAAAACGACCTTGCCGTGACGCGTGATGCCGAAGTTTTTCCAGAGCATGTCACCCGGAAAGATGTTGGCTGCCACCAGGTCCTTGATGGCGTTACCGTATTCGATCACGGCGCGCTCGATCTGCGTCTTGGCAGCGGGTTCGGCCAGACCCAGATCAAACGCTTCCTGCAGGTAAATATTGAGCGGGATCATGCGCCGCTCGATATACACATGCTTGACGATCACTTCCAGCTGGCCGTCGCCGTCGCGGTCACTGATCTCGAGCTGGCTGGGCGCGAATTTCTCGATCTCGGCAATCAGTTCGTCATCAAAGCGAGCGCGCGGAAACGCCACCTCGCTGTACTCCTGCGTGTCGGCCATGCGGCCCACGCGGTCATGTTGCTTGACCAGCAGGTATTTGCCCTTGATCTGCTCACGCGTGGTGTCTTTTTGCGGCGGGTAGTAGTCTTTGATGACCTTGAACACATAGGGAAAGGACGG
>NZ_JABBPF010000092.1 GCF_012927415.1 Polaromonas sp. | reverse complement strand
GCCGGGTTGAAACTGTCCATCTGGTGGCTGCCCTCGTCGTTCAGAACGCCCGGTTGCAGCCTGGCCACGGCGTCCAGCAGTGCCATGGCAGCGATTTCCCCGCCAGACAGAACAAAGTCACCCAGGCTGATCTGCTGATCGACATGGGTTTCGATAAAACGCTGATCCAGTCCCTCATAGCGACCGCAAATCAGCACGGCACCGTTGCTCGCTGACCAATGCTCCACGCGGGCGTGGTTCAGCGGCTGGCCTATGGGAGAAAAAAGAACCGTGGCCGCCTCCGGACTCCCTCGAGCCGCGCGGTCAGCTCGCACACTCTCCAGGCACAGCGTGAGAGGCTCGGCCATCATGACCATGCCAGGGCCGCCGCCAAACGGCCGGTCGTCGACGCGACGGTAATTACCTTCTGAAAAATCACGCGGATTCCATAGCCTGACCTCAACCAGGCCCGACTCGTAAGCACGGCGGGTCACGCCACTGGTTAAAAAGGGCGAAAAAAGCTCGGGAAAGAGAGTGATGACATCAAAGCGCATTGGAGTATTTTGCGCTCCGGGAGCTAAAAACTGAAGCGGTCAAAGCGTGGCGCCCGGGCGCCTTCCCGCTTCAATAGTCGGGTTGCCAGTCAACGGTGATTCGTTTACCGGCAATATCAACTGCGTCGACATAGGCCGAAACAAAGGGAATCATGCGCTCGCCTTTGGTACTTGCGCCATCTTCCTGCGTGACTAGGTACTCAACGCACAGCACCGAGTGCGGGCCGGTGGCCATCAGGTCGCGCACGCAGCCCAAAGCAAGCCCTTCGCGGTTAACGACATTCAACCCAATCAGATCGACCCAATAATATTCATCCGTTGCAGCAGCCGGAAAGCTGCCCCGCGACAGAAAGATTCGCACACCGCGCAAGGCTTCAGCACCATTGCGGTGGTCCAGGCCGGCGAACTTGGCAACGACCGACCCGGAATGAATTTTGGCTTCATCCACAGCGAGGCAGACGGTACCGGAAAACAGGTTAAAACCGGGCCGGAACTTGGCGTCTGGTGCCTGTAAAAACCATGATTTCGCAGAAAAAAGTGCTTCTGGATCCGTGCTGTGCGGCAAAATTTTCACCCAGCCTTTCACACCCCACGCATCCAGTATTCGCCCGACCTCAAGCGCATCATCAGGCAGGCTTGACGGAATCAAGCTTAGCGACGACTGAAGGTCAGGCAGCATTGAATTTCAAAAAACTCTAAAAATCAAGCGACAGCTGGAGTTGCCTTGGCGCCCTGCTTGATCAGACGTTCAACGGTAGGTGATGCTTGAGCACCAACACCAATCCAGTGGGTCAGGCGATCTTGCACAATGCGCAGGCCTTCTTCACCGCCTTTGGCAATCGGGTTGTAAAAGCCGATGCGCTCGATGAAACGACCATCGCGGCGAACGCGTTTGTCGGCGACAACAATATTGAAAAACGGACGATGCTTGGAACCGCCGCGTGAAAGCCGGATGACGACCATAATTTATCCTTGGGTGGGGGGCAAAAATGCCCTGATGTTCCTGCAGCGCTTGAGACACACGACATGGCCACCCGGCCAGCGAAATGCTGCAAAGCCTAGGATTGTAGCCTGTCATCCCGATCCCTTCCGCTTTCGGGGAAAATAGCGAATCTACCCCTGCCCGCCAGCACACAAATCCAACCAGGACGCGCACGTCAATGCCGCTCATACGCCCCAGCCAAGATGAAGACATTCGAGCCATCACGGTGATTTATGCCCACCATGTGCTTCATGGAACGGGCAGCTTTGAAACCGAAGCACCCAGTATTGCCGACATGACGGCGCGCCGTGCAGATGTACTTTCCAAAGGCCTGCCCTACCTCGTTGTCGAACAGGACAGGGAAATTATCGGGTTCGCCTATGGCAATTGGTTCAAGCCCCGCCCGGCGTACCGCTATTCAGTGGAAGACTCTATTTACCTTGCAGCCAACCTGCACCGCAAAGGCCTCGGCCGTGCCTTGCTGGCCGAATTGCTGGCGCGCTGCGAGACCGCTGGTATGCGCAAAGTCATGGCCATCGTCGGTGATTCTGCGAATGCCGGATCTGTCGGCGTTCATCGGTCCGTGGGTTTCACCCCGGTTGGCACCATCGCGGCTTGCGGCTGGAAACTCGGCGCCTGGCGCGATATCGTCATCATGCAAAAAACGATTGGAGCTGGCGACACCCTGCCGCCGCTGGAACTGCCCACCGCATAATCCCCCCGCATGAACGCACGCACTCCCAAAAATAAAACAACCGCCAGCTGGCTGGCCTTCATCGGTGGCCAATTGGGGCTGCACCGCCTCTACCTGTTTGGCTGGACCGACCTGTGGGCCTGGGCGCATCCTGTTGTGGCCGCGCTGGGTTGGTATGGGGTCGAACGCGTGCGGCTTCACGGACAGGACGACCAGTTATCCTGGCTGCTGATTCCCCTGCTGGGCTTCACACTGGCGGGTACTGCGCTGACCGCTATTTACTACGGTTTGATGGCGCCAGAAAAATGGAATGCGCTCCACAACCCGGATACGCCCGATGCCCCAATTGGGCGCACCAACTGGCTCACCATGGGCGCGATTGTGCTGGCCCTGCTGTTTGGCACCATTGCATTGATGTCAAGCATCGCTTTCAGCTTTCAGCGGTATTTTGAATACCAGATCGAAGAAGCGAGAAAAATCAGTCAATAAGCCGTTGTCCTTGACGTGAAACGGATTTGTGTTCACCCGCCGAAGTGGCGACAGACCCGGTCTTTCATTTGCTTACATTCGTCACGTTTCAAGTCTGAGATTTCCCGGCTTTCCGTGGGAATTTTCATTATTGCGTCACGTGTGGTCCTTATCATGAGGCAAACGATTCAAGGAGCAATTCATCATGGGGTCACCTCAATACCGCATTGAAAGCAGAGACTCGTTGCTGGGCAGCCTGCTGCCCTCTCCCAATTTCAGCCATTTGTATGCAGATCGCTCGCTCGCTGTGGCGGTGGCGGTAAAAAGCGTGGCGGATCCTACGCGCCAGGAAGTACGGGTTGTCCATATCCCCAGCGGTGAAATTGTTTTCCGCACTACAGGCTCGGGCAAAGCTTCGTAGATAGTGGATCAAGTCCTGCGCCACGCCGCCGCTGGCAGCAATCCAATAGCGGGGTTTCCCGATCTGCCGCCTTGCTGCGAGAATCGGGGCCATGGCCCCAGCCCGCACTTTCAATCACTACTGGCTCAACACCGCCATCGCCCTCGTCGAAGCCGACTTTCAGCGCAGCGCCGACACGCATCTGATCGCCCTGCCACTGCCGGAATTTGCCGGGCTAGGCATTGATTTTTATCTGAAGGACGAATCCACCCACCCTACCGGCAGCCTGAAACACCGGCTGGCGCGTTCGCTGTTTTTGTATGCGCTATGCAATGGGCTGATTCATGAAAGCACCACCGTGGTCGAAGCCTCCAGCGGCTCAACAGCCGTAAGTGAAGCCTACTTTGCGCGGCTGCTCGACCTTCCCTTCATTGCCGTGATGCCGCGCAATACTTCGGCGGAAAAGGTCGCGCAAATCGAGTTTTACGGCGGACGCTGCCATTGGGTGGATGACGCCGTTCAGGTGCATGACGAAGCCAGCCAGCTTGCGGCGAGGATCGGCGGGCATTACATGGACCAGTTCACCTACGCCGAGCGCGCGACCGACTGGCGCGGCAACAACAACATTGCCCAGAGCATGTTCAGCCAGATGGCGCATGAGCGCTATCCCATTCCGCGCTGGATTGTGGTGGGCGCGGGTACTGGCGGCACTAGCGCCACCATAGGGCGTTTTGTACGCTACCAGCGCCACGCCAGCCAGTTGTGCGTGGCGGACCCGGTCGGCTCGGTCTTTTCCGAATACCACCGCACCGGCGACGCCAGCCTGACCAGCGCCGGTTCGTGCATTGAGGGCATTGGCCGGCCGCGCGTGGAAGCCAGTTTCATCCGTACCGTCATCGATCGCATGATCAAGGTGCCTGACGTCGATTCGCTGGCGGCCATGCAGGCTCTGTCGCGGCTGCTGGGGCGCAAGGTCGGGCCGTCCACCGGGACCAACTTTGTCGGCCGCCTGAGGCTGGCGCACGAAATGATGGCTCGGGGTGAACGCGGCTCTATTCTTTCGCTGTTGTGCGATTCAGGTGAGCGCTACCTGCCCACCTACTACGATGCTCAATGGGTTCGCAACAAGGTGGGAGACTGCGATGCAGCGCACCACCAGACAGGGCAGCTGATGCGCCCGGCACTGACGGGCTGACATGCAGAAGAAAATGTTGACTGAAAGCCCGTTGCGGCGCAGCTTGCTACTGAATGGCCTGTGCGGCATCGCCGGGATTGCCGGCATGGCGGGAGAGCCACGACAGGCGCACGCACTGACTGCAAGGACACTGAAGTTTCCCCGCGACCGCGGATCTCACCCCGACTTTCGCACCGAATGGTGGTACGTCACCGGCCAAGCAAGAGCCAATGGCGAGGATAAGCGTGCGTTCGGTTTCCAGCTCACATTTTTTCGCTCGCGGGTCGATAGCACCCAGGCCATGACCTCAAGGTTTTCCGCCAGGCAATTGATTTTTGCACATGCAGCCATCACCGATGTGCAGGGCAAAAAGCTCTGGCATGACCAGCGTATTGCACGCGAAGGCTTTGACATCGCATCCGCCAGCCAGCAGGAGATGAATATTCATCTGCGCGACTGGTCGTTAAAAGCCGAAGGGGCGACATACACCGCCGAGTTGCCTGCTGCGGACTTCGTGATCAAGCTGAAATTTCAGGAGACGCAAAGCCTGCTGATTCAGGGCAATCAAGGTCTGTCGCGCAAGGGACCAGATGAAAAGCAGACCAGCTATTACTACAGCCAGCCCCAATTGACGACCATCGGCAGCCTGGAAGTCAAAGGGCAAAGGTTTGAAGTTACCGGTAAGGCCTGGCTGGACCATGAATGGAGCGAAGAGTTGCTGCACCCCAGCGCCGTCGGCTGGGACTGGATTGGGATGAACCTGGACGATGGCAGCGCCCTGACGGCATTCCGACTGCGCGACAAGGACGGCAGCGCCTTGTGGGACGGTGGCTCGTTCAGGTCACCCCGAGGCGAGCTCTACATCTTCAGCCACGGTGAGGTCATTTTCAAACCCGTGCGCCGCTGGAAAAGTCCGCTCACGCAAACCACCTACCCGGTGGAGTGGATAGTGCGCACACCCGCTGACTTTTATACCGTGCGGGCCGTGATCGACAACCAGGAGCTGGACAGCCGGCAATCCACCGGCGCGATTTACTGGGAAGGCCTGAGCGAGCTGATTGACAGCAACGGCAAGCGGGTCGGCAGTGGCTACCTCGAAATGACGGGTTATTCGCAGCCGCTGCGGCTATGACGAGGGGGCTGTTGCTGGGTATATCGAGCGGTGCGCACATGAAAGCCAGGCCAAGGTGCAGCTTCACGTTGGCCACCGTCGCGATCAAGGGAGAACGCGCTGCTGCCATGCCGCACGGATCGCCCCTGACCCGCGTGAGCCGCACGCTAGTCGTCGTCACGTCGGTGCTTTTGCCCTCGCGCTGCCCACGTCCGCAAGAGCAGCGCGACAGCGCGTCGTTGATAGGGTCGACCGCCATCTAGACCATCCGGCCTTGGCGCTGCAGGCGTTCAACAAGTTGTAGATTGCTTGCGGCGTCTTCCTGACCGGCCGAGGCGTCAACCTGAGCGTCCCCTTCCCATGCTCGTGCATGGTTCAGCCAGCGGCGCTGAATGGGTCAGTTGTCGAACCTGCCCTAAAGGCGTGGGGCCTCGCTAACGCTTCGCGAGGCCGGGGGGCGACAGCGCCAAGCGCACCCGTTCCAGACGGCCACGCACGTCGGCCGCGACCGCGGCTACCTCGGGGTCGTCGGTCAGCTGGAGCACCGCCACAGGGTCCATGAACCCTACGGTGACACCACCATTCACCTCTTCCCGAACGATAACATTGCAGGGCAGCAGCAGCCCGATGTCGGGCTCGGCGATCAAGGCCCGGTGCGCCAGCGATGGGTTGCACGCACCTAGGATGCGGTAAGGCCGCACCTCCACGCCAAGTTTGGCCTTCATCGTCGCCTGCACGTCAATATCGGTCAGCACGCCGAAGCCTTCGGTCTTCAAGGCTTCGCTCACGCGGGCCACCGCGTCGGCGAAGCCGGTCTCGCCCAGCGTGCAATAAAACCCATAGGCCGCCCCCGACGGCGGGCCCTTGGGGGATTCGGTGCGTGGTTTCATGGCGTCTCCGTAGGGTTTGACCGGCGCCTGGGGCAGGCGGTCGATCATCATCTGAATCATCTTCATGTGTTTTCCGATCATTTGCCGTCTGGGTCAGCACGATATGCCGTCTGGCCAGCCGACAACCTCGAAAACCAGCACGGCAGCGACGGTTACCAGCGTTGCTTTGTCCCTGCCGGCTCTCAAATACCTGAAATAGATTTGCGTCTGGGCAAATTACGCGGCTATGCAGGGACCGTCCGTACGCTGACGCACAGAACACTGAAACATTTTGTCTCTTGCGCTGTCCCGCGAAATGACCTGAACCGATCGTCGCCCAACGGGCGTGGCTGGCTCAACGCGCAGGCAGTGCAAAAAAAGGTTTTCAGGGTGCAGCCTGTCGACGAAAGATTCTGCGGAGATTGGTAGTCCGGCTGACAATTCCAGCCATGTAGCAGTTGACGCGATAAAGCCCGCACCAGCGCTGATGGCTGCGACCCACGACAATCGGAATCATGAAAGCACTTCAAAACATTGCCTTGTCCATGCTCGATCTCGTCGCCGTCCGCGAAGGCGGCACAGTGGCGGATGCACTGGCGATTTCGCTGCGAACCGCGCAGCATGCGGAACGTCTGGGCTTTGCCCGTTACTGGCTGGCCGAGCATCACAACATGCCAGGCATTGCCAGTTCGGCCACGGCCGTGCTGATCGGTTATATCGCTGCTGGTACCCACACGTTGCGGGTCGGTTCCGGCGGCGTCATGCTGCCGAACCATGCACCGCTGGTGGTGGCCGAGGCGTTTGGCACGCTGGCCGAGTTGTATCCCGGACGAATTGACCTCGGTCTGGGCCGCGCGCCCGGTACCGACCAGACAACCATGCGCGCGTTGCGGCGTGAACGCACCGAGACGGCTGATGATTTTCCGCAGGACGTGGCCGAGTTGCAGCGCTTGCTGGCCCCTGCGCAACCAGGCCAGCGGCTGATTGCCATGCCCGGCGCCGGCACCAACGTGCCGATCTGGCTGCTCGGCTCCAGCCTGTTTTCGGCACGGCTGGCGGCTGAGCGCGGTCTGCCTTACGCCTTTGCCTCGCACTTTGCGCCCCGCTTCCTGCTGCAAGCGCTAAGTGTTTACCGGCAAAATTTCCGTCCCTCGGCCACGCTGGCTCAACCTTACGCCGTCGTTGCCGTGCCGCTGATTGCCGCGCCGACCGACGAGGAAGCCGAGTACCTGGCAAGCAGCACCTACCAGCGTGTGCTCGGCATTTTGCGCGGCGACCGGCGTGGCCTGCAGCCACCGATAGAAAATTTTGCAGCCCAGTTGCAGCCGCAAGAGCGCGCCGCCATCGACGACTTTCTGGCCGCCGGCGTGATTGGCGGCCCCGACACGGTTCGCCAGGGTCTGAGTGCGCTGGCACAAGCGACTGACGCCGACGAGTTCATGCTGGTCTGCGATGTGTTTGATCCGGCGCTGCGGCTGCGCTCGATGGACATTGCGGCAGCAGCCCGAACATCCTGAAATTGACTGCAGGCGCTTCCCCTGCGCCCAGACTATCCGCCGGATTCCGGCCCTTGTAAAAGAATGCGCCTGCGGCTAGTCTTGCATGCCCAGGTTCCGCACAATAGCGTCGTCGAAGAAATCGTTGTCTGCATTTCTCCTGACAAATTCGTATCGTCGAACTTGTCCGCGTGCCGAATTCGCTCGCTGGACACCGATTCAACATACTCTTTGCCAAAAGACGGGCTTGGACGTGAGCTGAAGCTTGTGAACGACATCTTGCAGGTGAATCCCACTTTGGCATTCAACTGATAAATCTTCCCGGTGAAACCGTTCGGTGGAAGCCATTTTTGCACCGCCCCGGCATCAAGGAGCGCCCGATAGACGATTCCAGTTTTCACACGCTGCACACAGTGAAGTCGGATGGTGTTGTGGATATCAGCACTGGGCCTTTCGGGTCTGACCGAGTCGCTGCTCCGGCTTTGCAAGCCGCTCATGTTCCCGAGCAGATTCGGGAGCCGATTCGATACCTTTTACTAAAGCTGACCACCTGAAAAAGCTTACCTTGACCGGGCCCGCTTTTAGACCGCTGGCCTATTTGGAAAAGCCGACGTAGAAGGTTTCCTGACCAGACTCTCGAATCAGCGCCAGGTATTGCCTGCGATACATTGGCCGGCTTCCTGAATGAAAACGCTGGCCCCGGGATGCCTCGACGGCTTGAACACCCCAAGACCACAAGCACTACACTTTTAATAGCTAACCATGCCCGCAATCAATGGACAAGCGGTAGATTTAGCGTAAAAAAAGTACGCCAACGCGTGGAATGCTGCCGACAGACGCCTCTGCCCGAAAGCAACCTTTAATGAGGGCCGCGCGGCTTAAACTTGACTCCCGGTCCGCACTGTCAAAAACTGGGCTTGAACTGACTCGATCAAACCTTGAAAGATTTTATGCAACGCATCCTGCCCCGGCACTTCTCCATGTTGCGGGATTTCCATCTCGCTGATTTCTTTACACTGGGCAATGCGGCCTGCGGCGTCGGCGCGGTGCTGTTTGCCATGCTCTACATGCAGAGTCAGCTGCCCTTTCATTTTTTTGCAGCGGCGGCGTTGGCGCCAGCTGCCTTTATTTTCGATGTGTTCGACGGCAAGATTGCGCGAGCGCGGCACCAGCATTCGGCACTGGGGCGCGAGCTGGATTCACTCGCCGACATCGTGTCGTTTGGCGTGGCACCGGCGGCGCTGGGCTTTGCGGCCGGTTTGCAAGGCGGCTGGGATGCGGCAGCACTGATTTATTTTGTCTGCTGCGGCGTAAGCCGGCTGGCGCGCTACAACGTGACGGCTGAAACGCTTTCAAGTGACAGTGGCAAGGTGCGGTACTTTGAAGGCACGCCGATTCCGACCAGCGTGCTGCTGACGGCGGTGCTGGCTTTTGCCGCCTGGCAGGGGCGCGTCGGTGACGACCTGTACGGTGGCGAATTTTCCCTCGGCCCTTGGCTAGTGCACCCGCTGTCGCTGATTTATGTACTATCGGGCAGCCTGATGATCAGCAAGACGCTGCGAATCCCCAAGCTCTAGGAACGCCGGGAACGCGCCACGCCGACCCTAATGCGCGCCCGCCGCCGCATCAGAACTGCCCACAGCCCCGTGCGTAGGCCGCGTCAGGTACACCAGCGGAATCAGCAACAGAAAAATCAGGGCAGACGCATAAAACACATCGTTCGCCGCCAGCATGTAGGCCTGCTGGTCGACCAGCCGGTTGATGGTGCCCAAAGCCTGATCCGGCGTCAGCCCGGCGCCGGCCAGACCGGACAAGGCGCTGTTAGCGGCCACACTGCCTGGATTCACGAATTCGCTGAGTTGCGCATGATGCATGGCGGCACGGTCCTGCCACACGGTAGTGGCAATCGAGGTGCCGAACGAGCCAGCCACGATTCGTACAAAGTTTGACAGGCCCGAAGCGGCCGGAATCTTGTCATAGGGCAGACCCGACAGCGTGATGGTGACCAGCGGGATGAAGAAGCAGGCCATCGCCACGCCCTGGATGATGGTCGGGATCAGGATAGTCCGCATATCGGCCTGGGTGTTGAAGTTCGAACGCATCCACAGCACCAGCGCAAACACCGCAAAAGCAATAACGGCAAATCGGCGCGGGTCGGTCCTGCCGATGTTTTTACCCACCAGAGGCGACAGCAGCAAGGCCATCGCCCCAACCGGCGCCAGCACCATGCCAGCTTGTGTGGCGGTGTAACCCATGTACTGTTGCAGCCACAGCGGCAGTAGTACCACATTGCCGAAAAACAGGCCATAGCCGACCGACAGGGCGAGCGCGCCAGCCCAGAAATTGCGCCGCTTGAACAGCGTGAGGTCCACCACCGGGTGCTCTTCGGTGAGTTCCCAGATTACAAAGGCAATCAAACCGACCAGCGCGACAATACCCAAGGCCACCACTTCGCCGGAATGAAACCAGTCCAGCTCCTTGCCCTTGTCCAGCATGATCTGAAGGGCACCGACCCAGATCACCAGCAGCGCCAGGCCAATCGAGTCGATCGGCAGCTTGCGGGTCTGGCTCTCACGCTTGTGAAAAATGCTCCAGGTGATGAAAGCCGCGCCGAAGCCGACCGGGATGTTGATGTAAAAAATCCAGGGCCATGAAATGTTGTCGGTGATCCAGCCGCCCAGCAGCGGCCCCATGACGGGCGCAACCAGCGTGGTCATGGACCAAAGCGCCATCGCCAGCCCCGCCAGCGCTTTCGGATAGCTGGACAGCAGCAGCGCCTGCGATAGCGGAATCATCGGCCCGGCCACCAGGCCCTGCAGCACGCGAAAAAAGATCAGCGTGGTCATGTTCGGCGCCAGGCCGCAGAGCCAGGAGGTCAGCACGAACAGCAGGATGCTGGCGGTAAAAAGGCGTACCTGTCCAAAGCGCTGAGACAGCCAGCCGGTCAGCGGCACGGCAATGGCATTGGCGACGCCAAAACTGGTGATGACCCAGGTGCCCTGGGTGGGACTGACGCCCAGATCGCCGGCAATGGCCGGCAGCGACACATTGGCAATCGAGGTGTCGAGCACGTTCATGAACGTAGCGGCCGACAGCGCCAGCGTACCCCACATGCGGGCCGAACCCGTCAGCGGAGGCGGTGGAAGGTAGTCAGCGACGGAAGAGGTTGCAGAAGCCATGAAAGCCTTGACTGAGCGGGGTAAAGAGAGGAATCCGCTCAGTGCGGCAGAGGTGCGGCATTGCTTACAGGAGGCGGCTGTGACAGCGCAACAGCGCCCGCTTTGCCAACCGGTCCGGCCTTGACAGCTCTGGCAGCCTTGCCGGCATTCGCGGCAATCACGCGCCTGACTTCCTCATTGGCCGCGCCATCCTGGGCGGCGAATGCCTGCGTGCGTGCCAGCGCGGCATCGCGTGGCGCATCGGCCAGGGCTTTGCCGTCCCGATTTTTCACGTCAATTTCCGCATCCATGGACAAGCCCACCCGCAGCGGATGCTCGGTGAGCTGTTTCGGGTCCAGCGCGATGCGCACCGGCACACGCTGGACCACCTTGATCCAGTTACCGGTGGCGTTTTGCGCTGGCAGCAACGAAAAGGCTGCGCCCGTGCCAACGCCAAGACCGGCTACCGTGCCCTGATAGATCACTTTCTTGCCATACAGGTCAGCCACCAGGGTGACGGGCTGGCCGATGCGGATATTGCGCAACTGCACTTCCTTGAAGTTGGCGTCGACCCAGACCTGGTTCAGCGCAATGATGGACATCATGGGCGTACCAGCGGCTACCCGCTGACCGAGCTGAACCGTGCGCTTGGCCACGTAGCCATCAACCGGCGCCCCCAATGCGGCGCGCTGCGTGGCCAGGAAAGCCTCACGCACTTTCGCCGCTGCCACCTGCACGCCCGGATGCTCCTCGACGCTGGTACCTTCGGTCAGCGCCTGATTGCTGCTGAGCTGCTCGCGCGCGACGACCACGCCAGCCTGCGCCGCGGCCAGCGCACTTTTGGCATTGGCCAGCTGCGTCTGCGCATGATTGAGTTCCTCTTTGGACACCGCGCCGTTGCCGGTCAGCGACTGGCGCCGGTTGAGGTCGTCGCTGGCGCGGGAGATATCGCTTTGAGCCTTGGCCACGTCGGCATCACGCAACGCAATCTGGGCGCGCAAGCTGCCGTTGTTGGCGTAAAGCGTTCGCGCCTGGCGCACCGCCTGCGCCAACGCTGCTTCGGCCTGGTCGAGTGCCACTCTGGCATCGGCCGGGTCAAGCTGCACCAGGAGCTGGCCGGCTTTCACGAAATCGGTGTCGTCGGCCATGATGCCAACGACCGTGCCGCCGATCTGTGGCGTGATCTGGATCACATTGCCCTGCACATAGGCGTTATCGGTCGATTCGTAATGGCTGGCGACCAGGTATTCGTAGGCGGCCCAGCCCAAGCCGGCGACCACGACCACGCTGGCCAGCGCGGTGAGCGCTTTTTTTCGCATGCCCGCTCTTCCGGCCGGCGCTCGCCGGGGAGCGGCTGGACTGCCTGATGCTTTGGATTCTGGAGTTGGAGTAGCGTTCATGATGCTTGCAAGAAATTTGTTATAGGGGGCTCAGGCCTGCTGGAGACCACGAAGAGGCAACGCCAGTCCAAAAAAATGGGTTTGACCTGATTTTTCAGTCTGATACGCCTGTGGTCCATTAATTACGGTTATTGTTAGCTATTGTTTTAATAGCAAACCAGGAGCCCGCGGCAGCCGCTGCAATGGGGGCCGGTTGCGGGATGTAGCCGCCTCCGAGTGCGCGCATCAGGGCCACCTGCGTGTCCAGCGCGCGGCCCGCCAAATCGACGGCCAGCCGGCGCTGGGTCAGCACATTGGTTTCGGCTGTCAGCACATTAAGGTAATTGCCGAGGCCGGCTTTGTAACGCTGCACGGCGATCTCGTAAGCGCCCTCAGCCGCGCCCTGGGCCGCACTTTGCTCAGCCTGCTGGCGGACGATGGCCTGCGCGGAAGCAATTTGGTCGGCAACATCGCGCACTGCTTCAACCACGGCCGCGTTATAGCTTTCAATGGCGGCGTCGAGATCGGCGGTTTTGCCACGCAGATTGGCGCGTAGCCGTCCTGCGTCAAAAATCGGCAGGCGCAGGGCCGGCCCCACACCCCACTGCTGGCTGCCCGAATCGAGCAAGCGACCCAGACCGATGCTGGAAAACCCCGCAAAAGCCACCAGATTAACGTTGGGGTAAAACTGCGTTTTGGCGTTGACAACGTCTTTGGAGGAGGCTTCGACACGCCAGCGCGCCGCGGCAATGTCGGCGCGGCGGCCCAACAGGTCCATCGGTATAGCCGCCGTGAGTGCTATTATTTTAATAGCTGACTGCGCCGATGGAATAAAGACCTGATCGCTAGCTGGCTGTCCAAGCAGGGCAGTGAGCGCATGGCGGGTCAACGCCATCTGTTCCTGCACGGTTTCCAGCTGCAGCCGCGCCTCGGGTAGGCCGCCCTCACTCTGGCGGAGCTCCAGTCGGGTATCAAGCCCGGCATTGACGCGGTCTTGAACCAGCTTGAGGGTTTCCTCACGTTGCGCCAGTGTGCGGCGTGCCACGCCGGCCTGCTCATTCAGGCGCACCAGCTGAAAGTAAGTGCGTGCCACCTGGCTGGCCAGCAGTACGCGAGCCGCCTGCGCATCAGCCTGGGCGGCATTCACAGCGCCCAGGGCGGCGTCCAGCGCAGCGCGGTTCTTGCCAAAGAAGTCCAGCTCCCAACTGGCGCCGAGCTGAAGCGTTCCGCTTTCACTGATGGAACCGGCCAGCGGCGGAGGCACGGCGCCATTGGCCGTGTAGCGCTGGCGCGTCAGGTCAATCTGCCCATTGAGCTGCGGCAAGGTTGCCGCGCTGGCCACTTCCGTGACCGCCTGGGCGCGGGCCAGCCTGGCCTGCGCCAGCTTCAGGTTGGGACTGTCCTGCAGCGCCTGGGCTACCAGACGGTTCAGCGGTTCGTCAGCAAAATCACGCCACCATTCGGCCGCCACCAGCGTTTGCGGCGCCGTATCGGCCGGCGTTGCCACCAGACCCAGCGACGCTGCCTCCCGCAAGCTCGACGACTGCGGCGCAATGCCGGACATGTCGGCGCAGCCGGTCAGCCCGGTGGCGATCAGGCCTGCCGCTACCAAGCCTGCCGCCGACACCAGTGCCATTCGAATCGTGGCCAGCCACACCGGCAAAGAGTTGTGCCTTGGCAGCATCGCAACTTCAATCGAATTTCGGGAGAAATTTTCGTGAGGCTGTATTTTATTTTTCATTTTTTTCTGTCGGAATCTGCAGGGTTTGCGCCGTATCCAGCATGCGGCGCAAGTAGCTTTTCAGGGTTTGCCATTCCTCAACCGAGAAACCGGCCAGCAACGCGTTTTGCACGCCGCAGAGAATGCCGGGAATTTCCCGGGCGGCGGCGCGTCCGGCGTCGGTCAGTTCCAGATTGACGACCCGCCGGTCGTCGCAGGAGCGGGTGCGCCGACACAGCTGCTTGGCTTCCAGCCGATCCAGCAAACGCGTCATGGAGCCCGCGTCCAGGTCGCATTGGCGGGCCAGTTCGGCCGCCGTTGAGCCGCGGCCCATGTAAAGCTTGAGCAGCGGCACCCACTGCGCGTTGGTCAGGCCCGTCGGCTCCAGTTCGCGCTCCACCCCATGCGCCAGCAGCGCGATGATGCGGCGCATCAGGTAGCTGACGCTGTCGTCGGGCTTGTAACCTTCGGCTTGGTAAAAATCAACCAGAGGGCATGACAGCGCGTCGATGAAAGGGTTGTAACTGTGCTTGGCGTCCATGGCGCTGATATTACTTGCTTAGACAATCATTGTCAAGCCCGTCTTTGCAATGCCAAGCTTTAACGGTAAAATCTCATTCATGGCTACTTCTACTGTTTCAGCTTCCCTTTCCACGCAAGCTAAGGGATCGCCGCGCTCGCTTTCAGGCCTCGCGCCTTTTCTACGCCCCTATTGGGGACGGATAGCCATGGCGGTATTTTTTCTGGTGATGGCCGCAGTCGCCACGCTGGTGTTTCCACTGGCCCTGCGTAGCCTGATTGACGGCGGCATGGGTGCGGCTGACAAAGGCGAGCGCCTGATGGCTTTACGCAATCATTTTTTTGAACTGTTTGGCGTTGCTGCGGCGCTCGGGCTTTTTTCGGCAGGTCGTTTTTACACTGTCAGCTGGCTCGGCGAGCGGGTCACCGCTGACCTTCGCAATGCGGTGTATTCGCATGTGGTGCGGCAAAGCCCGGAGTTTTTTGAAACCACGCAGACCGGCGAGGTGCTGTCGCGCCTGACTGGCGACACCACGCTGGTGCAAACGGTGGTGGGCTCCTCGCTCAGCATGGGGCTGCGCAATGCCGTCATGGGTGTGGGTGCGCTCGTCATGCTGGTGGTCACCAACCCTTATCTGATGGTACAGGTGCTGGGCGTGCTGGTGCTGATCGTGGCGCCCTCGGTATGGTTCGGGCGGCGCGTGCGCAAGCTCTCGCGCGCCAGCCAGGACCGGGTGGCCGACTCCAGTGCGATTGCCGCCGAGGTGCTCAACGCCATTCCGGTGGTGCAGAGCTACACCGCCGAAGCCCGCGAAGCGACGCGCTTCGATGCGTCAACCACCGCCGCCTTCATCACCGCCGTGCGGCGCACCAAGGCCCGCTCGGTACTGGTGGCCTTCATCATCATTGCCACCTCGGCGGCGCTGCTCTGGGGCCTGTACCAAGGCACGCAGGCCGTCATGCGAGGTGATATCAGCGCCGGGCACCGGGGCCAGACCGTGGTGTACGTGATCATTCTGGCCAGCGCGGCGGCCGTGCTGGGCGAGGTTTATGGCGATCTGCTGCGGGCGGCGGGGGCCACCGAACGGCTGATGGAGTTGCTGGAAAGCCGTTCACCCGTCACTTCACCGTCAAATCCGGTTCCGGTCCAGGTTCCACGGGCAGGAAGCGCTATCAAATTTGAGGCAGTGACGTTTCACTACCCTTCTCGTCCCACCCAGCCCGCCTTGATTGACTTCAGCCTGAGCGTCGCCCCCGGTGAGACCGTCGCCATCGTCGGGCCCAGTGGTGCCGGCAAGAGCACGGTGTTCCAGCTCCTGTTGCGCTTTTACGATCCGATCTCGGGCCGGATCGAGCTGGACGGCGTTGGCACCGCTGACATGGCCTTGCAAGACCTGCGCGGGCGCATCGGTCTGGTGCCGCAGGACGCGGTTATTTTCTCGACCAGCGCGCTGGAAAACATCCGCTACGGCAAACCCGGTGCCAGCGACGACGAAGTGAAGTCGGCAGCGCAGGCGGCGTTTGCGCACGAATTCATCAGCTCGCTGCCTGAAGGCTACGACACTTTCCTGGGTGAGCGCGGCGTGCGTCTTTCAGGTGGGCAGCGTCAGCGCATCGCCATTGCGCGCGCCATGCTGAAAAACTCGCCGTTGCTGTTGCTGGACGAAGCCACCAGCGCGCTGGATGCCGAGAGCGAGCGCATGGTGCAGGCGGCGCTGGAATCGGCCATGAAAGACCGCACCACGCTGGTCATTGCGCACCGTCTGGCGACAGTGCAGCAAGCCAACCGCATCCTGGTGCTGGACCACGGCCGTCTGGTCGAGCAAGGCACGCATGCCGAATTGGTGAGCCGCGGCGGCATTTATGCGCGGCTGGCGGCCTTGCAGTTCAACGCCTGAGCGCGGCGCGTGGTCAGTAGTCCAGCCGGACCACAACTATGATTTATTTGCATACTTAGCGAAAAACAATGTCTTGGACAGTTGGGCTCGCCGGCCCTAAGCTGCGCTACCCCGCTGTTTTTTTCCAAGGAGCTCTTCTATGTTACAAGCGCCCGCCGCCCCCGGCGAAAGCCCCCTCGCACCAGCATCTTCCCTGCCGTCATATCTGCAGGCCGACAATCTTGGCCCTTGGGGCAACTACCTGCAGCAGGTGGATCGGGTCATTCCCCATCTGGGCAATCTGGCGCGTTGGGCGGAAACCCTCAAGCGACCCAAACGCATCCTGATCGTGGATGTGCCGATTCACATGGACGACGGCACGGTGGCGCATTTTGAGGGCTACCGCGTGCAGCACAATGTCTCGCGCGGCCCCGGCAAGGGCGGCGTGCGTTTCCACCAGGATGTGACGCTTTCGGAAGTGATGGCGCTGTCGGCCTGGATGTCGGTAAAAAATGCGGCGGTCAACGTGCCTTACGGCGGCGCCAAGGGGGGGATCCGCGTTGACCCGAAAAAACTGTCGCGCGGCGAACTGGAGCGCATGACGCGACGCTATACCAGCGAGATCGGCATCATCATCGGCCCCAACAAGGACATTCCTGCGCCCGACGTCAACACCAACGAGCAGATCATGGCCTGGATGATGGACACCTATTCGATGAACACCGGCTCCACGGCAACCGGCGTGGTGACCGGCAAGCCGGTGGACCTGGGCGGCTCGCTCGGCCGTCGTGAAGCGACCGGGCGCGGCGTGTTTACCGTTGGCTCGGAGGCAGCCCGGCATATCGGCCTTGAGATCAAGGGCGCGCGTCTGGCGGTGCAGGGTTTCGGCAACGTCGGTGGCATCGCCGCGCGGCTGTTTACCGATGCCGGTGCGCGTACGGTGGCGGTGCAGGATCACACCGGGAGCATCTACCAGGAGGCCGGGCTGGACGTGCCAGCGCTGCTCGCGCATGTGGAGAAAACCGGCGGTGTGGCTGGCTTCAACGGTGCCGAGAAAATGGCTGACGACGCCTTCTGGGGTGTAGATTGCGACATTTTGATTCCAGCCGCGCTGGAGCAGCAGATCACGGCGGAAAACGCTGGCCGCATCAAGGCGCGCATGGTGATTGAAGGCGCCAACGGGCCCACCACGCCGCAAGCCGATGACATTCTGGCCGAGCGCAACGTGCTTGTGGTGCCCGACGTGATTGCCAACGCTGGCGGCGTGACTGTCAGCTATTTCGAGTGGGTGCAGGATTTCTCCAGCTTCTTCTGGGACGAGGACGAAATCAATGCCCGGCTGGTCAAAATCAT
>NZ_JABBPF010000091.1 GCF_012927415.1 Polaromonas sp. | reverse complement strand
GGTGGCGGCGACCCGCTGGCGCTTTCCCTGCGCGGGCGCCCCCCAGAGCATGAAAACGACCGGTTGCGATCCGGCAGACACCTGGCGAATCAGGCTATCGATGAACATCTCCCAGCCCCGCCCGGCATGGCTGGCAGGACGACCTTCCTCTACCGTCAAACAGCTATTCAGCAACAGCACGCCAGAGCTCGCCCAGCGTGCCAGGCTGCCGCCCGGGACCGGAAAGAGCGGCGGCGGCATCCCCAAATCGCGCTGAAGTTCCTTGAAGATGTTGCGCAGGGAAGGCGGCGGGCGTACACCGGGCGCGACCGAAAACGCCAGTCCTTCGGCTTGTCCGCGCCCATGATAAGGGTCCTGCCCCAGGATGACCACGCGCACCTTGTCGGGCGGCGTGAGCGCCAGCGCACGCAGGGGCTGGGGCGGAAAGATCACCGCGCCCTGCGCCAGCCGCTGGCGCAGGAAATCGAGCAGCTTGAGACCGGTTTCGTCCGCAAAAAAAGCGTTTACCGCAGGCTGCCAGCCGGGCGCTACCGGCCAGGCCGAGGGGTCGGCACCCGTCAGCTGATCAGGCTCATCCGGAATCGGCATTCCGGCCAGCTGCGCCTGTTCCATGCCGGCTGCTAACCGCCAAACAGCTCGGCCAGCGCAACACCCGGGTCGTCGGCGCGCATGAACGCCTCGCCGACCAGAAACGCGTTGACTTTGGCCTCGCGCAGACGCTGAACATCGGCGGGCGTGGCGATGCCCGATTCGGTCACCAGCAAGCGGTCGGCGGGCACTTTGCCCAGCAGGCCCAAAGTCGTGTCAAGCGAAACCTCAAAGGTCTTCAAGTTGCGGTTGTTGATGCCGATCAGCGGCGTCTTCAGCCTGAGGGCACGTTCGAGTTCGGCCTCGTCATGCACCTCGACCAGCACCGCCATGTCGAGCGACATCGCCAGCGCTTCGAATGCCTTCATCTGCGCGTCGTCAAGGCAGGCGGCAATCAGCAAAATGCAGTCGGCGCCGATGACGCGGGATTCGTAAACCTGGAAGGCATCCACGATGAAATCCTTGCGCAGCACCGGCAGGCTGCACGAAGCCCGGGCCTGCTTCAGGTAATCGATGCTGCCGTGAAAAAACTGCTGATCCGTCAGCACCGACAGGCAGGCCGCACCGGATTCAGCGTAGGCCTGGGCGATATCGGCGGGAATGAAGTCGGCGCGCAGCACGCCTCTGGACGGGCTGGCCTTTTTGATCTCCGCAATCACGGCCGGCTTGCCGCTGGCAATTCTGGCGCGCAGCGCACCGGCGAAGTCGCGCGTCAGCACGCGGGACTCGGCGTCCGCGCGCATGGCCGCCAGGGGCTTGCGCGCGATCGCAGCGGCGACTTCTTCGCGCTTGACGGCGACGATCTGGTTCAGGATGTCAGACATGGTTTTCAGGTTGCCGCCTCAGGCGGCCAGTTTTTGGGTGATTGATACCAGCTGCTGCAGACGCGCCTTCGCGGCACCTGATTCGAGCACTGCCGTCGCGAGCAGAATGCCTGCCTGTATGGAGTCTGCCACGTTGGCGGCGTAAAGCGCCGCGCCGGCGTTCAGGATGACGATGTCGCGCGGCGCGCCGGGCTGGTTGTCCAGCACGCCCAGCAGCATGGCCCTGGATTTTTCGGGTGAGTCAGCACGCAGCGCGCGGCTGCTGGCCATGGGCATGTGGAAGTCTTCGGGATGGATTTCGTATTCGGTGATCTCGCCGTTTTTAAGCTCCCCCACCAGGGTGGCCGCGCCCAGGCTGACTTCATCCATGCCGTCTTTGCCGTAGACCACGAGCGCATGTTCCGCACCCAGGCGCTGCAGTGCGCGGACCTGAATGCCAACCAGGTCGGGATGAAAGACGCCCATCAGGATGTTCGGCGCGCCGGCCGGGTTGGTTAGCGGCCCGAGGATGTTGAAGAGGGTCCGGATGCCAAGTTCCTTGCGAATCGGCGCGACGTTTTTCATCGCCGGGTGGTGATTGGGCGCAAACATGAAGCCGACACCGACTTCCTCGATGCAGCGGGCAATCGCCTCGGGTGACAAATTGAGCTGGATGCCGAGCGACTCGACCACGTCGGCGCTGCCCGAGGAGGAGCTGACGCTGCGCCCGCCGTGCTTGCTGACCTTGGCGCCGGCAGCGGCGGCGACAAACATGGCGCAGGTCGAGATGTTGAAAGTGTGCGAGCCGTCACCGCCGGTGCCGACGATGTCGATCAGATGCGTCTTGTTGGCGACGTGGACCTTGGTCGAAAACTCGCGCATCACCTGCGCGGCGGCGGTGATTTCGCCAATGGTTTCCTTCTTGACGCGCAGCCCGGTAATGAACGCTGCCATCATCACGGGCGACATCCCGCCGCTCATGATGAGCCGCATGATGTCCAGCATCTCGTCGTGAAAAATCTCGCGGTGTTCGATCGTGCGCTGTAGCGCTTGCTGCGGCGTGATCCTGGGGGTGTCGGGCATGATTTTTGTCCTTTGTTTGCGTGGATTGTCGGCGCTGGTGATGGGCGTCCTGGCCGGGCGCTCAACTCGCCGGCGCATCGGTAAAGGCCAGCTTCAGGCCAAAACCGATGAACATGAGACCGGCCACGCGCTCCAGGCCCTGCAAGCCGCGCTGCACCGCGCCCATGCGCCGCGCCATCCAGCCGGCCAGCGCGGCCCAGCCGATGTTGACGAAGACCGCATTGAAATTGAACAGCAGTCCCAGCAGCAAGAAGGCAAACGGCTTGTTTTCAGCCCCTGGCGCAATGAACTGCGGCACAAATGCGAGGAAAAACAGCGCCACCTTGGGATTCAGCGCATTGGTCCAGAAACCGCCAAAAAAAATGGCTTTCATGCCTCTAGTCGCCGTTTTATCGCTCTTTGATGCTATTGAATCCGGAGCGCCAGAGGCTGGCCGCGAAAGCAGCATGCGCGCCCCCAACCACAGCAGGTAGACGGCGCCCAGCCACTTGAGCACGCTGAAAGCGGTGGTCGAAGCGGCCATCAGCGCGCTCACGCCCACCGCGGCGGCGGCGATGTGGACAAAGCAGCCGGCGGTGATCCCCAAACCCGCCACGATACCGGCGCGCGCGCCAGCGCGCAGCGCCTGGCTGACGATGTAGAGCACGTCGGGGCCGGGCGTGAGATTGAGCAACAAGCCAGCCGCGACAAATAGCAGCAACTGATGGCCATCAGGCATGGAAAAATTCCCGCACCGCGGCAATCGCCCGTTCAACGCCGGCTTCATCGACATCCAGATGGGTGGCGAAGCGCAGGCGGTAAAGACCGGTCGCCATGATGCCGCGCTGCTGCAAATGGGCCAGCAAAGCGGACGACCGCGGTTTGGCGTCGCCGTTCAGGTCTACGAACAGCAGATTGGTCTGCGGAACTTCCACCTGCAAACCCGCTATGCCCGCCAGCCCGCCGGCCAGCCGCCGCGCCAGCGCGTGGTCTTGCGCCAGCCGCTCGATGTGGTGGTCCAGCGCATGGGAAGCCGCCGCCGCAAGAATGCCAGCCTGGCGCATGCCGCCACCGGCCATCTTGCGGATGCGGTGGGCCCGCGCGATGAAGTCGCGCGAGCCGCACAGCGCCGAGCCGATGGGTGCGCCCAGGCCCTTGCTGAAGCAGACCGAGACGCTGTCAAAGCATTGCGCAATACGCCTTGCCTCAGCCTGCGCATTGCCGCCCGTTTGAGCGGCCTGCGCCACCGCGGCGTTGAACAGCCTCGCGCCGTCCAGATGGCGGCCCAGGCCCTTGTCCTTGGCGAACCCGGTGGCCTGTTGCACATACTCAAAAGGCAACAGCTTGCCGCCGAGCGTGTTTTCCAGCGCAAGCAGCCGCGTTCGGGCGAAATGCGCATCGTCGGGCTTGATCGCCGCTTCAATATCGGCCAGTGCGAAGGTGCCGTCGGTCTGGTGATTCAGCGGCTGCGGCTGCACGCTGCCGAGCACCGCCGCGCCACCCCCTTCCCAGCGATAGCAATGCGCCTGCTGGCCGACGAGGTATTCGTCGCCGCGCTGGCAATGGCCAAGAATGGCGCAGAGGTTGCTCTGCGTGCCGGTGGGAACGAACAGCGCGGCCTCGAAGCCGAGCATGGCGGCGATTTTCTCCTGCAAGGCGTTGACGCTCGGGTCATCGCCAAACACGTCGTCGCCGACCGGGGCCGCCGCCATGACGGCGCGCATCGCCGACGTCGGCTGCGTGACCGTGTCACTGCGTAAATCAACCGTCTTATTGATCATTTCGGGCCCTTGTCCAATAGATACAGCCACAAACAGCTATTAAATAAATAGCAAACTTCATTCGCGCTGCTCCAGGAAGTTCTTCAGCATGGCGTGGCCGTGCTCGGTCAGGATCGACTCGGGGTGAAACTGCACACCCTGAATGGCCAGTTCCTTGTGGCGCACGCCCATGATTTCGCCGTCGTCGGTCCAGGCCGTCACTTCCAGCGCCTCGGGAGAGGACGATTTTTCGATCGCCAGCGAGTGGTAGCGGTTCACCGTGAACTTTTCCGGCAGGCCGGCGAAGACGCCTTGCTGCGTGGTCGTGATGACGCTGGTCTTGCCGTGCATCAGCGCCTGCGCCCGCACAATCTTGCCGCCAAACGCCGCGCCTATGGCCTGGTGGCCCAGGCAGACCCCCAGAATCGGCAGCTTGCCGGCAAAGTGCCGGATCGCAGCCACCGAAATGCCGGCCTCGGCAGGCGAGCACGGGCCGGGCGATACCACCAGCCGGTCGAGCTGCCCCGCCTCCAGCCGCGCGGCAATCTCGGCCACCGTGATCTCGTCGTTGCGGACCACCGCCACCTCCGCGCCCAGCTCGCCGAAATACTGGACGATGTTGTAGGTAAAGCTGTCGTAGTTGTCGATCATCAGAAGTTTCATGCGTGACATGGCTCAGGCCTCCTGGCGCAGGCGCTGGAACTCGCCATGCTCAAATTCGATGAATGCGCCAATCATGGCGCGGTAGCCCGCCGTGATCACGGCCTCGGGTGCGCCCTGCTCGCGCGCCATGCGTTTCACGCGGTCGACGATGAAGTCGATGCGCGCCTGGTCGTGCACCTGCGTGGCGACTTGCTTGATGCGGGCGGCCTGCGCCACGTAGCCGCTGCGTTCGGCCATCAGCGCCACAATGCGCTCGTCCAGCGCGTCGATGTGCTGGCGCACCTCGGCCATCGTGTTGCAGTGCTCAACCTTGTCAATGACGGTCATGGCTTACTCCAGTCCTTCTTCGACCAGTTCGCTGGCCCTGAGCAGCGCACGCGCCTTGGCTTCGGTTTCTTTCCATTCGAGTTCGGGCACCGAATCGGCCACCACGCCAGCCGCCGCCTGCACATACAGCACCTGGTCCTTGATGATGCCGGTGCGGATCGCAATCGCCACGTCCATGTCGCCGGCATAGCTGAGGTAGCCACAGGCGCCGCCATACAGGCCACGTTTGCTGGGCTCGAGCTGGTCGATCAGTTCCATCGCATGCACCTTGGGCGCACCGGTCAGCGTGCCGGCCGGGAAAGTCGCCTTGAGCACGTCCATGCTGGTCATGCCATCGAGCAAAATTCCTTCGACATTGCTGACGATGTGCATGACGTGGCTGTAACGCTCGACGGCGAAAGCCTCCGTCACCTTCACCGTGCCGGTCTTTGCGATGCGGCCGATGTCGTTGCGCGCCAGATCAATCAGCATGACATGCTCGGCGCGCTCTTTCGGGTCGTTGACCAGTTCGCGCTCCGCCACCTTGTCGGCCTCGATCGAGGAGGCGCGCGGCCGGGTTCCGGCCAGCGGGCGAATCGTGATTTTTTGATCAAACTGAGCCCCCACGCTCGTCACTGCCGTGTACTCGCTACCCCCCGCAGGGGCGTTCGCGTCTTGGGGCGGCCCGGCGACGCGAGCCACCTGCTCCTGGCGCACCAAAATCTCGGGCGAAGCGCCAACCACATGAAAATCGCCGAAATGGTAGTAGTACATATAGGGCGACGGGTTGAGCGAACGCAACGCCCGGTACAGCGACAGCGGCGACTCGGTGTAGCGCTTCTTGATGCGCTGGCCGACCTGCACCTGCATGAAGTCACCGGCCTCGATCAGCTTTTTGGCGCGCTCCACGGCGGCAATGTAGTCGGCCTTGGCAAACTCGCGCTCGGCCGGATAGCCCTGCGACGGCTTGACGACAGGCGCGCTGACCGAGTACTTGAGCTGTTCCTTGAGTTCACGCAGCCTCTTTTTGGCATTGGCATAGGCTTCGGAGCCGGCCGGATCGGCATAAACGATGAGATACAGCTTGCCTGACAAATTGTCGATGACGGCCAGTTCCTCGCACTGCAACAGCAGGATGTCGGGGCAGCCCAGCGTGTCGGGCGGGCAGCTGCTTTCAAGCTTTTTCTCGATGTAGCGCACGGCGTCATAGCCAAAGTAACCTGCCAGGCCGCCGCAAAAGCGCGGCAGGCCAGGCCGTAATGCGACTTTGAAACGCTTCTGGTAGTCGCTGATGAAGTCGAGCGGATTGCTTTTTTAGGTTTCGACCACCTGGCCGTCGGTCACGACTTGCGTCAGTACGTCAGCGCCGAAACCCGAAGAGCGCAGCAGCGTGCGGGCGGGCAGGCCAATGAAGCTGTAGCGGCCAAAGCGCTCGCCGCCGACCACGGACTCCAGCAAAAAGCTGAATTTTCCACCGTCCCTGGCATTGGCGAGCTTGAGGTAGAGCGAGAGCGGGGTTTCAAGGTCGGCGAAGGCTTCGAGCATCACCGGAATGCGATTGAAGCCTTGGGCCGCCAGGCTTTTGAATTCGAGTTCAGTCATCTCTATGGGTCCTTCACCAAAGAACGACGCGCTTGACGGGCGCCGTCCCTGTCATTCAAAACACCCCGAAGTCCGGGGCCGGAATACTCTCGCGTGGCGCAAGAGCGCATCAATTCGGGATCAGGCAGGTTGCGGAAACGGCGCACAGACTCGGCGCTAATGCGTGGACCCGTGAACGCTCTAGGCGTGCGCGGCAGGGCAGGGACGCCAAAGCCAGGCTCCCCAGCCGGCACAAGCTGTTTGATTGATGCGATGAATGAACATGTTGCCCAAAGTGTAGCAAAGAGCCGGCCTGTGCTGCCAGCGTTAAAAAAGTCACGCAAAACTGGACTGGTACTAATGCTGATCTCGCAAACCCTGTTGCCTGGGGGTTGCGACAGACTTGAAAATGGGGAAAAGAGAACGCTCGTTCTATTTATAAACTTTCCCAGGAGATACCCATGACTTTGACCACACGATGCATCACCGGACTGGCTGGTTTGCTGATATCACTCGGCGTGCTGGCCGCACCGGTTGAGATTGCAGGCGTCAAACTCGATGATTCGATCGACTTTCAAAACACAAAGCTGCAACTCAACGGGGCCGGTATTCGTTACAAAGCCATTTTCAAGGTTTACGTGGCTGCGCTCTACCTGGGAAAGAAAGTCGCCACGCCGGAAGAAGTGTATGCGGCGCCGGGGCCCAAGCGCATGAGCATCACCCTGTTGCGCGACATTGACTCCAAGGAACTTGGCAAGAGCTTTACCAAGGCCTTTGAAGAAAATGCACCCAAGGCAGAAATGTCCAAGCTGATCCCCGGTCTGATCCAGCAAGGCCAGATTTTTGCAGACCAGAAAAAAATAGCGGCGGGTGAAGGTTTCACCATCGACTGGATTCCCGGCACGGGCACCGTCATTTTAGTCAAGGGAAAGCAGCAAGGCGAAGCCATCAAGGAGGTCGAATTTTTTAATGCCATGATGCGCATCTGGCTGGGCAACAAACCGGCCGACTGGAAACTCAAGGAAGAGCTGCTGGGCAAGGCGTCCTGAGGCAGATCAGCTGATTTTCAGCCCAAGCCGGGCCGGACAAAAGGGCGCAAGCCCTTTTGTTATTTGTGCAAATGCCGGTTTGCAATTTCCACAAGCGAGTCAACAAAGCCATCGGCGTCAATCGCCCGTACCGGCTCGCCATGGTTGTAGCCGTAGTTCACCAGCACCACCTTGCAGCCGGCAGCCCGCGCGGCCTTCGCATCGTTGCTGGAGTCGCCAACCATCAAGGTTCGCGAGGGAATCGTCCGCAAAAATTCGCAAGCCTTCAGCAGCGGCAGCGGATCTGGCTTCTTGCGCTCGAAGGAATCACCGCCGAAAACCTCACTGAAAAAGCCGTCCAACCCCTTCATTTTGAGCAGCGAGCGGGCAAAAGCCAGCGGCTTGTTGGTCAGGCAGACGAGCTTGAGGCCGGCCTCCTGCAGGCCGAGCAGGCCCCGACTCACGCCGGGGTAAACCGACGAATACTGGCCATTGATGGCGGCGTAATGCGACTGATAGCGGGCATAGGCAAACTCGTAGATTGCTATTGAATCAATAGCTAAAAGTGCCGGTATCGATTGGACCTGAAGATGGTTTAGCACGGATTTTATCAAATGCCCGGAACCCTTGCCGACCATTCGGCTCACGGTGACGCTGTCAAGCGTGTTGTCCGGAAAATCACGGGGTGAGAGGTCCACCAGCATGCGGTTCAGCGCCACCACGAAGTCGCCCATGGTGTCGACCATCGTGCCGTCAAGATCCACGATGGCTGCGTCATATCGGCTGTGGCTCAAAATAAAGAAGTCCTGAATAGAATGCCGGGAGGAAAAATTCGCGGCCTTCACTGTCCGAGCGATTTGCTCAAATACAGTTGCTTGAGCGCAGGCGGGAAAAATTTTCCGGTGTACGCGTCGGACAGCTCATAGGCATTGGACCAGCCCCACACCACCACGCCCGCGTAATCAGTGCTGGCAACGTCGACCAGGTTGTTCAACAGCTGGGCAAACAAGGCGCGCTGCTCTGGCGTCCACCGGTTCGGCAATGCAGAAAAAACAGGCGCAAAGCCCTGAATGACCAGCCATCGGTCCACTGAAGGATGCGCGATCTTCATGTAGGCGGCAAAGTGGCGCGCCCGTGAAACAGTCCGATCGACAGTCGGCGCGTCCAGCGTCTGCGCATACGTATCGGTGGCCACGAACTGCAGCCCCGGCAAAATCGCTTCAAAAGCGGCAACCATCAGCGGATCAGTGCTCCATACCGGTGCCACGACCACGCCCAGGGTGGCCGCTGGAAGCCTGCTGTTCAGCAAGGCAATCGACTTTCTGATGCCATTGACACGGCGCGGCAACGTGAGCGGCTCGGTGCCGGCAAAAGGTTCGTCATAAACCACTACTGCCAGCCCGGGAGCGCTGAACACCGAGGGGTATTTTGCGATGGCAGAGCCGAGGTCCTGGGCTGCCGTCGAACGCAGCGCGCCGTCACTGCCCATCAACAGCCCGCCCAACCCCAAGACGGGAGTGCGGCCTTGACGAACAATGCGCTCGGCGACATCAAGGTTGGCGGTGAAGTCCAGCCTGCTGGCAAAACTCTGGCTGGCGAAATCGGCCCCGCCGTTGATCGCACCGGCCACATTCAATGGCGTGGTGGTCGCCGAATACACCTGGTCGGGTGACAGATCAGGATAGGCGCTGCCGCAGGCCTGACTGTAAATCTCGGCAGTGCAGCGGAATGCATCACAAGCCAGGATATAACTCGGCACGGCGGGATAGCCACAGGTGGCGGACTCGCTCTGTGGCGTATCCGCAGGATTGGTGGTGAAACACGAAGTACCGGCCGGCATCAGCTTGCTGCATTCGCGCGGAATACCACCAAAATTCGTGATCGGATACGGTCCCGTTCCGAAGGCGTACAGAGGCAAGGCCCGGCCTTCGGCCAGCACTGCCAGGGGCGTCGCGCCACCGGCACAACGCATTGCAGGGCTGCCGGGCAGCGGTCGGCCGAAGAAGTCTTTCAGCACGCCATTTCCCGCGCAAACCGCGGCAGAACTCACCGCCGGCGCGACGGCTTGAGCCTGGGCTTGCAAAGCGCATGCGACAAGGAGGCCACCCATCACCCGGGCGATTGATCTAATGTTTACATTTATTAACAAGAGTTGCAATCCTTCAGCTGTCTGTTTTATCAGCGACAAAGGCCTGCGTGCGCGTGCAAGCCATGGCGCTGCTTCAGGTCACAACACAGACAAAAAGCCATGCAGTTCATGACTCAGCTTTGAGCGCGTTCCGCATTGCGTCGATCACGGCTTTGTAGTCGGGTTTGCCGAAAATGGCGCTGCCGGCGACAAAGGTGTCGGCGCCGGCCGAAGCCACGCGGGCTATGTTCTCGGTCTTGATACCGCCGTCGACCTCCAGGCGGATGTCCCTGCCCGACACGTCAATCCGCTTGCGCGCCTGCTCAATCTTGCGCAGCGACGAGTCGATAAAGCTTTGCCCGCCAAAGCCGGGGCTGACACTCATGATGAGTATCAGGTCGATATCGTCAATCAGCCAGTCCAGCACATCGAGCGGCGTGCCCGGGTTGAATACCAGCCCGGCCTTGCAGCCTTTGGCCTTGATGGCCTGCACGCTGCGGTGGACCTGGCCGGTGGCTTCGGGGTGAAAGCTGATCAGGTCAGCTCCTGCGTCGGCAAAAGCGGCGGCCAGGTTGTCAACCGGCTGCACCATCAAGTGCACGTCAACCGGCACGGCTGAACCATCGGCGCGCTGGGCGTGCGGCTTGAGGGCCTGGCAGATCATCGGGCCAAAGGTCAGGTTGGGCACGTAATGATTGTCCATCACGTCAAAGTGGATCCAGTCGGCACCGGCGGCGATGACGGCCTTCAGCTCGTCGCCGAGGCGCGCGAAGTCGGCTGACAAAATGGACGGCGCAATCCGGTAGGTGGGCAGCGTGGTTTTACTCATGGTGAAGATTGTCGCAGCAAGCCGCACCGCATGTTGCCGGGCTATGCATGCATGGCAGGGCGTTAAACTGGCAGCCAACCGCATTTTTCAGCCATGCCCAAATACCAATTTTCCTGCGAAGTCATTCCCCAATACCTGCCCGAGCAGTCAGCGCCGCAGGACTCGGTCTATGGCTTTTCCTATACCGTCACCTTCACCAATACCGGCGAGGTGGGCGCGCAACTGATTTCGCGTCACTGGATCATCAGCGATGCCAACGGCCACACTGAAGAAGTCAAGGGCCTGGGCGTGGTCGGTCACCAGCCCATGCTCAAACCCGGCGAGTCCTTTCAGTACACCAGCGGCTCGCGCCTGCGCACGGCCAGCGGCACCATGCACGGCAGCTTTTTTTGCGTGGCCGAAGACGGCGAACGCTTTGACGTGACGATTCCGCTGTTTGTGCTGGAAGCGGTGCACGGCAGCGAACCGGCCAAACGCGTGCTGCATTGAGTTTTCTGTCGTGAGCTTTGCAACCAAGGGCCTCGCGACCCTGCTCAGGGCACTGGACCCGGGGGCGGAGCTGGCCGATCGCCACGTCTGGGTCATCCAGCTGTTTGAATGGATTCGCGGCGACCAGACCTCGACCCAGGCCGCGGTGGCGCGAATTCAGGCCTTCATCGAAGCGGTGCAGCGCCAGCCGGAAGTTCAGGCCCGTTTGCAGGCCTGGTGGGAAACACTGGTCCAGACTGTCGACATCACTACCCTGCTGGCAGATTTCGGCTTTGCGCCGCGCACCGCCTTCATCAGTGAACTGGCCGAGCGCTTGCGTCGCAAGCTGCTGCCAGGCACGCCTGAAACCACCGACGCCGCCGAGCTGTTTCCGCTGGTGGCTCCCAGCCGTTTTGACGCCCAGTGGATGAGCGCGCTGGAAGAAACGCAGGTCGAGCAACTGACGACACTGCTGTCGGCCAGCCCCGGGCGGGACGCCAGACGCTGGCACTACAACCTGATGGACTCGCTGACCTATTGCACGGCTCAAATTCGCGCCACTGGTTTTGCACCGGAGCTGCGGCTGCGCATGAACCGCTCCAGCCCCCACGCACGCGCCTTTCATGCCTTGCCCGCCGATGTGGAGGAATTGCGCACGGTTTTCTTCCAGCCGGTGCGCGACGAGACGGCACTGCAGGCCGCTGTGATGCAGTACCGAGCGCGGCTCGATGCCTGCCGCCAGGCGGTCAACAGCATCTATGCGCATCTGGAGGAAAACGGCATTTCGGTCGGAATGGTGTTTCGCCTGCGCCAGTTGCGAGCGCGTATGCTGCGCCAGCGCGAGCTGCTTGAAGCGCTGCTATCGCCAAAACCCGCCATGGCCGCGCTCAAGCTGCTGGCGCGACGCGTCACCATCGCGCAGGAAAGCAAAAGCATCGGCGCGCTGATCAGCGCCAACTCCACGCTTTTATCGGCCAAGATGGCCGAGCGCAGTGCCGAAACTGGCGAGCACTACATCACCCGCAACCGCGCCGACTACAAGGAAATGCTGGGTATGGCGATGGGCGGTGGCGCTGTCACCGCCCTGACGACGCTGCTTAAGTTCATGGTCGTGGGCATCGGCCTTTCAGCATTCTGGAGCGGCTTCTGGGCCAGCATGGCGTATTCGGGTACCTTCGTGATGATCCAGCTGCTCCATTTCACGCTGGCGACCAAGCAGCCCGCCATGACCGCGCCCGCCATGGCGGCGAAACTCAAGGATATCGATTCGGACGAAACCGTCACGACGCTGGAAGACTTTGTCGATGAAGTCGCGCACCTGGTGCGCTCGCAGGTGGCGGCGGTGTTTGGCAACGTTTTCATGGTGGTGCCGGCAGTGCTGCTGGTCAATACCATTGTCCAGCTGCTGCTCGGCCGCCCGATGATTAGTCATGAGAGCGCGCTGCATGTGCTGGCGTCGCTCTCGCTGCTGGGGCCGACGCTTCTCTGGGCGGCGTTTACCGGCGTGGTCCTGTTTGCGTCGAGCATGATCGCGGGGTGGGTGGAAAACTGGTTTGTGCTGCACCACATAGGATCGGCAATGCAGCACAACCCGCGTTTTACCGCGGTGCTCGGTGCTGCGCGCGCGGCCCGCTGGTCGGTTTTCATGCGTGAGCATGTTTCAGGCTTTGCCTCCAACATTTCGCTGGGCTTCATGCTTGGCCTGATTCCGGCGTTTACCGGCTTCTTCGGCATGGAGCTAGAACTGCGGCACGTCACGCTATCGACCGGGCAACTGGCGGCGGCAGGCGCTTCACTCGGTCTTGAGGCGTTCAGACATGCGGCCATATGGTGGTGCATTGCCGCCATTCCGCTGATTGGCGTGCTGAACCTGGGCGTGAGTTTTTACTTTGCGTTCCGGCTGGCGCTGCAGGCACACAACGTCAGCAGGCTGGACCGCGCCCGCATTCGGGCGGCGATATGGACGCGCTGGCGCAGTCATCCGGGCAGTTTTTTTGTCCCCCGCTAGGCCGCCGTTGCCGGTCTTGTCCTACACGCCGACTGGCGTTAGGCCTGTAAGTTAAAGCGGCGCAGTACTTTTCCGACGTTCGCCGTCCTTCATGGCTGGTTTTGGTGCCCCGGCAACAGTGCTTTCCTCCGCTTTTCACTTCTGCATACCCGCCTGACCGAAAATGACAGGCGCGGCTGTGAAAGTCCAACACCTCTATCAAGGAGACCAACACCCATGAATGAAATCCTGGCCATCTGGGCGGAATGGATCAAGCCGTCGGCCGGATTGCCTACCGTCCAGTGGTCAATCCTGCTGGCGCTGGCCGCCGCCGCAGGGCACCTCATCAACCGCTACACCGGCTTGCCCAAGGTGGTCGGCTATTCGGCGGTCGGCACTTTTGCCGGCCTGGCCGGCTTTTCAGGCGCGGTCTGGCCCCTGCAGGGCACCGGGCTGTTCCTGCTGGAGCTGGGCGTTGCCGTCGTGCTGTTTGAGGCGGGCGGCCGCATTCCCCTGCGCTGGTTCCGGCACAACCCAATGGTGCTGGTGCAGAGCCTCGCCGAATCCACGCTGACTTTTTTCCTGGTTCAGTGGGTACTGGGCCTGATGGGCGTGCGCGAAGTGGTGGCCGAGTCAATTGCGCTGATTGCCATGGCAGCCTCGCCGGCTGTGCTGCCCCGCGGGGCGATCGACCCGCGGGCCGCCGGACCGGTGACGGAGCGCTCGCTGGTGCTCTCCACTCTCAGCACCCTGTATGCACTGACGCTGTGTAGCGCACGCGCCGGCATGATGCCACGCGGCGAAGCGGGACTGTCGAACACCCTCTTTCCGGTGCTGGTGGTGCTGGGCCTGTCGGTTGTGGTGGGTGCCGTGCTGGCGCTGGTGCTGCGGGCTGCGTTGCGTGTCATGAGCCCGACCAGCGAAAACACCGCCATCGTCCTGTTGACGATGATTGCGGCCGGCGCAGCGGTGGCGGCCAACTTTGGCGGCTCCGCCCCGCTGGCGGCGCTGCTGGGCGGCATGCTGCTCAAGCAGCTCAATCCACGGCCCTGGTCCTGGCCGCGACAAATGGGCACGGCTTCGTCCATGCTCACCATGCTGATGTTCGTGCTGGTGTCGGTGGTCGCGGCGCAGGCCGACTGGAGCCGCCCTGTCGCGGGCCTGGTGCTGGCACTGGTAGTGGCCCGCATGCTGGCCAAAATTGCGGGTGTCGCCCTGGGCAATGCCAGTAGCGGTACCAGCTGGAAGCAAGCCTTGTGGGTGGGCTGCGCCATGTCGCCGATGTCATCGGTGGCGCTGCTGCTGGTGTCGCAGTATGTGGCGGCGTCCAGCCTCATCGGTCGCCAGATTTCCAGCATTGCTCTGCCCGCCATTTTACTGATGGAACTGCTGGGCGCCGTGCTGGCCACGGTGGCGCTTTACCGCGCCGGTGAATGCTCCAAACCCTGGGCGCCGATTGTGCGCAGCCCCGCAACCGGTCCTGTCCATGAGTCTTGAACCCTTCCAGAAATCGGCGGCCCTGTCACTGGGCGTCGAGCTTGAGCTGCAACTCGTGAACACGCACGACTATGACCTGGCGCCCTACGCCGAAGACATGCTGCGGCTGATGACCAAAATTCCCTTGCCCGGCGCGGTGGTGCCCGAGATGACGTCGAGCATGATCGAGATTTCCACCGGCGTGTGCCAGTCGTCCTCCGAAGTGCTGGGCCAGCTCACGCAAACCCGCGATGCACTGGTCAAAAGCGCCGACAAGCTCAACATTGCCGTCGTCGGCGGCGGCACCCACCCCTTCCAGCAGTGGCATGAGCGCCGCATCTACGACAAGCCGCGTTTTCGGGAACTGTCCGAACTTTACGGCTACCTGTCCAAGCAGTTCACCATCTTCGGCCAGCATGTGCATGTGGGCTGCCCCGATGCTGACAGCGCGCTGCTGACACTGCACCGCATGTCGCGCTACATTCCGCACTTCATCGCCCTGTCGGCTTCAAGTCCGTATGTTCAGGGCCAGGACACGGCGTTTGACTCGGCGCGGCTCAATTCGGTGTTTGCCTTTCCGCTGTCGGGCCGCGCGCCATTTGCGCTGACCTGGGACGAGTTCACGGTCTATTTCAACAAAATGGCGCACACCGGGGTGGTCAAGAGCATGAAGGATTTCTACTGGGACATCCGGCCCAAGCCGGAATTCGGCACCATCGAAATCCGGGTGTTCGACACGCCGCTCACCGTCGAGCGGGCCGCTGCACTGTCCGTCTATGTGCAGTCACTGGCGGCGTGTTTCATGAACGAGCAGCCCTTCATGCCGACCGAGGACGACTACCTGGTTTACACCTATAACCGCTTCCAGGCCTGCCGCTTTGGTTTGGATGCGGTCTATGTGGACCCGGAAACCGGCGGCCACATGCCGCTGCGCGAGCACATCCTGATGACCATGGGCCAGATTCAGCGCCAAGCCGTCAGCGTGGGGGCCAGTGCATCCATCCATTTGCTGCGCAGCAGCGTCGAGCGTAACGACAACGATGCCCGCTGGTTGCGCGAGCGGCAGGGCAAGGAACGTCTGCTGGCCGAAGTCATCCGGCAGGCGGTAGAGCGGTTTCGGGGTGGCGTGGTCCACAATCAGTTGCCCTGAGCGTCACCGGACCTCAAACAATACATGGCCCAGCCCAGGCGCCACCGCCGCAAGGCGTGACTGCATTCATATCGCCTGAACAGTCCCTGTATGGGCGTTGTTAAAAAATCAACGAGATGACCAGCCACACGTTGGCGACGCTGATCACGCCGAACAGGCTCCAGGCCGCCAGCTTGAGCGCCGGGCCGTTGGCAAACCCGCCCATCAGCGCGCGGCTGCTGGTGAAGCGGATCAGCGGCCACATGGCAAACGGCAGTTGAAAGCTGAGCACCACCTGGCTGAGCACCAGCATTTTTCCGACGCCGCCATCGCCAAACCACCAGACACCTAAAAAGGCCGGGCCCAACGCCAGCCCGCGCGTGATCAGGCGGCGCTGCCAGCAGGGAATTTTCAGGTCCAGAAAACCCTCCATGATGATTTGCCCGGCGATGGTGCCGGTGAAGGTCGAGCTTTGGCCCGACGCCAGCAGCGCGATGGCGAACAGGCCGGCCGCCAGTGCGCTGCCGACGATGGGCTCCAGCAGGCGGTGCGCATCGGCGATGTCGGCAACTTCGCGGTAGCCGTTGCCGTGAAAGGCGCTGGCGGCCAGAATCATGATGGCCGCATTGACCCCCAGCGCCAGCGACAAGGACGCCAGCGTGTCAAACGTGGCAAAGCGCACCGCCTCGCGGCGACCCGCGTCGGTGGGCTGCAGGCGGCGCGTTTGCACGATGGACGAATGCAGGTACAGGTTGTGGGGCATCACCGTAGCACCCACGATGCCGATGGCGAGGTACAGCGCGCCGGGCTGCTGCAGTCGCTCCAGACTGGGTACAAAACCCATCGCCACGCCCAGCCAGTTGGGCTGCGACAGGGCCAGTTCGACCACAAAGCAGCCGGCAATGGTGAACACCAGTCCCAGCACAATCGCCTCGACGCGCCGAAAGCCCGCCCCCTGCAGGCCGAGCACCAGCAGCGTGTCAAACGCCGTGATTGCAATGCCCACCGGTATCGACACGCCGAACAGCAGATGCAGCGCCAGCGCACTGCCCAGCACCTCGGCCAGATCGCAGGCGACGATGGCCACCTCTGCGCCCAGCCACAAAAAACGGTTGACTGCGGTCGGGTAATGCTCGCGGCAGGCTCGCGCCAGGTCTTTCTGCGCCACGATACCCAGACGCACACACAGCGTTTGCAACAGCATGGCGGCGAGGCTGGCCAGCAGCACGACAAACAGTAGCCCGTAGCCAAAGCGGGAACCGGCTTCAATATCGGTGGCCCAGTTGCCGGGGTCCATATAGCCGACCGAGACCAGCAGGCCCGGGCCGGCAAAACGCAGCAGCTTCTTGTGAAACGGCAAACCCTGCTCAATAACAACGCTGCCCTTGACCTCTGAAGGGCAAAAAGGCGCAGTAGCGGTTCTTGGCAGTGAAAACATGAGACAAAGTATAGGAGGGAGAGTCGCCCGCGGCAGTAGCAGATTGCTATTTTTGCGATAGCGGCATCTACCCTCTCGATTGAGGCGCGTCCAAATTTAAGGGCAACAGAGGGGTAGCCTATTGAATGATTGGCGCGGCGTCCTCAAGTTTTACCAGCCAGTCACGGCAGACCCCATGCGGCATGCACCCGGCCAGGATTTTCCTGGGTCACCCAATCACCCGATCAGCAATCGCATCAAGCTGCGCCTGGCGTACCCGGACAAGTCCATGCCCTTGGGCAGGAACTGGCGCATCGGGCCATGGGTGTGCTCATGGATGCCTCGCCGCCATGGGCTGTGCGGATCGCAGAAATACACCGCAATCCCCGTACGGGCGCCGAGCTGCTGGTTGGGCATCTATTCGCCCCGGTCACCAGACCATGTACTGCGCTCAACCCGCTTGCCGAGCGCACTTTGGTTTCCCGTGACTTTGATCAAGTCGCCCTTCCGGTATTCAGGAAACTGGCCATCCACAACCTTGAGCGCGCGCACATGGATGCCCTGCAGGTGGGCCAGGTTCCCACAGCGATCCTCACCCTTTGAGACGCGACTGGCGTTTGGGCCGCGTATCCTGTGCAGACAGGCAACGCGTTCCTTGCGCGGCTCTCCCCGGAGGTGGGGTGTCGATGACTGCCCACTGACCGTTTGCGGAACCTAACCCGCTCCGTCTATCGGTTGCGCTTCGCCACTGCGCTGCCTGTATGCTTGCCACCATGGGCGAATTCGACATCATCGCGCGCTATTTCACGCGTCCCACGGCAAGGGCCGTGCTGGGCGTGGGCGATGACTGCGCGCTCGTTCTTCCAACACCCGGAACGCAACTGGCTATTTCCAGTGACATGCTGGTTGAAGGTAGACATTTTTTTGCCGACGTGGACCCTTTTGCGCTGGGCCACAAGGCGCTGGCTGTCAACCTGAGCGACCTGGCCGCCTGCGGTGCCACGCCGGTCGCTTTTACGCTGGCGCTGGCCCTGCCCAAGGCTGACGACGCCAGGCTGGCGCCTGTTTCGCGCGGGCGTTT
>NZ_JABBPF010000090.1 GCF_012927415.1 Polaromonas sp. | reverse complement strand
CCACATGGAACAGGTTGCTGCCCCAGCGCAGCAGGCCGGTGCGGAGCATCTGTGACGAGTCGCTTTTCCAGGTGTACTGGTCGCGGTCGAAACGGATCAGGCTGCCGACCAAAAACACCGTCAGGCAGACGTAGGGATAGGCCCCGAATAGAAAACCGTGCAGCGAGGTCATGCCTGTGCTCCTTGGGAAGGTCGTGCCTTGCGCGCAGCGTTAGGCACGATGTGAATGGGTTGCGGCTGGTCGGGCCTGGCTTGGCCCTTGGACGAGCAGCCGTCGAACACGACCGGCTCCTGCCATATGGCATCGAGCGGTTCTTCGGCGGCAATTTCAACCGGCTGCGCTTTTTCACCAGCCAGCTCCAGCAACGCGCCCAGCACGCAGGCATACGGGCTGGCGCGCTGCTGCAACGCCGCGAAGATGGCGTTGAAGATATGCGCCATCTCCGCCAGGAACTCGCGCGCCTCGCGCGGCGGCTGGGTCGAGGTAAATTCCAGCACTACCGGCAAAAAGTCGGGCATCTCGCCCTCGGTCAGGTACATACCGGCTTTTCCGTAGGTCTGCGCCAGATCGATCATGGCCGGCCCGCGGTCGCGCGAATCGCCATGCACATGCTCGAACAGGTGTAGTGACGTGGCGCGGCCGCGGTCGAACAGTTCGACATAGTCGGCTTCGGTTTCCAGCGGCGCCTTGCGCGACAGCGTATCAATCAACGCATCGAGTTCGGCCAACCGCTGCGGCGCCAAAGCGCGCTCTTCACGCAGCGCGCCGCGCATGTCGGCCAAGTCGCTGCGCAATTGGGCATCGGGATAACCCAGCAGGCGTGCCAGCACGCGCAGACTTTTCGATGCCTTGGGGGGATTGTTAAAAAGTGCCATGCGTTAAGCCTCCACCTTGATGGGAATAGTGCGTTTCTTGCTGCCGCCAAACAGGCTCACATCGCTGATACCGTCGGAGCAACCGTTGCCGAACGTAAAACCGCAGCCGCCGCGCATGTCGAACGCGTTTTCGGCGTATTCGCGGTGGCTGGTTGGAATCACGAAGCGGTCTTCGTAGTTAGCAATCGCCATGATGTGGTACATCTCCTCGACCTCGGCCACTGTCAGGCCAGCCTGCGCCAGCACGGCCAGGTTCTGTTCGTTGTCCACATGCTTGCTGCGCTGGTAGGAGCGCATGGCCAGCATGCGCTGGAGCGACCGGATCACCGGCGCGGTGTCGCCCGCCGTCAGCAAATTGGCCAGGTACTGCACCGGAATCCGCATTTGCGCAATGTCTGGCAACTCGCCGTTGATGCCAATCTGCCCGGCGTTGGCTGCCGAGGTGATGGGCGACAACGGCGGCACGTACCAGACCATCGGCAGCGTGCGGTATTCGGGATGCAGCGGCAGCGCCACCTTCCATTCCACAGCCATTTTGTAGACCGGGCTCCGGCGGGCGCCTTCAAGCCAGGCATCCGGAATACCATCCTGAAGCGCTTGCGCGATCACCAGAGGGTCATGCGGATTCAGGAATATATCGAGCTGGGCCTGGTACAGGTCTTTGTCGTTTTCCACGCTGGCTGCTTCCTGGATACGGTCGGCGTCATAAAGCACCACGCCCAGGTAGCGAATGCGGCCAACGCAGGTTTCGCTGCATACCGTTGGTTGACCCGCTTCGATGCGCGGATAGCAGAAAGTGCATTTTTCGGCTTTGCCACTTTTCCAGTTGTAATAAATCTTTTTGTAGGGGCAACCCGAGACACACATACGCCAGCCGCGGCACTTGTCCTGGTCGATCAGCACAATGCCGTCTTCCTCGCGTTTGTAGATCGAACCCGAGGGGCAGGAAGCCACGCAGGTCGGGTTCAGGCAGTGTTCACACAGGCGTGGCAAATACATCATGAAAGTGTTTTCGAACTGGCCGACCATGTCCTTCTGGACCTGCTCGAAATTTGCCAGATTGGCATCCTTGCTGCGCTTGGAAAATTCACCCCCTAGTATTTCTTCCCAGTTCGGTCCCCATTCGATTTTTTCCATGCGCTTGCCGGTAATCAGGCTGCGCGGCCGCGCAGTTGGTGTGGCCTTCATCTCGGGCGCTGACTGCAGGTGGTCGTAGTCGAAGGTGAAGGGCTCGTAGTAGTCGTCGATCTGCGGCATGTTCGGATTCGCGAACAGACGCATCAACAGCTTCCACTTGCCCCCCTGGCGCGGCTCGATGGAACCGTCAGCCTTGCGCACCCAGCCGCCGTTCCATTTGTCCTGGTTTTCCCACTCCTTGGGGTAGCCAATGCCGGGTTTTGTCTCCACATTATTGAACCATGCGTATTCCATGCCGGGCCGGCTAGTCCAGACGTTCTTGCAGGTCACGGAACAGGTATGGCAACCGATGCACTTGTCAAGGTTCAGCACCATTGCGATTTGCGCGCGTATCTTCATGCAGCTTCTCCCATTTGTTGAACCAGTTGGGCACGGTCGTCATCGCGCGGGGTGTCGAGCCAATCTACTTTGTCCATCTTGCGCACCACCACAAACTCGTCCCGGTTGGTGCCTATGGTTCCGTAATAGTTAAAGCCATAAGACAACTGCGCATAGCCGCCGATCATGTGGGTCGGCTTGAGCACGATGCGGGTCACCGAGTTGTGGATGCCGCCGCGCTGGCCGGTAATTTCCGAACCCGGCGTGTTAACGATCTTTTCCTGGGCGTGATACATCATCACCATGCCGGGCTTGACCCGCTGGCTTACGACAGCCCGCGCCGAAATCGCGCCGTTGACGTTGTAGGCCTCGATCCAGTCGTTGTCCTCCACGCCGATCAGCTTGGCATCGTCTTCGCTGAGCCACATGATCGGGCCGCCCCGGCTCAGGGTGAGCATTAGCAGGTTGTCGGTGTAGGTCGAGTGAATGCCCCATTTCTGGTGCGGCGTGATGAAGTTCAGCAGGATTTCGGCATTGCCGTTGGAACGGATGCCGTGCACGCCGGCCGTCGCCTTCAGGTTGACTGGCGGACGATAGCTGGCCAGTCCTTCGCCAAAGGCCAGCATCCACGGATGGTCCTGGTAGAACTGCTGACGCCCGGTCAGGGTGCGCCACGGAATGTACTCATGCACATTGGTGTAGCCGGCGTTGTACGACACGGTTTCGGACTCGATGCCGCTCCAGGTCGGCGAGCTGATGATCTTTCGCGGCTGTGCCTGGATGTCGCGAAAACGAATTTTCTCGTCTTCACGGTGGATAGCCAGGTGCGCATGCTCGCGGCCGGTCTGCTTCGACAACGCCTGCCAGGCTTTCACCGCCACATGGCCGTTGGTTTCCGGTGCCAGTTGCAGCACCATTTCGCAGGCATCGATGTCGCTGTTGATGCGTGGCATACCCTGCGTCACGCCGGGTTCGGTCACCAGGCCGTTCAACTGGCCGAGCTGGGTGACCTCAATGTCGGTGTTCCACGAAATTCCCTTGCCGCCATTGCCAATTTTTTTCAGCAACGGGCCGACCGCCGTGAAACGCTTGTACACATTTGGGTAGTCGCGCTCGACGACCTGCATCTGCGGCGCCGTCTTGCCAGGGATCAGTTCGCACTCGCCGCGCTTCCAGTCCTTGACCTCGAACGGCTGGGCCAGTTCGCCCGGCGTGTCGTGCATTACCGGGGTTAGCACCATTTCCTTTTCAACACCCAGATGGCCGTCGCACAGTTCGCTGAATTTCTTCGCGAAGCCCTTGTAGATTTCCCAGTCACTTTTCGACTGCCACACCGGATCCACCGCCGTGGACAGCGGATGGATGAACGGGTGCATGTCGCTGGTATTCAAGTCGTTCTTTTCGTAACAGGTGGCGGTCGGCAGCACGATGTCCGAGTACAGGCAGGTCGTGCTCATACGGAAGTCCAGCGTGACCAGCAAATCGAGCTTGCCTTCGGGCGCCTTGTCGTGCCAGACGACTTCCTCGGGCTTGCCGTCCTCGGCGCCCAAATCCTTGCCCTGCACGCCGTTGTCGGTGCCCAGCAGGTGCTTGAGGAAATACTCGTGCCCCTTGCCCGACGATCCAATAATGTTGGAGCGCCAAACGAACATGTTGCGCGGCCAGTTGGCCGGATGGTCCGGGTCTTCGCAGCTCAGCTTGAGCGAGCCGTCCTTCAGCGACTGAACAACATAGTCTTTTGCATCCATTCCGGAGGCGAGCGCATCCTTGACCACCTGCATCGGATGGGTCTGCAACTGCGGCGCGCTCGGCAGCCAGCCCATGCGCTCGGCGCGCACGTTGTAATCGATCATGCTGCCGCTGTAGAGCTTCTTGTCGGCCAGCGGCGACAGCACTTCATCGACGCCGAGCTTTTCATAGCGCCACTGGTTGGTGTGGGCATAGAAAAAGCTGGTCGAATTCATCTGCCGGGGCGGGCGAATCCAGTCGAGCGCGAAGGCCAGCGGCGTCCAGCCGGTCTGCGGCCGCAGCTTTTCCTGGCCCACGTAATGCGCCCAGCCGCCGCCGCTTTTGCCAATGCAGCCGCACATCATCAGCATGTTGATGACGCTGCGGTAGTTCATGTCGCTGTGGTACCAATGGTTCATGCCGGCGCCGATGATGACCATCGATCGGCCTTCGGTCTTTTCGGCGTTTTCTGCGAACTGACGGGCGACGGTAATGATCTGGTCGCGCGACACACCAGTGATCTGCTCCTGCCAGGCGGGCGTGTAGGGCGTGTTGTCACTGAAATCGGCGGCGGCCAGTTCGCCGGGCAAGCCGCGGGGAATGCCGTATTGCGCTGCCTGCAGGTCGAACACGGTGGCCACCAGCATTTCGCGAGCTTCGCCGACCTTGCCAACGGCAATGCGCTGCACCGGCACGGTGCGAACCAGTATGTCGCCCTGTTCGTTGTTCGGGAAATGGTCATGGTGAATGCCGCCGAAATACGGAAAACCGACCTTGGCGTTGTCCTGGCTCGGCGCATCGCCTTCCAGCACCGACAGCTTAAGGGATACGTCGTTGCCGCCCCGCGCTTCCTTGGCCTCCAGGTTCCACTGACCCAGGTCGGCACGGCCGTCTGGTCCCCAGCGAAAACCAATTGCACCCTGCGGCGTGACCACCTGACCCTGGGCATCAAAAGCCACCGTTTTCCAGTCGGGGTTGTTGTCCTGGCCGAGCTGGTCGCTGAAATCCGAAGCGCGCACATAGCGGTCAGGTACCAAAACGGATTCGCCGTTTTCCAGCGTGTGTTCCTTCAGCATGACCAGCATCGGCAGGTCGGTGTAGCGGCGCGCATAGTCGTCGAAATAGGCCGAGCGAGGACGACCGTTGCCGCCAAAGTAAAACTCTTTCAAAATGACATGGCCCATCGCCATGGCAACGGCGGCGTCTGTGCCCTGTTTGGGATGCAGCCACAGGTCGGACAGTTTGGCGACTTCGGAGTAATCGGGCGTGATGGCGACCGTCTTGCAGCCCTTGTAGCGGACTTCGGTAAAAAAATGGGCGTCGGGTGTGCGGGTCTGCGGCACGTTCGAGCCCCAGGCGATGATGAAGCTGGAGTTGTACCAGTCGGCTGACTCGGGCACGTCGGTCTGCTCACCCCAGACCTGCGGGCTGCTGGGCGGCAAGTCGCAGTACCAGTCGTAAAAGCTCATGCATACGCCGCCAATCAACGAAAGGTAACGCGAGCCCGAGGCATAGCTGACCATCGACATGGCCGGAATCGGCGAGAAGCCAATGATGCGGTCGGCGCCATGCTGCTTGATGGTGTAGATATTTGACGCGGCAATCAGTTCGTTGACCTCGTCCCAGGTCGAGCGCACCATGCCGCCCAGACCGCGCACCTTTTGGTAATCTCGCCGCTTTACATCGTCCTGCACCACGGCAGCCCAAGCTTCGACCGGCGCCAGCGTGAGGCGCGCTTCGCGCCAGTGCTTGAGCAGGCGGGCGCGAATCATCGGATACTTGACGCGGTTGGCGCTGTACAGATACCAGCTATAGCTGGCGCCACGCGAGCAGCCCCGAGGTTCATGGTTGGGCATGTCCCAGCGGGTACGCGGGTAGTCGGTCTGTTGGGTTTCCCAGGTCACGATGCCGCCCTTGACATAAATTTTCCAGGAACATGAGCCGGTGCAGTTCACACCGTGCGTGCTGCGCACAATCTTGTCATGCGCCCAGCGGTTGCGGTAGGCGTCTTCCCAGGTGCGGTCTTCCGCCGTAGTGACGCCGTGATCGCCCGAAAACGATTCTCTCGGATTGGAAAAGTGGCTCAGTCGATCTAAGAAATGACTCATTGAGTTCTCCGTAAATTAGGAAAGTTGGGTGCGAAAACGGCGTTCAGGGGTTTTTGATTTCAGCCCCGCCGCGCAGGTAGAACCACCAGTTCAGCACCAGGCACAGGGCATAAAAAATGGCAAAGCCGTACATCGCGTTTTCGGGTGTGCCGGCCTTGATCTGGGCACCGATGACCACCGGGGCAATGAAGGCGCCATAAGCCGCGATGGCCGAGGTCCAGCCCAGCACCGGGCCGGCCTGTTGGCGGTCGAAAATCACGCCGATGGTGCGAAAGGTCGAGCCGTTGCCAATGCCGCTGGCGGCGAACAGCACCACGAACAGCACCATGAACAGCAGAAAATACTCTTCCGGTGCTGGTGACTTGTAGGCCAGCAGCATGACATAGCCCACTGCGACGGAAGCGGCGACCATGATGGCGGAAATGACTTGTGTCACGATGGAGCCGCCCACCTTGTCGGCGATCCAGCCGCCCAGGGGCCGGATCAAGGCGCCCACAAAGGGACCGATCCAGGCGTAAGCGAGCACCGGCGGCGCATTCGGATTGTTCAGCGTGTGCTGCATCACACCGGCCGCGTCTGGCACATGGCTGACGCCGAAAATCACCTTCATCGACAGTGGCAAAGCCATCGAGAACCCAATGAAAGAGCCGAAGGTGACGATGTACAGGAGCGTCATCGACCAGGTATGCTTGTTGCGAAAGATGGCGAACTGTTTGGCAACGTTCTCTTTCATCGGACCAAAGGCAGTGACCTTGAGCACCATCAGGGTGCTGACAATGATCAGCGGCATGGCCAGCCACATGTTCAGCACACCCAGCCCGCTGGGCTTGGGCAGGTAGAGATACAGGCCGATGCCGGCGGGAATAAAGGACAGCGTGTAGAGCCAGATGATCTTGAGGAAGGCCGGAATGGTTCCGCCAATGGCGGGCGACACGGTTTTCAGGTTGTTCATGCCGAAAAAGCAAATGATCGACAGCGGCACCAGCGACAGCAGCCAGGTGAAGCCCGCGTTTTGGATCCAGGTGGGCGTGCCGGCGGATATCTTGCCGAATATCCAGCCGCTTTCTTTCAGCAGCGTCATCGGCTCGCCGCCAAAGCTGCCAAACACGCTCACGGTCATGACCAGCGGAATGACAATTTGCATCGCCGTTACGCCGAAGTTGCCCAGTCCGGCATTCAGGCCCAGCGCCGTGCCCTGCAGCCGCTTAGGAAAGAAGGTGCTGATGTTGGACATGGAGCTGGCAAAGTTGCCGCCGCCCACGCCCGACCACAGCGCCATCAGCTGGAACGACCAGAGCGGCCATTCAGGATGCTGCAGCACGATACCGGTGCCAATCGCCGGCGCCAGCAGCATGGATGTCGTGAGAAAAATGGTGTTGCGCCCGCCTGCCAGCCGGATCAGGAAAGACGCAGGAATTCGCATGGTGGCGCCGGCCAGCCCGGCGATAGCCGTGAGCGTGAACAGCTCGGCCTGGCTGAACGGATAGCCCAGGTTCATCATCTGCACCGTGATGATTCCCCACATGCCCCAAACGGCAAAGCCGCACAGCAGGCTGGGCACCGAAATCCAGAGATTGCGGTAGGCAATCCGCTTGCCGGTGTTTTCCCAGAAGTTTTCGTCTTCAGGACGCCAGTCGGTGATGTCAGCACCGGCGTCTTTTCCTAGCGGCAAATTGGCAACACCTGCGGTAGAGGCAACTTTATTGTTCATGATGAGTTCTCGGTGAGTGGGTTCGATGTCAGGCTTTGGCACCAGCCGCGTGGCTGCCCATGACTTCAGTGCGGCGCACTTCAGTCCAGTACATCCAGATCAGCGAGACCCAGACCACCCCGTACATCAGCATGAAAGCGCTGGAGCGGATGCCGGTCAAGTCCATCAGCACGCCGAACAGAACGGGCAATACAAAACCGCCCAAGCCACCGGCAAGCCCCACAATGCCGCTGATGGCACCAATGTTGTGGGAATAGTCGTCGCTGATGTATTTAAAGACGCTGGCCTTGCCGAAAGCAAAGGCCACGCCCAGAATGGCCATCAATCCGGTAAAAGCGTACACATTTAGTCCGATGTGAAAGGTGGAAGGTCCGTTCGTCGTCAAAAGAGTGAAATCAGCCTGCGGGTAGGACAACAAGAACAGGCAGATCCAACTCACCCACATCACCCACCATGTCACACTGTGTGCGCCGTATTTGTCGGACAGCACGCCGCCTACAGCACGCAAAACACCGCCAGGCAGCGAAAAACAGGCCGCCAGGAGAGCAGCCGCGCGAATGTCCAAGCCGTACTCTCCCACGTAGTACTGCACCATCCACAGTGACAGGGCCACATAGCCGCCGAAAACAATGCTGTAGTACTGGCAGTATTTAAGAACCTTTGGATCCTTCAATGCCTTGAGCTGCTCCCGGAAACTGGTCTTGCTGGACACCAGGTGGGCCGGATCGCTGTAGCTGAACATCCAGAACAGCACCAGCGTACCGAGCATGATGATCGCGTAAACCTGCGGCACCATGGCCCAGCCGAATGCGACCAGCAGCACTGGCGCGACGAACTTGTTGACGGCAGCACCCGAATTACCGGCCCCGTACACACCCATCGCCGTACCCTGACGGCTCTTGGGGAACCAGCGCGCCACATAGGGTGTACCAACTGAAAATGATCCGCCCGCCAGGCCGACAAACAGGCCGATGGTTATGAAATGCCAGTATTCAGTGGCATAACTCATGAGCCAGATGGCGGGCACTGTGATAGCCATCAACACGGCCATGACGATGCGTCCGCCGTACTTGTCGGTCCAGATGCCCAGCGGAACCCGAATCAGGGAACCCGTGAGCACCGGCGTGGCCGTGAGCAGGCCAAACTCCGTGGCATTGAGGTTGAGCATCTTCTTGATCGGGATGCCGATGACGCCAAACATCATCCACACCATGAAGCAGACGGTGAACGCCAGCGTGCTGACAATCAGCACCGACCAGGCTTTTCTTGAATTGCTTAGCTCAGAGGCCATGTTTTTCTCCAGAAGACATGGCATGACTGTCGACGTTTCGCAGGGTATTTACTATCCGTCTTTGGTAGGCAATGCTGCGCCAAACGAACGATGGCGCTCAAAGCCACCATCGTTCCGAAGAACTACTCCTGCATCAAACTGGAGAAAGTTTGATGTCCGTCAACCCGCTTCGCGGTGACTTGCGTAAACAGCGGCCTGCACCCGCGACGTCAATTGCAGCTTGCGAAGAATGTGCTGCACGTGAATCTTCACCGTCGTCTCGGCAATGTCGAGCTTGCGCGCAATCAGTTTGTTGCTGTCGCCCAGCGCAATCAGCGCCAGCACTTCGCGCTCCCGGGCGGAAAGCAGCTCAATGCCCGAGCCCTCCTGGGCGAGCTGGCCCGTCCCGACATTGGCACGGCTGGCCTCCGGCAGGGCGGGCGGTGCCTTGGCGCGAAAGGCGGTGACCAGTTTGGTCATCATTTCCGGGCTGACCACGGACTCCCCGGCGAGCACCCTGATGATGAACTCGGAAAGGTGATCGAGTTCGACGGTCTTCAGCAGATACCCGTCGGCGCCGGCCTGCAACGCTGCGGCCAGATCGTTTTCGTTCTCGCTCACGGTCAGCATCAGGATCCGGGCTTGCGGAGCGGCGTCCTTTAACGCGGCTATTCCGTCCACTCCGAGAACCCCCGGCAGGTGGTTGTCCAGCAGGATCAGGTCTGGCTTGGCGCGCTGCACGCAACGCAAGGCCTCCCCTATGTCGCCCGCCTGGTCGGCTACGTTAAAACGCTCATCCTGTGAGAGCAGCGCGACCAGTCCGCGGCGAAACAGCGTGTGATCGTCCACCACCAACAGCTGAATGGCCGTCATGGCTTTTCCGCCGGGGCGTTACCGCGCGCGCGGTCCCAAACTACATGTGTGTTCATTTTGCTATGGTTTTAATAGCTATTAATGCCGATAAACATTGGACAAGGGCCCGAAAATGTTCATATCCACCCTGATTCGGCACTTTTTAAGGCACCCCGCATGAGTCCGGCAGGCGACTCAAGCTCCAGACCGGTGGTGGCCACGCTGCCGCCAGTGACCGGATGCGTTGGCAGTGTCAGCGTGGCTGCTGTTCCCCCACCGGGCCTGGAGACGATTTCCACCTGCGCACCAATGCCTCCGGCGCGTTCGCGCATGATTTTCATGCCAACATGGGATTGGTCATGGCTCTGGCTCATGTCAAAACCGACGCCATCGTCGCGGACCACAAAACGCCAGCGTGCGCCCTTGAACACTTCCAGATCGACCTTGGTGGCCCCCGAATGCTTGCGCACATTGGACAGGGCTTCCTGCAGCACATGCAACACCTGCACCTGCACGTCGGGTGGCAACGGCAGGCCGTCGCCGTGAATGGTCAGGTGGGCCGGCAAGCCGGTCTGGTGCTGGAACTTCTGCAGCGTTTCCTGCAAGGCCTGCCCAATGTCCTCGGTGTTGGTGCGGGTGCGGAAATGCACCAGCAGCTCGCGCACGTCGCCGATACTTTCGCGCAGCCCGGTGTCCAGTTCGTCCAGCGCCTGCGTCATCTGCATCGGCTGGCCTTTCTGGGCGGCTGTGCGCAGCAGCTGCACCTGTATTTTCAAGAACACCAGCGACTGCGCAATCGAGTCATGCAGCTCGCGGGCCAGCATGGCACGCTCCTCGGCAACGGCCGCTTCCCTGGCCAGCGCGGCGGCGCGCAGGCTTTCCAGCGCGCTGGCCAGGTGACTTGCCAGCGCATCGAGCAATTCGGTTTCTTCCGCACTCAGCGTCACGGCGCTGCGGAAAAACAAATTGAATTCACCCAGCAGGCGGTGCTGCAACCGGATGGGCACGCTGACGACACTTTCGTAACCGACCTTGGCGCAGCGCCGCACCGGAATCTGGTCATGGCTCAGGATCGGGATGACACGGGTGGTTGACTCCGGCTGGAGGTTGCCGCAGGCGCAGGCACCGGCCAGCAGAGTGCGCTCTTCTTCCAGCATGTCCTGCGGAAAGCAGTCAGAGGCGAGCATCAAATAGCGCTGGCTGGCGTCGTCCGACCAGCGCACTGCGGCCGCATCGGCCTTCATCAGACTGCGCACGCGCTGGGTAAAGAAGCGCGCCAGCTCATCAATGCTGCTGGCCTGAGCCAGAAAGGCGCTGACTTCATACAAAGCCTCCAGCCGCACCCGCTGCGCCTCGATATGCCGCGTCTTGGCCTCGACCTGGATTTCCAGGCCCTTGTACATCGAGTCCAGGGTTCCGGCCATGCGGTTGAAGCCGGTCGCCACCTGGCCGAACTCGTCCTCGGTATCAACCTCGATGCGGGTGGCGAACTCCCCCAACTGGACCTTGGCCAGGCTTTGGCGAAGCCGGCTGAGCGGACTGATCACATACAGGTAACCGGTGTAGAGCATGACCACCGCCCCGGCGATGGCCAGCGCCATCATGGCGAACTGGAACAGGTTCAAGATAGCCGTCAGGCGCGACAGGTGCTGCTCGATGGCCAGCACAAACCGGTCGATCGCCTCGACAAAATCGCCCGCCGCCTGCAGCGAATCATTCACTGGCAGGGGCGGCTCTGCCAAAGACTGCCGGCGCTGCTCTTTCCAGAGTGACTCAACCACGGAAAACTGCTTGCGGACCTGGTCATCCCACGGCACGAACAGTGGCCGTGACGCATCGCCATTGCGCAATACCGTTAAAGAGTCGTCGAAATTCCCGACCAGGCGCTGAAGTACCGGCGGCGCCACGCCCGCATGAACCGCGCTGGTCAGCCGCCAGGTCTGCATCCGCATGCGCCCGGCTTCATTGACCGCCGCCGCGCCGCCTTCGAGCTGCCAGGTAACCCACAAGGTCAAGCCGATGGAGGCCAAAGCGATGATCAGCAGGCTGGCGCCAATGCGGATCAGTTTTTTGGAAAGCGAAGCGGTGTGATGCATGCGGCGGGTACCTGACGGTTATCTATTTTCCCGACAGGGCCCGGGCAAAATAACCGCCGAGCGCTGCTTTGGGCAGCTTGAACATGTCGGCACACAGGTTTTCGAGGAACGTCGTTTCATGCCTTTCATGATCGGCTTGCGGCTTGAACGACGCCGGCCCCGGTTTCTCCAGCCTTAAGGTGATTTTTCTTCAACGCATCCCGACCGATGGGCCGGACAGGCGTCAGGGGCCGAAGCCGTCCGAAATATTCACGCTTCATATCGATTTTTCCTTGGAAACGCGCTGCGGGACGAACATCGCCGGACAGCTATTGCACGAAATTTTGCGCCCAAGCGCAGGGCCGGAAAAATTCAGCCCCCTGATCCCTTAGCAAAACCCTTATTCATGTTGCCGATGATGTCAGCATCAGGAATTAACCAGCCGCAAGGCTCAAGGCATTATCAGTTTAAGAGTTAGCGCCGGCAAAATCTTTGGGCAAGCGACGCCAAACTTGCCGAGCAACTCAGGGGCCCGTATCTTAAGGCGACGCCTGCGGAAATGAGCTTGCTGCGCTATGCTGGCACGCAGAACAGCGACAGCTTGATCACCGGCGACGTCACCGGCCTGACTTGCCGGGATGCGAACAGGCTCGAGCTGGATTCCCTGTGTATCAACGCGGCCAGAAAAAACGCCAGCCGGCGCGAGACCCCTAAACGCGCCCTCGCCTGGATGGCAAGATATGAGCGGTACCACGTCACCCTTCAGGCGCCGTTACCTTGCAAATCTGGAGCATCATCGTTTGATGAAGTTTTTCATGGCCAGTTTGGTGGCGCTCTGTACTCTTTTAACGGCTTGCGACAATACGGGCCCGACGGCCGATGCCACCAGCGCGCCGCGCTACGGTCCCGAGGACCTGCAGGCGCTGCTGCAGGGCGCCTGGCTGAGGGAATACGGCGACAACAGCGTCCAGGCCCGGCGCATCCTGGTGCTTTCGGCAGACGGCAGTTTTGCTGAAACGGTCCGCATCGCCGATGCCGCAGGCCAGGTGACTGCGCAGAACCATACGGGCACCTGGCTTTACGACGGCACCAACCTCAAGCGCAAATACACCAGCATGAATGGCAAGCCGCCCTCTCGTTTGAACCTGCCGTTTGCCACGTTTGAGATCCAGCTGGAGTCAAAAAACGAATTCACCGGCATTGACCATGTGCACCGCAACCGCATCCGATACCGGCGCGTATCCCCCGAGACAGTGCCCTAGTACCTGCCGGCGACACGCTGCCTTCCCTTCAATGCAAAATTCAATGCGAAATGACGACTCGCACACTGCAGGGCGCCTGCTCGATCAAGGCCTTGAACATCGAGCCGCACGCCGTCAGCCCGGCATCGTTCAGCTTGCGCAGGCCGGCATCGAGGATCGCCTGCTGTGAGGGTTCGCAGCCGCCGTAAGTCAACAGGATTTTCCTGCAGGTGGCGCACCTTCAAAAGGATCAGGAAGCCAAATCAATCCAGCGTAACCCGATTTTCTGCGCCATCTGTCAGTACGCGACCTTGCCATCCGGCACATGGCCCCGGGTTTCGGTATGGTGAAGGTGAGCTGCTACAGGAGGCCTACCGAAGCGAGTCGGCTCGATCGACCGGTTAGGAATTATTTGGCTCCGCCCATGATTGCCCGCTCTCTATGCTGCAGCAGCTGCGCCTCTCGTGAAGAGCTGTCTCGATCAAGCTCATCAGCAATGACGCGTAGATCGGAGAGTCGAATAGTCAGAGTAACTTGCAACCTGTCGATGTCCCATTGCACCAACTCGTTAATTACATTCGGGTTGTCTCTGAATGGAGAGACCGCTTGGAAGATTTCTTTCGCGGTCGAAACTCGCTTCAAAACACCATCTTCGGCAAGCTTGTGGCGGCTGCCACCGAAGCCACCGGCAAACATTGCATTCGCGCGGTCGATGACGTTCAAAGTGTGCGCAAGGAAACGGATTCGGTTGAATTCATATGAGCAAGCGGATACCAAAGTGGCCACGTCGCGCCTGCCCGTACGAAATTGCTCCTCAATCAGGGCTTGGAGAGCCAAGTCTGCTGAACGCGCTGATCGAAACGCTGCCAGCGCGGCCAAAATAGTGGCAATGGCAGCGGCAATAACGACCATGAAGTTGAGCGATTCGGCGTTGGTCATGCCACCGTGTCTTTGTTAATGCCCAACGCCTGAATTAAACCGAACCGCGAAGCGGCTTCTGCTTAAATGAACTGCTAAGCCACTCCCTCACCCTTTGGCGGCGAGTTAGGCAAACGAACAGCCAACTAAACTACCAGAGGTTCTTGCCATCAATAACAGCAACAGGCGCTGCAGCTGCATCGAAGTTGTCGAATAAACGCGCATTGACGCCAATCCGACGGTTGACTTTGTCCCAACTTCCGTCTTGCTCGAAAGCCGGGCTATCTGTGTATGTAGCGCAACCGCACTCAGAGCAGAAATGATGCGCTACAAGCTTTGTATTCCAGCGATAAATCGCATCATCATCATTCGTTTGGGCGATTGCGTGGAATTGACTGGGCTGATAGTAGGCTAACAGCGCGCCGCGCTTTGAACAAAAAGAGCAAGTGCACCGAGTAAGCTCCGTCGGAATATCGCCGTCGATGCTAAATGCGTTTTTTCCACAATGACAGCTTCCCGTTATCGTCATATGTTTTCTCCTCGGTAAAAATGTACAGCTGATTATCAGCGGCCCAACATAATGTACGCCGCAAACCCTGCGGTATACATCGGCAGCTGCAATGTAATCTGGATCTGCCAACCGCTTGAAGCTAGCGAACTTAACTCTAGCCTCGGTCTAGTTTCTACCCACGGGCGCCGCACGACTTGCGGTACCCCCGGCCCGCAGCGGCGCGGCGCTTAGCGTGCAGACCATGCCCGCCAGCCGGTGCAGCGACTGCCAGCCGCTCGCCGGCCAATCCGGCTGCTTCATCCCTTTAACAATGCCATCGACCTTCTGCGCTGCGTCCAGCAGTTTGGCCAGCGCCGCGTCGCTCATGCCGGGCAGCACCCGCTCAAACAGCTTTTCCTTCGCGCCCCAGACGCGGTTGTCGCGCAGCGCCATCGGCATCGGACGGCCCGCATGAATCGCGTCCTTAACCCGCTTCATGCTGCGGATGTCTTCTGCCAATGCCCAATGCACCAGCACTTCCGATTGGCCTTCGGCCTGCAGCCCGTCGATCATGCGCGCCGCGCGCAGTGCCTGGCCGCCAAGCACGGCTTCCGACAGCTTGAAAACATCGTAACGCGCGACATTGAGCACGGCGTTTTCGATCTGGTCGAAACCCAGCAGCCCATCGCCCGCGGCCTTCACCGGGTAAAGCAGGGCCAGTTTCTGGATTTCCTGGTGCGCGGCCAGCAGGTTGCCCTCGACCCGGTCGGCAAAAAACTGCAGCGTGTGCTGGCCTTCTTCTCCGCTGGCCACGCGCTGGCCCTGCAGTTGCAGGCGCTGGGCGATCCATTGCGGCAGCATGCGCCGGTCAATCGGCTCGAACTTGACCGTCACGCCAAAGCTGTCCAGCGCGCCAAACCAGGCGCCCTTGGTGGTTGCGCCGTCGAGCCGGGGCAGCATCACCAGCGTGAGCGTGGAGTCGTCGCCCTGAGCGCGCTCAGCCAGTTGCTGCAGCGCCACCGAGCCGTCCTTGCCCGGCTTGCCGCTGGGAATTCGGACTTCAACAATCTGTTTGTCGGCAAAAAGGCTGAGCGAGCCGCCGCTGGCCAGCACCTCGCTCCAGTCGAAATGCGCGCCGGCCACGGTGTGCACCGTGCGCTCGGTGTAACCTTGGCCCCGGGCCGCCGCGCGCAGGGCATCGGCAAATTCCTGGACCAACAAAGGCTCGTCGCCATACAAGGTGTAGAGCCTTTTGAGTCCCCGCTTGAGGTGTTCGGACAGTTGGGCAGGGGCCAGTTGCATAGTGGCGCAATTCTAGAACCTACGACGAGAGCCGGTATGTTTCCAGGTGAATACTGGTTTCGGTGTTGCTGATGCCCTTCAGGAGGCGAATGCGTTCCAGCACCTTGGCCAGCGCCTGCAGGTTCTCGGCCCGGAGTTCGGCCAGCAAGTCCCAACGGCCGTTGGTGTCATGCAGCGTTGCCACCCCCGGCTCGCCCAACAGGCGGGCAATCACGGCGCGGGTCTGGTTGCCTTCCACAGCAATGCTCATCCAGGCTTTTATCTCGTTGCACTGCACGTCGGGCCTGAGGCGCACGGTGTAGCCCACGATGACGTTGTTGTCTTCCAGCCGCCGGATGCGGTTGGTGACCGTGCCGCGCGATACGCCCAGCTTGGCGGCCAGCGCTGCAACGGACAGTCGCGCATCCTGCCGCAGCAAAGAAATAAGTTGATGGTCGGTCTCATCCATTTCGGCATCCTAACCTGTCAAAACGCCAATAAATTGATTATTTACAAGCACATTTGACACTTGTTATTGATTTGGGTCGGAAACACACTGGTAGCCATCTTTATAAAACAATGCGAGATAGTCATGAAAAACCCGGTCGCGACCAGTTTGAACACCCTTTTTTTAAGCCCGCAGGATGTCGCCAGCATTGTCAGTTGCCAAGGCATGGTCCGCACACTGGAAGGCATGGCCGCTTGCATTCAGCAGGATTTCCTGCGCTGGCAAAGTTTTGACAAATCGGCCCGTCTGGCCAGCCATTCCCGCGATGGTGTGATCGAACTCATGCCGATTGCCGATGCCAAAACCTACACCTTCAAGTACGTCAACGGCCATCCGAAAAACACCGCACTGGGCTTGTCCACCGTGATGGCTTTTGGGGTGCTGGCCGATGTGGCAACAGGCGTGCCGCTGCTGATCAGCGAATTGACTCTGACCACTGCCTTGCGGACCGCGGCCACCTCGGCGGTGGCGGCGCGCGCGCTGGCCCGGCCTGAGAGCCGCGTGATGGCGCTGATTGGCAATGGCGCGCAGAGCGAGTTCCAGGCGCTGGCCTTTCATCATTTGCTGGGCATTGAGGAAATCCACCTGTACGACATTGATGCCGGTGCAACCGCCAAACTGATGCGCAACCTGCAATCCAACCCGGATACAGCGGCCCTGCGCCTGCGGGCCTGTGGCAACATCGCCGAAGCCTTGCAGGATGCCGACATCGTGACCACCGTCACGGCTGACAAGACCAATGCGACTATTATCACGGCCGGCATGCTCAAGCCGGGTACACACCTCAATGCGGTAGGCGGCGACTGCCCGGGCAAAACCGAAATCCACGCCGATGCGCTGCGTGCGGCCAAGGTATTCGTGGAGTACGAGCCGCAAACCCGCGTGGAAGGCGATTTACAGCAAATGGGGCCGGACTTTGCAGTGACTGAACTGTGGCAGGTGCTGTCGGGCGAAAAGGCGGGGCGAGACAGCGCAGCGCAGATCACGATGTTCGACTCGGTCGGCTTTGCGCTTGAGGATTTTTCGGCACTGCGGTATCTTTACGACACGGCGCAGTCGCTGGCGGTCGGTGGCTCCATTCCCCTGATTCCGCGACTCGACGACCCAAAAAATCTTTACCAGCTGGTCAGGCCTGCTGCTTTTGATTTGCCGGGGCGGCCGACCCCCTCGGCTTTGCCGAGCAAATCAGCTATTCCGCTGGGCAAAAAAACAGACGCTGCTGGCAAGACGCAGCCTTTTTTTAACACCGAATTGACCTCAACATGACACGTCTCATCAGGCTCATAGGCGCACCTACCGATATTGGGGCGGGGACACGCGGGGCCTCCATGGGCCCGGAGGCCTTTCGCGTTGCAGGGCTGCAATCCACGCTGGAAGGCCACGGCTTGCAGGTCACCGACCACGGAAACCTCAGTGGGCCGGCCAACCCATGGCAGGAACCCGTCAGGGGCTACCGTCACCTGGTCGAGGTAGCCACATGGAACCGGGCGGTTCACGAGGCCGTGCATTCGGCGCTGAAAGCGGGGGACATGCCCCTGCTGCTGGGCGGTGACCACTGTCTGGCCATCGGCTCGATCAGCGCGGTAGCACGTCATTGTCGTCAGGTGAAAAAGAACCTGCGCGTGCTGTGGCTTGATGCGCACACCGACTTCAACACCGATTCACTGACACCTAGCGGCAACACGCATGGCATGCCGGTGGCCGTCCTTTGCGGCCATGGACCTGCAGAACTGACCAGCATAGGCGGACTGTCACCAGCCATTGAGCCTTCGTTCATTCGCCAGATCGGCATTCGCAGTGTCGACGAAGGAGAAAAACGCTTCGTCAGGCAGTCGGGCCTTGAAGTATTCGACATGCGTTATATCGACGAGATGGGAATGAAGCGCACCATGGAAGCGGCGCTGGCCGGCGTCGACGACAACACGCACCTGCATGTGAGCTTTGATGTTGACTTTCTGGACGCCAGCTTTGCGCCGGGTGTCGGCACAGCCGTCAAAGGTGGCCCGACTTACCGCGAGGCCCAGCTGTGCATGGAAATGATTGCCGACACTGGTCGCATGGCATCGCTTGATGTGATGGAGTTGAACCCGGCACTGGATGTGCGCAACGGTACGGCGGAAGTGGCGCTTGATTTGATAGAGAGCCTGTTCGGAAAGAGCACGCTGATGCGGCAATCCTGACTCGCTCAGCCTGTCAGTCCTGAGAACGATTGACGGCCTGAGACGGGCACTTTTTCCACTTTAGTACGAATTGGTACGCGTCATGGCAATCATTGTTGTAGCGCGGCGCGACAACGAGGTGTCGGAGTGGAGTGGAGTGGAGTGGAGTGGAAATGGAATCAAGGCGTCACGCACCAAGGCGCAGCGTTGTGTGCCAAACCCATCCACAAAGCCCAGCCGGAAGTGAGCGCCAAAGCCATGCCAGCCAGGCGGATTCCCCACTCGCCGCTCCCGCTGCCATGCAGGCGCAGGAACAACCAAGGGCCGATCAGCAGGGACACGCTGCTTCCCAAGGCAACCAGGGC
>NZ_JABBPF010000089.1 GCF_012927415.1 Polaromonas sp. | reverse complement strand
GCAACGCGTCCGGCCTGGTCATACACCAGCGGCCCGTGCTTGTTGGTGCGGCTGGCGCCGCCCATACCGCGGCGCACCAGCGCACGCACCCGCGCTTCAAGCTCCTGCAGCGAAAACGGCTTGGCCATGTAGTCGTCGGCACCGTAATCGAGCCCCTTGACGCGCTCTTCCACGCTGTCGGCGGCGGTCAGAATCAGCACCGGCAGGGCCGAGCCGCGCGCGCGCAGCCGTTTCAGTACCTCCAGCCCATGCATCCGGGGCAGGCCGAGGTCAAGAATCAGCAGATCAAATTCGGTGTTGGTGAGCAGCGCGGCATCGGCTTCGCTGCCGCTGGCCACATGGTCCGCTGCCGCGCCCGAGGCGCGCAAGGTGCGCAGCAAGCCATCCGCCAGGACCTGGTCGTCTTCGGCAATCAGAATACGCATGGCTGTCTCCTGTTGTAGGGGCGGCCACCGCCGGCCCGCCCTCACCGCATTCTATTCGCGGGGCCGCCCGTGACGAAGCAGTTTGCGGGCCGCGCGCGCGGCAAGCCTCAGCGAGGATCCGTGGCCAGCAGCAGCTCAACCATGGCTTGCAGATCCTTTTGCAGGCGCGCCAGTCCCGTCGGGTCGATCGCGAGGGTTTTTTCGTCCATATACAGCTTGCGGTTGATCTCCAGCTGAATGCTGTGGCGGTGCTGGTCCGGGGCGCTGTAGCGGCGCACCAGTTCGACACCCTTGTAGGGGTGGTTGTAGGCTGCGCTGTAGCCACGGACGCGCAGCTGTTCGCAAATCAGCTGAGAAAGCGCAGGACTGGCGGTGCTGCCATCACGGTCGCCGACCACGAAGTCGGCATGTTCCATGCCCGGAAATTCGGTCGCGTGGCTGCCGGCCACGGCGGGCATCGAGTGGCAGTTGACATGGATGCTGTAGCCGTGGCGCGCATGGGCCGCTTCAATGGCTTGCTGCACCGCCGCATGGTAGGGTTTCCAGCAGCGGTTGATGCGGGCGCGCGCTTCTTCTATCGACAGCAGCCGGTCGTAAATGGGCAGCCCTTCGTCGGTGAATTTCCAGATCAGGCCCTTGCCCAGGCGCACCTTGGAAAGGACTTGCGGGTCGGTGGCCAGCGGGTCGGGCCAAGCGCCGTCAATCAGCGTGGCGTCCAGCTCCGTGGTGTCACGATTCGCATCCAGATAAATGCGCGGGAAATGCGCCTCTACCCATGCCACGCCCAGCGCCGGCGCGAAGGCGTAGATTTTCTCCACATGCGTGTCTTCGGCCCGGCGCAGCGCTTGCAGGTCGCAGACCGAAGCAAAATCTTCGGGATAGAAAGTGCCGCTGTGCGGAGAGTCGAGCACCAGCGGTGTGCTGCCAGGAATGCAGCTCACCATCGGCAGCAGCCGGTCCAGCGTAGCGGCCGATCCCGATGCGCCGGGCTGGGCCTGCTGGAAACGGATATTGATTAATTTCAGTGCTGCGTGCATGAGGGGTATGGGCGAAGGTTCGCCGGGTTCAGTCCATTTTGACCTTGGCGTAGCTCGCCACGCCCTTCATCTTATTGATCTCGCGCACGATTTGTGCGGAAAACGCCTTGGGCGTGGTGCCCGAGGGGTAGAGGCCCTGAGCCGACATGCGTTGGCGCACTGCTGGCTCCTGCAGCGCCTGGGCCACGGCCTGCTGGATGCGATCGACCGCGGCGTCCGGTGTACCGCCCGGTGCCACCAGACCGAACCAGGACGGGTCGTTGCTGTTGGCAAAACCCAGCGCGGCGTAGGTCGGCACGTCGGGCAGGACGTCAAGACGTGCCGGCCATGAAACAGCCAGCGCCTTCAGTTTGCCCGCCAGGATGTGCGGCAGCGCGGAGGCCACCTGGTCAAAGTACACCGGTACCTGGCCGCCCAGCACGTCGTTGATGGCCGGACCGGCGCCACGGTAAGGGATGTGCACCATCGAAGTGCCGGTGCTGCTCTTGAACAGCTCGCCCCACATGTGGCCGATGGTGCCGTTGCCCGGGGTGGCGTAAGACACCTTGCCGGGGTTGGCCTTGAGATAACGCACCAGTCCGGCGAAGTCTTTCACCGGCAGCAGTTTGGGATTGATCACGATCACGCCCGGCGCCTTGACGATTTCGGTGACGCCGACGAAGTCCTTGACCGGGTTATAGGGCAACTTGCTGTAAACCGCGGGGTTCACGCCATGGGTGGACAAGGTTGCAACGCCTATTGTCAAACCGCCGGGTGCGGCGCGGGCGACTTCCGCCATGCCGATGGTGCCACCGGCACCGCCGCGGTTTTCCAGCACGACGGGTTGCTTCAGGATGCGGGCCAATGATTCCTGCAGGCCGCGCATGCTCATGTCGGTAGCGCCCCCTGGCGGGAAAGGAATAATCACGCGAAGTGGCTTGCCTTCCTGTGCAAATGACATTCCAGGAAGGAAAGATGCGGTGGCCAGAGAAGCGAGCAGTTGACGACGTTGCATCGTGTATTTTTCCAATAAATTACAGTGAGATTAATCGAAATGACGATTAATAAAAATTAATTATTTGGCCTCATATCATTCCATTACGGAATGATAGGATGGCGCTCACCATGTCCTTGCGCCGCCTCGCCCCTCCCCTGCATTTGCTGCGTGCGTTTTCCGCCGTGACGCGGTTTGGCGGTGTCTCGCGGGCGGCAGAGGCATTGCACCTGACGCAAAGCGCGGTCAGCAAACAGGTCAAGGAACTGGAATCCTGGGTCGGGGTGGCGACCTTTGGTGCCAAGTGGCTGATTCCCCGCCTGCCGCTGTTTCAGCAGGCGCACCCGCAGATTACGCTGCATTTCGTGCCGTATGTGCACAGCTACGATTTTGAGTGTCCGGAGCTCGACTGTTCCATCCTTTTTGGCGAAGGACACTGGCCGGGCGCGCAGTCGCACTACCTGACAGGCAACGATGTGGCGCTGATTGCGCCGCGCAGCCGCGCAGCCGCGTCGCCGACTGGCCGATTGCCGCGCTGCAGGATGTCTCCCGCTACACATTGCTGCGCCATGTCACGGTGCCCGAGGCGTGGCGGCGCTGGAGCGAAACGCACGGGATCGAAGGCCTGAACCCGCTGGCCGGTCCGCAGATCGACCAGTTCCAGACCATGATCCACGCCGTAATGGCTGGCATGGGCCTGGCGCTGGTGCCGCGCTGCCTGGTGCAGGACGAGATTACCGCCGGCATGGTTCGCGAGCCGCTGCCGCAGGGCGGTTACCAGAGCGGCATGGGCTACTGGTTTTGCTACCCCGAAAGCCGGCGCCAACTCCCTACCCTGGATTTTTTTCGTCGCTGGCTGCTGGCCAGCGCGGCCCAGCCCACCGTCGTGCCAGCGCCTCCCTTGAGCGCTTCGGCCGCTTCCATCAGCTCGGCAGCGTCGCGCTGAAAATGCCGCGCTGCGACGCGGCCGGCTCAGGACGTCGCTGCGCTGGCGTACGCTTCCAGTCCAAGGGCCACCACCGCAGCCACATCGTCGCCGACCTCGGCCCGAAACTCTGCCTCGGTCTGCGCCACGGCGTCGCGAAAGGCCTGCAGCCAGCCAAGCCCGGTCGGCGTGAAGCTGACCCGACGCGCCCGTCTGTCGTGTGGATCGGCCTCGCGCCTGACCAGGCCCCAAGCCTCGCACTGGTCCACCAGATCGCCCATGGCCTGCTTGCTCATGCCGGCGCTGTTGGCCAGGTCCGTCAGCCGCGAGCCGCCCACCGCCAGATGACGCGTGATGTGAACATGCGCCGCGCCCACCTGGTCACGGGCAGCCAGGTTGGACAGCGCCAGCGGCACCGCCACATTGCTGGCCATGAGTGAAAGCACGCGTTCGTCAAAGCGGCGCAAGGCCTGACCCAGCAGCCGTCCCAGATGCGTCAGACGCCAGCTGGCGTCGGGGGTCGTGCCGCCGATGGCGGCGCTGTCGTCCGGCGCGCTTTTGAGCTTTGTTTGTGGCATCGGTTCATGCTACTTTATTTATCCCCAACTGGTCAGGAAAACTGACTAAATTTAGGGTTTACTTATTTCAACATCGCCCATAAAGTACTGGTCATGCATCCAGCTTGTGCCTGAAAAAAGCGACTGAAAACGAGCCCAACGTGATTGCAACTGTTTTTACATCATTGATTTTCAAGGAGATTTCCATGGACCTGCCGAACAAAGCCAACCCCGTTCCGAGTGCCGCGCTGAACACCGAAAAAGCCAAGGCGCTTGCCGCCGCGCTGGCCCAAATTGAAAAGCAGTTTGGCAAAGGCACCATCATGAAGTTGGGCGCGGGCGAGGTGATTGAAGACATTCAGGTCGTCTCCACCGGCTCGCTCGGCCTGGACATTGCGCTGGGCGTCGGCGGTTTGCCGCGTGGGCGTGTCGTTGAAATTTACGGGCCCGAGTCGTCCGGCAAAACGACGCTGACGCTGCAGGTGATTGCCGAAATGCAAAAGCTCGGCGGCACCTGCGCCTTTGTCGATGCCGAGCACGCACTCGACATCCAGTACGCGCAAAAGCTCGGCGTGAACCTGCAGGAGCTGCTGATTTCCCAGCCCGACACCGGCGAGCAGGCGCTCGAAATCGTCGATTCGCTGACCCGTTCTGGCGCGGTTGACCTGATCGTTATCGACTCGGTGGCGGCGCTCACGCCCAAGGCCGAGCTCGAAGGCGAAATGGGCGATTCGCTGCCTGGCCTGCAGGCGCGTTTGATGAGCCAGGCGCTGCGCAAGCTGACCGCCACCATCAAAAAAGCCAACTGCATGGTGATTTTCATCAACCAGATCCGCATGAAGATCGGCGTGATGTTCGGCTCGCCCGAAACCACCACCGGCGGCAATGCGCTGAAGTTCTACGCCTCGGTACGGCTCGATATCCGCCGCATCGGCTCGATCAAAAAGGGCGATGAGGTCATCGGCAACGAAACCCGCGTGAAGGTGGTGAAGAACAAGGTCGCCTCACCGTTCAAGACGGCTGAGTTCGACATCTTGTACGGCGAAGGCATCAGCCGTCTCGGCGAGGTGCTGGATCTGGGCGTTGCCGGCCATATCGTCGAAAAAGCCGGTGCCTGGTATGCCTTCAACGGTGAAAAAATCGGCCAGGGCCGCGACAACTCGCGTGAATTCCTGAAAGAAAATCCGGCCCTCGCCATCGAGATCGAGAACAAGGTGCGCGAGTCACTCGGCATCCCGCTGCTGCAACCCGCTATCGAAGCGGGCGATAGCAGCGACAAGGCAGAGAAAGCAGGCAAGCCCGAGAAGGCCGAAAAGGCAGAAAAGGCAGATAAGGCCGCCAAAGCGCCCGCTTGACCCGGTTTTTATGTCAAATCAGGTGCTAGTCCAGCAAGTACCGGCTTCAGCAGCTATTAAAAAAATAGCATCGAGGTTTTGTGGCGGCACCTTTCCCGCCGGCCTTGCCAGATGAAGCAGTCCAGTCCCGCCAAACCCGCAGCCCGGTCCGGCTTTGGCCTGTCGCTCAAGGGGCGGGCACTGCGCTATCTGGCTGCCCGTGAGCATTCTCGTGTCGAACTGGAGCGTAAGCTCAGAGCCCATGAGGAAACGCCGGGCCAGCTGGCGCAGGTGCTCGACGAGCTGCAGGCGAAAGATTTCATCAGCGAGGCGCGCGTCGTCGAGTCCGTTATCAACCGCCGCGCCGCCCGCTTCGGCACGGCGCGCATCAAATACGAGTTGCTCAACAAGGGGCTGAGCGCCGAGGCGGTGGCCGGCGCGATCGACCGCCTCAAGATCAGCGAACTGGAGCGCGCCCAGGGCATCTGGCGCAAAAAATTCGACGGACCGGCTGCGGACGCTTCGGGCCGCGCCAAACAGATGCGTTTTCTGGCGGCCCGCGGTTTTGGCGGCGATGTGATCCGGCGTGTCGTCACGCAAGCCGCAGACGCGTAAACCCCAAAAAGTAATCAGATATCCATTAAATCGCCGTCTTGTCCAATGAATACGGTTACTTTTAGCTATTAAAATAGTAGCGTAATAAGAGCGCCAAAAAAGGCGACCGAAAGCAGCGAAACTGGCCAGCCAGAGCAAGCTGGCCTGAAGAACCGGCCTTGCGAGGCCACAGGCGCAGCGGCCTCTCGGGGGCAGGGATCTGTACGAAGTGAGCGACCGTGGGGTCTATATCCCCAGCATCAGCTTCAGGTTTTGCACCGCAGCGCCGGAGGCGCCCTTGCCCAGGTTATCCAGTCGGGCCACCAGCACGGCGTGGCGATAACTTTCATTGCCGAACACCCGCAACTCCATCTGGTTGGTGTCTTTCAAGGCCAGCGCGTCGAGCCTACCCGATGGTGGCGCGGCTTGCACGGTGACCCATTCACTTCCCGCATAGTGGTTGACCAGCACCTCGTGCAACTGAGCGGCGCTCGGCTGGCCGGGCAGCAGATCGAGGTGTAGTGGCAGTTGCACCAGCATGCCCTGAATGAAGTTGCCGACCGACGGAATGAACACCGGGCGACGGCTCAGCCCGGCATATTTCATGATCTCGGGCAGATGTTTGTGCTCCAGGCTCAGGCCGTAGAGTTCAAAAGCGGGCGCCGTGCCGGCCTCGTAAGCCTCGATCATCCGGCGGCCGCCACCGGAGTAGCCGGTGACGGCCGGCAGGCTGAGCGGGAAATCGGTCGGCATCAGGCCGGCATCGACCAGCGGGCGGATCAGCGCAATCGCGCCGGTGGCGTAGCAGCCCGGGTTGGCCACGCGCTCGGCCGCCATCACTGCTTCGCGCTGGCCGCTGACCAGCTCGGGAAAACCAAACACCCAGCCCGGCGCAGTGCGGTGCGCGCTGGAGGCGTCAATGATTTTGGGTACTTTTTTGGCGCCGGCCTGCTTCATGCCGTCGATCATGGCAACCGACTCTCGCGCCGCGTCGTCGTGGAGGCACAAAATCACCAGATCGGCCTGCGCCATCAGCGCGCGTTTGGCTGCCACGTCCTTGCGCAGTTCAGGTGCGATGCTGAGCAGGTCGATCTGCGGCATGGCTTGTAGCCGTTGGAGGATTTGCAGACCCGTAGTACCGGCTTCGCCATCGATAAAAATTTTGGGCATAAAGAACTTTCAGAGAAAAATAGGTGCCCGAAAACAGCGATTACGCGGGGAGTTAAGGCGTCAAGGTTCACACAAGAGTCGTGTTTCGCACCATGATACAGTTCTGGGTTGCTGCCTGCAGTAAGCGCTAACCTGCTGGTTTTGAGCCGATGTGGCCTGTTTCTGACATTCCAACAGCACCTGCCAAAATCCCTGTTGCACCCCTCTTTTTACTGAATCCTGAAGGTTTTTCATGAAAATTCACGAGTACCAAGGCAAGGAAATCTTGCGCAATTTTGGTGTGCCAGTGCCGCGTGGCATTCCTGCGTTCACGGTCCAGGAAGCGGTCGAAGCTGCACAAAAACTCGGTGGCCCGGTTTGGGTGGTCAAGGCGCAAATCCATGCCGGCGGACGCGGCAAGGGCGGCGGGGTGAAGGTGGCCAAGACCATTGAAGATGTCAAGCGCATTGCTGGCGAAATTTTGGGCATGCAACTCAAGACCCATCAGACCGGCGCCGAAGGCCAGAAGGTTCGCCGCCTGTATATCGAGGACGGCGCCGACATCCAGAAGGAATACTACGTTTCCCTCGTGACTGACCGCGCGACGCAAAAAGTGGCCTTTATCGCTTCCAGCGAAGGCGGCATGGACATTGAGGAAGTGGCCCACGCCACGCCCGAGAAAATCATCACCGAGTTCATCGACCCCCTGACGGGTCTGGGCGAAGAGCAAGCCACGAAGATCGCCAACGCCATCGGCCTGCCACCCGAGTCCACCGCCCAGGCTGTGGACATCTTCCAGAAGCTCTACAAGTGCTACATGGAAACCGATGCGTCGCTGGTGGAAATCAACCCCCTGAACCGCGACAGCAAGAACAAGCTGATGGCGCTGGACGCCAAGTTCAACCTCGACCCCAACGCACTGTTCCGCCACCCCGAAATCGTCGCCTACCGCGATCTGGACGAAGAAGACCCGGCCGAAGTCGAGGCCAGCAAGTTCGACCTGGCCTACATCAGCCTGGACGGCAACATCGGCTGCCTGGTCAACGGCGCCGGCCTGGCCATGGCGACCATGGACACCATCAAGTTGTTTGGCGGCGAGCCGGCCAACTTCCTGGACGTGGGCGGCGGCGCGACGGCTGAAAAAGTCACCGAAGCCTTCAAGATCATGCTGAAGAACCCTGAAGTCAAGGGCATTCTGGTCAACATCTTCGGCGGCATCATGAAGTGCGACACCATTGCCGACGGCATCATCGCCGCCTGCAAGGCTGTCAACCTGTCGGTTCCGCTGGTCGTGCGCATGAAGGGCACCAACGAAGACCTGGGCAAGAAAATGCTGGCTGACTCCGGTCTGCCCATCATTGCCGCAGACACCATGGCCGACGCTGCGACAAAAATCGTCGCCGCCGTCAAGTAAGCCCCGGCTAACGACTACCGATCAGGAAAAAGCATGTCGATCTACATCAACAAAAACACCAAAGTCATCACGCAAGGCATTACCGGCAAGACCGGTCAATTCCACACCCGCATGTGTCGCGACTACGCCAACGGCAAAGAAGCATTTGTGGCAGGCGTCAACCCCAAGAAAGCCGGCGAAGACTTCGAAGGCATACCGATTTTTGCGAACGTGAGCGAAGCGGCGAAGGCCACCGGTGCCACGGTGTCGGTGATCTACGTGCCGCCCGCGGGCGCTGCCGCCGCCATCTGGGAAGCCGTTGAGGCCAACCTCGATCTGACCATTTGCATCACCGAAGGCATTCCGGTTCGCGACATGCTGGAAGTGCGCAGCCGCATGAAGGCCAAGGAAGCCGCTGGCGGCAAGAAAACCCTGCTGCTTGGCCCTAACTGCCCGGGCCTGATCACGCCTGAAGAAATCAAGATCGGCATCATGCCCGGCCACATCCACCGCAAGGGCCGCATCGGCGTGGTCAGCCGCTCCGGCACGCTGACCTATGAAGCCGTGGCGCAGCTGACCGAAATCGGGCTGGGTCAGTCCACCGCCGTCGGCATTGGCGGCGACCCGATCAACGGCCTGAAGCACATCGACGTGATGCGTGCCTTCAATGACGACCCGGACACCGATGCCGTCATCATGATTGGCGAAATTGGCGGCCCTGACGAAGCCGAGGCCGCCGAGTGGTGCAAGCTCAACATGAAAAAGCCGATTGTTGGCTTCATCGCTGGCGTGACCGCGCCTGCCGGCAAACGCATGGGTCATGCCGGTGCGCTGATTTCAGGCGGCGCCGACACAGCGGATGCGAAGCTCGCCATCATGGAAGCCTGCGGCTTTACCATCACGCGCAACCCGTCCGAAATGGCGAAATTGCTCAAGGCCCTGCTGTAGAAAAGGCCGCGAGTGCGTTGCGCCAGCAGGCGGAACGCGCTCTGGCGCATCCGGAGTTACATGAGTCCAGTCATAAGCAGTATTACCAATTCCGCCGCTGGCGGCTTTGGGTAAACTGAAAGGACATTGAAAGAAAGCGCTGATTGGCGCTTTCTTTCGTTTATAACAACGGAGCTGCCATGTTTTTCGGACTCGACCTTTCCTCGCCTCTTTTCTGGAGCGCCTTTGGCTCCATCGTGCTGGCCAATATCGTGCTGTCGGGCGACAACGCCGTGGTGATTGCTATGGCAGCCAGAACACTCAAGCCCGAGCAGCGCGGCAAAGCCATTTTCTGGGGCAGCGCTGCGGCAATCGTGATGCGGATCATCCTGACGATTGTGGCCATCCAGTTGCTGTCCCTGCCCTATCTCAAAATTGTCGGTGCCATGCTGCTCGTCTACATTGGCGTGGACCTGCTCAGCGCCGAAGAAGAGGCAGACGGCTCGGCCAGGGAAATCAACAGCTTGGGCGTTGCTATCCGGACCATCCTGATTGCCGATCTGGTGATGAGCCTGGACAACGTGCTGGCCGTGGCGGCCGCTGCCAAGGGTAATTTGCCGCTGCTGGTGCTTGGCTTGCTGGTCAGCATACCGCTGATTATTTTTGGTGCGACGCTGCTGACCAAGGTTATGGAGCGCTTCCCCATCATCATCACTATCGGTGCGGCTCTGCTCGGCTTCCTGGCCGGTGAAATGCTGCTGACCGATCCGGCTGTCACCACCCAACTGGGCGTCGCTTCAGAGCAGACCGTGACCTTTGGCGGTGTACTGGGTGCGGTGCTGGTGGTGGCGCTGGGGACTTACCTCACCAAGCGCCAGCAAAAGAATGCCTAGTGCGCCTGGCGGGCAGCGCGTCACTCGAGTGGCCGACGGGCCGGGCGCGGGGCCTGGCCATCCGGCCGGAAACGGGGCGCCGCTCGTGCAACCCTTCAACATACCCGCAAGTCGTGCGAAAGTAGCTTGTCTGGCGGTCTTGCCTCTGTTAACGTCTGCCCTTGATCCGGCCTGATACAGTCAGGCAACGAAATTTGGGCCGCGACGGCCGTCACGGGGTGACTATTTTCCAAACAGGTGTCAAACCCCAGCACGAACATGATGATGTACGAAATTTGTACCCTGACGGATCCGGGTCTGGTACGCAAAAACAACGAAGACGCGGTCGCGTTCGCCGCTGACAGCGGCCTGTGCCTGCTGGCCGACGGTATGGGTGGCTATAACGCGGGCGAGGTTGCCAGCAGCATGGCGGTGGCTTTCATCGATACCGAATTGGGACGGTGGCTGGCTGAGGCGGGTCGGCAGGCTACGACAAAGGACGTGCGCCGGGCGATGGAAATTTGCGTGGAAAACGCCAACCATTCGATTTTTAACGCTGCGCACTCCAACCGGCAGTATGCCGGCATGGGCACTACCCTGGTGGTCGGTGTCTTTCAGGAAAACCGGCTGATGCTGGGGCATATTGGAGATTCGCGCTGTTACCGTTTGCGCGGTAAGGAACTTCAGCAAATCACCAAAGACCATTCCCTGTTACAGGAACAGCTTGATGGCGGGCTGATCACGCCTGAACAGGCGCTGATATCGCTCAACAAGAATCTGATTACGCGCGCCTTGGGCGTTGAAGACACGGTGCTGGTTGAAGTCAATGAGCACCGCGTCAGCCCCGGAGACGTTTACATGATGTGCTCGGACGGACTGTCCGACATGATCACCAGCGAAGACATCAGCGCCATTTTGCTGGCTGCGTCAACGCTGGAGTTCAAGGCCAGGCAACTGGTGGACGCCGCCAATGAAGGCGGCGGGCGCGATAACATTTCCGTCTTGCTGGTGCACGCGACGGAAGACGCTACCAAGCGTGGTTTGCTGTCCAGAATGCTGGGAAAATAGTGTGCTGATCAAAATTTCAAAAACAAACAGGAGTCGGCCATGCCGAAAATGATCGTCTCTCTTGACGGCGTCGTCATCAAGGAAGTCCAGTTGACAAAAGACCGGACCTCACTGGGCCGCAGACCCTATAACGATATTGTTATTGACAACCTCGCGGTGAGCGGCGAGCACGCCGTTTTGCAGATGTCTGGCAACGAGGTTTATATCGAGGACCTCAACAGCACCAATGGCACCTATGTCAATGGAAAAACAGTTAAAAAGCAGCTGCTGCAAAACGCGGATTTCGTTGAAATCGGCAAGTACAAGATCCAGTATGCAAGCGAAGCTGGCGCCGCTGCCCCGGCACACGTCGCTGCGGCGGCGGGTGCGGCTGCTTCCGGCGCGGTTATCAAAGTCATGTCGGGTGCCGCAGCAGGGCGTGAAGTTGCGCTGATCAAGGTAGTGACCACCATCGGCAGGCCCGGCGTTGCGATCGCGGCCATTACCAATCGCGCCAACAGCTTTGTAATCGCCCATGTCGAAGGCGAGAACAAGGCAATCCTCAATGGTGTCGCAGTGGGTGCCGACCCCGTCGCACTAAAAAACGGCGACCTGCTCGAACTTGCCGGAACGCAGATGCAATTCGTGCTGCGCTGACCGGCGCTATGGCCAGGTCTTGCTGCTTGCGGGTGTGCGGACCAGGCCCTTGCTGTTTTTTTTCGTAGCGCCGCAAGATTGCCCGGATAAATCGAAACGAACGCTGATGGCGTCTGACCCAGAGCTGGTATTTTTCGGCTTCAGAAAAGTCACAACCATAGATCACCGGAAAAGCACATGAAAGTACGTGTATTGGGTTGCTCTGGAGCCATTGCCAAGGACTGCCGAACCACGTCTTTTTTGCTCGACCATGACATGTTGGTGGACGCCGGTACCGGCGTGGGAGACCTCACACTCGATGAAATGGCCGACATCGACCATGTGTTGCTGACCCATTCCCATCTGGACCATGTCGCGGCGCTGCCCTTGATGGTGGACGCTGTCGCCTCCAGGCGAAGCCTGCCCTTGCAGGTGCATGCACTGCAAAAGACGATTGACGCCCTGAAAGCGCATATTTTCAACGACATCATGTGGCCCGATTTCACGATGATTCCCACGCCAGCGTCGCCGTTCATACGGTTTTATCCGCTGGAGCCAGGTCAAAGCGTGATGCTGGGCGGCAAGCGTGTTGAAGTGCTGCCGGCCGTGCACACGGTGCCCGCAGTGGGTTACGCCATAGGCACGGGTAAAGACCACTGGGTGTTTACCGGAGACACCGAACATAACCCTGCCCTCTGGGCGCGCCTCAACCAAATCAGCGTCGCCCTTCTGGTCATTGAAACCGCCTTCAGCAACCGCGAAAGCGGCCTGGCGCTGCGCAGCCTGCACCTGTGCCCCAAGTCGCTGGCCGCTGAACTTGCCTGCATCGCTCCGGGTAAAAATTATCCGATCTACATCAGCCACACCAAGCCCTACGAGACCGAACTGATCATGGCTGAAATCCAGCGCCTGGAGCAATCGGCCTTGCCGGATTCGGCTGCGAAACACGACATCCGCTGGCTGCGAGCCGGCCAGGAGTTTGAGCTATGAGTACCGCACTGAAAAACGCCACAGCAGCCGCAGATCTTCGAGACGAGTTCCTGGCATCGCAAAAACTGGCGACACAGCAGCGCGGCGCCGCTTTTGAGGCACTTTACTTCCGGCAACTGCAAGTGGTCACCAACCGGATTCACGACACCGAAAATGTGGACGAGATCATGCTTGAAGTCAGCCGCGACATCTGCGAGCTGTTCAATGCCGACCGGCTGACGCTGTACGCCGTGAATGAAGATCGCAGTGCCATCATCTCAAAGATCAAAATCGGGCTTAGCACCAGTCGCGAACTGAAACTGCCAGTCAGTGCGCAAAGCATTGCCGGCTACGTCGCCATGAGCCGGCAGATGGTCAATATTGCCGACGTTTACGATGACGAGGCGCTAAAAATAATTCATCCCGCGCTCAAGTTTCTTGACGAGGTGGACAAGCGCTCGGGCTACCGCACGCGCCAGATGCTGGTTCTTCCCATCATGGCCGGTGAAACCCTCTATGGCGTGCTGCAGGTCATCAATCACCGGGGCAATCTGCCTTTTGGAAAGCTCGACGAAGACGGCGCGCGCCAGTTGTGCCAGACGCTGGCGATTGCCCTGCGCCAGCGCATGCACAAGGCCGAAGCCAGCCCGCCACGCAAGGCCACCAAATACGACGGACTGGTCGCCGAAGGGGCGCTGTCGCACGATGAGTTGCTGCAATGCCTGCAGCTGGCGCGCGACGAGGGTCAATCGGTCGAGCACTTGCTGGTCGTCAAGTACCGCGTACGGCCGGCCAGCATCGGGCTTGCGCTCGCCCATTTTTTCGGTGCTGTGTACGAGCCCTTCAGGGCTGGGCGCAGCCGTTCTGACGCCCTGCACGGGTTGCTGAAACGCGATTTCGTCGAACAACAGGGCTGGATTCCGCTTGAGGAAACGTCAGGCGGCCTGGTCATCATGTGCCTGGACCCGGAAGCAGTGCGCGGTGCACGCATGGTGCCGCAGGTGTTTCCCCGCAGCAGCAAGTTTGCCTATCACGTCACGACCCAGGCCGAATTTGAAGAAACCGTGGCACAGCTGTTCGTGGCCGGTGCCGACAGCAGTTCCATCAACCAGATGCTGGCCGACATGGACTCGCCGTTTGACGCGGACACCGCCGACGACTCCGCGCTTGAATCAGCCGCCGCCGACAACGAACTGGTCAAGTTCGTCAACAAAGTCATCATCGACGCTTATCATCAAAAAGCCTCGGACATCCATATCGAGCCGCTGCCGGGCAAGGCCAAAACCGGCATTCGCTTTCGCATTGACGGCACGCTGCACCCGTATATTGAAGTACCGGCCCATTTTCGCCAAGCCATGATCACCCGGCTCAAGATCATGTGCGACCTCGACATTTCCGAAAAGCGCAAGCCGCAAGACGGGAAAATCAAGTTCAGGAAGTACGGCCCGCTCGACATTGAGCTGCGCGTGGCCACCATCCCGTCGGCCGGCGGTGTGGAAGACGTCGTCATGCGCATTCTGGCGGCCGGCGAGCCTATTCCTCTTGAAAAGCTCGGACTGACCGAACACAACAAGGCACGGCTTGAAAAAACCGTCTCAAGGCCTTACGGGCTGTTTTATGTGTGCGGCCCGACCGGCTCGGGCAAAACCACCACGCTGCATTCCATCCTGAAGTTCCTCAACACGCCCGATACCAAGATCTGGACTGCCGAAGACCCGGTTGAAATTACGCAAAAAGGTTTACGCCAGGTGCAGATCAACCGCAAGGCAGGCATTGATTTCGCCTTGGTCATGCGCGCATTTTTGCGCGCCGACCCCGACATCATCATGGTCGGCGAGTCGCGCGACAAGGAAACCGTGGCCATGGGCGTGGAAGCATCGCTCACCGGCCACATGGTGTTTTCTACCCTGCACACCAACTCGGCGCCCGAATCCATCACACGCCTGCTCGACATGGGCATGGACCCCTTCAATTTTGCCGATGCGCTACTCGGCATTCTGGCGCAGCGCTTGGCCAAAAAGCTCTGCGACTGCAAACAGGCCTATCAGCCCGGTCCGCAGGAGATCAATGATTTCATCCGCGAATACGCCGAGGAGCTGCGCCACACGCAGGCTTGGCAGGCCGACCCCGGCGGCGAAGCGCAGAAACTGCTTGAGGAATGGACCGAGCAATACGGCCAAAACAGCCCCGGCAACCACAGCAGTCAGCTCACGATGTACCGCGCCGCAGGCTGCGACAAGTGCGGCAAGACCGGTTACAAAGGCCGCATCGGCCTGCACGAGTTGATGGTCGCCGACGACGAGCTGAAAAAGCTGATCCAGGAGCGGGCCCGGGTGGCCGAGCTTTTTTCAAGCGCCGTGCGCAGCGGCATGCGCACGCTCAAGATGGACGGCATGGAAAAAGTGCTGATGGGGCTGACGGACCTGAAAATGGTCAGGTCGGTCTGCATCAAGTGACAAAAATGTTGCGCACTCTTCGCCTATGTGTCAAAAAAAGTAACTTTTACAGTTCAGTTGCGACTAAAGTCACAAAATTGGGAGCCGAAAGAAGCTTCAGGCGCTTGGCACGCAACCTGCGTCTCTTCAAAGTAGATTTTTTTTAACCAAGGAGTTTTTATGAAGCGTTCCATGCAGAAGATGCAAAAGGGTTTCACCCTGATCGAATTGATGATCGTCGTGGCGATTATTGGTATTTTGGCTGCTGTGGCTTTGCCGGCTTATCAGGATTACACCAAGCGGGCTAAAGTTTCGGAAATAATTCTTGCTGCATCTGGTTGCCGCACATCTATTACCGAGTACTTCCAGTCCGCCACATCCGCAGCTTCGGATAAAGGTTTTGGTTGCGAAAACACGACCACTAGCGTCAGCAAATACGTGGCTAGTGTCGCGACAAAGGGTGCGACCGGTGTAGTCTCGGTGACTGCGACAGGTACTGGCATCGGTGCGGGCGTGGACGGCCTTGTTTTGACGTTGATCCCTTACAAGTCCGGCACGACCGCGCCAGCGGTGGGTGATGCTATCGGCATCTGGGTGTGTGGCGGGACTGGAACAACGATTCAGGCGAAGTTTCTCCCTGGTTCTTGCCGCGGTTAATTCGCAATTGCTGACGTGAACGGGCGGCTTAGGCCGCTCGTTCCATTTGGGTCTCTGTAACTATGATCTGGAGTGTAATCTCCGAACAAAATGATCCTCCAATCGCTGGAACTTACGGTGCTAATGCCCTGCCTCAATGAGGCCAAAACTGCAGGCCGGTGTGTCCTTGCCGCCCGTCGCTTTCTCGAAGAAGCTGGTATAGACGGCGAAGTGCTGGTGGCCGACAACGGCTCGATTGATAGTTCGTTGCAGATCGCGGAAGACAGCGGCGCGCGCACTGTAATCGTGCCTGAGCGCGGCTATGGCGCCGCACTGATCGCCGGCATTGATGCGGCCCGCGGGCGCTACGTGATCATGGGCGACGCCGATGACAGCTACGACTTTTCGGACCTTTCGCTCTTCGTAGAGCGACTGCGAGCTGGTGCTGATTTGGTCATGGGCAACCGTTTCCAAGGCGGTATTAAGCCTGACGCTATGCCTTTTTTGCACCGCTACCTCGGCAACCCTGTTTTGAGCTTTGTGGGGAGATTGTTTTTTCGCATTCCTGTGGGCGACTTCCACTGTGGACTGCGAGGTTTTAACCGCGATCGCGTGCTGGCACTGGGACTGGTGACGGTAGGTATGGAGTTCGCAAGCGAGATGGTTGCCAAGTCCGCGCTTGCCGGCTTGCGCATCGAGCAGGTGCCGACCACGCTACGTCCCGATGGCCGCGGCCGCCCGCCGCACTTGCGGACGTGGCGCGATGGCTGGCGTCATCTGCTTTTCATGCTGCTGTTTTGCCCCCGCTGGCTGTTTTTGTTGCCGGGCGCTGCGTTACTGGGTGTGGGGCTGGCGGGTTTCTTTGTGCTGGCGCAAGGCTCTCTGAGCTTCATCTCGCTGAACCTGGGGATTCATTCGCTGCTCTACATGGGTGCGGCGACCGTCCTAGGCCTGCAGCTAATTCAATTTGCCTTTCTCACCAAATGGATAGGTGTTCTGTCGGGCATCGTGCCCACGCCAAGATGGCTGGTGCGCACCAAGCACTGGCTCAACGTCGAAGCTGGCTTGATTGCAGGCATCGCCTTGTTCGTGCTGGGCTTGGTTTGGTCTTTGCGACTGGTGTATGACTGGGGCTTGGCAGGCTATGGCGCGCTGAACCCGGCTGAGGTCATGCGTTCGGCCATTCCCGCCGTAACGCTGATGATTGTTGGTGTGCAGGCAGCTGCGGGTGCGCTATTCGCGGGGGCTTTGCATTTCTGCTGGCGCTCGTGGACCAAGCGGGGACATTCATGAGCGAGTCGCGGCAGAGTTTGACGTGGGCGCACTGGGAGATGGCTGCCGTGCTGTTGCTAGCGTGGTTGGTGTTTATCTCCATCCCATTGTCTAACGGCAATATTGGCATCAGTTCGGACGCTCTTAACCATCACATTTATTTGGGCTGGTCGGCCGAACATCCGCGATTCGACAAAGACTTTTTGGCAGCTTCGTATCAGGCCTATCAGTTTCCCTACTTGTACTGGCCCGTCTACAAGCTTGCAATGAGTGGTGTGTCCGGGACATGGGCCGGAGTTGTCCTCGCAACCTTGCATATGGTGGTGGTGCCCCCTGTATGGATGATTGCGCGCACATGCATTCCAGGCAAACATGCGTTCGATGCATTACTGCGAGTGCTGGCGGTGGTCTTGGCGTTCGCAACAAGCGTGGTGTTGATGATGTTTGATGGAACTAGCAATGATCTGCTCGCTGCGGCGCCCTTTGTTTGGGCTATGGCGCTTGCTCTGGAACCCTTGAACAATGAAAGAGCCTCATGGCTTACAGTCCGGCGGACTGTTGTGTTATCTGGGGTCCTTGCTGGTGTGTCGGTGGCCTGCAAACTCAGCAATGGGCCCTTGACCGTATTGTTGCCCCTGCTGTGGTTTTTTTCGGCAGTTTCCTTCAGGGTCAGAGTTTTCCATATTGTTCTCGGAAGTGTTGCCGCGGTGATCGGGTTCATCCTGATTTATGGCTATTGGGGCTGGCAACTCTGGAGTTACTTTGGCAATCCCATCTATCCGTTTTACGACTCGTGGTTTGTTCCCATACGTGAACTTATGAGTTGGAAATCATGATTAGGTTTACCCCTGATACGTTGAGTGATGCATTGTTGCGCCCTGTAGCCATGGCGGCACCCAACGGCTGGGTGTACATCGAAATCATGGCGCCGGACTTCAGATTCATGTTCATCTTAGCCCTGCTTCTTGTCTGGCTCTATCTGGGCATGCGCAAAAAATGGCAGTTCTCGCCGGTATGGGTGCTGTTGGCATTCGCATCGGTCAGTTTTGTACCCTGGATGTACACCACTGGCAATGGGCGTTACTTTATTCCTGTGTTACTCGCCGCTGGCCCCCTGTGCGTCGCACTGATTCATGACCTGCCGTTCACCAAGAATTTTAGGGTGCTCATGGTGCTGTGTGTGGTTGCCGTTCAAGGGTTTGCGGTTTTTCAAAATAGTCCGTGGAAACCGTGGAACTCCTGGGGCTTTGCCTCTTGGACCGAAGCGCCTTTTTTTCAGGTTGATCTCGATGCTGAAGCATCCAGTCGGGCATCAAGTTATGTCACGATCTCCGTCATCTCGTATTCGCTGATTGCGCCCCAGTTTCCAGCATCATCACGCTGGATCAATTTGAGCAGCCAGACCGGCTCCGATACGCAAACGTCGCCAGATGCACTACGAATTCAGGCGTTTCTGAAATCTTCGACGTCACTGAAACTGATGGTTCCATCATTGCCAGATCAAATGACAGCGCAGGGGCAACCAAACGAGATAGCTATTCGTGCCATGAACGTGATTCTTTCTCCGCACAGAATCTCGCTGCGAGAGCCGACCGATTGCCGGCTGCAGCGGTCTCAGGGATTGGCTAAGGTTGTACTTGGCGCACTGGAAAATGTTGAACCAGAAAGGAAGAACAAAATTGGCTTCTGGCTGTGTTCATTAAGTTATCCGACACGCGTATCAGGGATGCCAACAGAAACTTTAGAGAGTCGCTTTGAATCGGTATTTAAAAAATTGGAGGCTACTTGTCCTCGGTTTTTTAATCCGGGCCAGCATGGGGCTCTGCCGGTACCTCATGGCCAGATGCGACATTACCAGGGTGCGGATATGAAGGCCTATGTATTTGAAGACGGAACGGTTTACTACAAATACCACCGAGCCCTAAATCCCGTGTTGATTGGGGGTATCGATGATGTTCTGAGCGGTCGAATTAAGGTTGACTGCACCAGTATCCGAGGTCGGTCTGGGTTGCCTTGGGAGCGAGAAATTTAACACCACTTGATAACCGGCTGCTTGTGACGTTGCTAGCGAAGCACTTCCGGCCAGCAGGCAGGAGCTTATTGGCCGGCGTAGCTAGTAGTCAACAATGCGGGAGAAATTTGACCAATCCCATGGTCAACTGATCATAGTTTGCTACAGGAAGGAGGACTTTTTCAACATGCCCCAGTCTATTTATGTCACCCAACCCTACCTGCCGCCGTTGGAGGAATTCGTCCCCTATTTGCAAAAGATATGGGACAACAGGATGCTT
>NZ_JABBPF010000088.1 GCF_012927415.1 Polaromonas sp. | reverse complement strand
CCGGCTTTGTGCATGGGGGCACCGTGCTTGAGGCCACCGATGACGAACTCGACTTTGCGTTCAGGCTCAACGTGCGCTCGCAGTTCTGGATGATCCAGGCCGTGTTGCCCGGGATGCAGGAAAAAAAAGGCGCCAGTATCATCAACATGGCCAGCGTTTGCAGCAGCATCAAGGGCCTGCCCAGCCGTTTTGTTTACGGCACCACCAAGGCGGCGGTTCTCGGGCTGACCAAAAGTGTCGCGGCCGATTATGTGGCGCAGGGAATCCGCTGCAACGCCATCTGCCCTGGCACGGTAGACACGCCTTCGCTGCAGGACCGCATCAACGCCACCGCTGATCCGGCCGGGGCGCGTAAAAATTTCATCGCACGCCAGCCTCTGGGCCGCCTCGCGCAGGCTCACGAAATTGCACCGCTGGTGGTGTTTCTGGCGAGCGACGAAGCGGCTTTTGTGACGGGGCAGGCCTACAGCATTGATGGAGGAATCACCATATGAACCAGCTTGATTTTGCCGGCCGTCATGCCGTGATCACCGGCGGCGCGGCCGGTATCGGCTTGGCCATCACACAGCGCCTGCTGGCGTCGGGCGCTACAGTCACCTGGTGGGATCGGGATGCGGCGGCCATGGCAACGGCCCGGCAGCCACTGGGCCACGCGGTACAGCAGGTCGTCGTCGATGTGGGGGATCACGCCAGCGTGGTTGGCGCCGTTCGGCAGACCGTGATGCGCCATCGGGCGATTGACGTGCTGGTCAACTGCGCCGGCATCACCGGCCCGAACGTGAAGCTCTGGGACTACCCGCCAGAACAATGGCTGCAGGTGATGCAGGTCAATCTGAACGGACTATTTTATTGCTGCCGAGAAGTGGTTCCCGTCATGCAGCAGAACAATTACGGGCGCATTGTCAACATTGCCTCGGTGGCGGGCAAGGAGGGCAACCCGAATGCCAGCGCCTACAGCGCCAGCAAGGCAGCGGTGATCGCTCTGACCAAATCGCTCGGCAAGGAACTGGCCGATACCGGCATTCGCGTCAACTGCGTGACGCCTGCTGCGGTCAAGACCGCCATCTTTGACCAGATGAGCCCGGCGCATATCGAGTTCATGCTTTCTAAAATTCCGATGGGCCGCTTTGGCGAGCCCGAAGAGGTCGCAGCCATGGTCGCCTGGCTGTGCACGCAGGAATGCTCGTTTTCCACCGGCGCGGTGTTCGATCTGTCAGGCGGTCGCGCCACTTACTGAACTGCAGAAACTGGTGAACTGCGAAACTGTGGTGTCGGTTTTTGTTCGATCCATGTGTTGAAAGAAAAAAAGGAAGCTCCATGAAACTTGTTCGCTACGGCAAACCGGGAAAAGAAAAGCCCGGCCTGATTGACGCCGATGGCAAATTGCGTGATTTAAGTGCCGTCATTACCGATATCGGCCCCGAGCAACTCGGTGATGCGGCGCTGGCCAGGCTGCGCAAACTCAAAACCGACAAGCTGCCGCTGGTCAGGGGTTTGCCGCGCCTGGGCAGCCCGATTACGGGCACGCGCAAGTTCATCGCCATCGGCCTCAACTATGCCGACCATGCCGCCGAATCGGGTCTGCCGATTCCGCCCGAACCCATCGTCTTCATGAAGGCCACAAGCTGCATCCAGGGACCGAACGACCCGGTCATGCTGCCAAAGGGCTCGGTCAAGACCGACTGGGAAGTCGAGCTCGGCGTGATCATCGGGACCCGCGCACGCTATGTTTCGCAAAAAGAGGCACTCAACCATGTGGCCGGTTATTGCACGATCAACGATGTCAGTGAGCGCGAGTTCCAGATCGAGCGTGGCGGCACCTGGGACAAGGGCAAGGGTTGTGACACTTTTGGTCCGCTGGGCCCGTGGCTGGTAACACGGGATGACGTGCCAAATCCGCAAAAACTGGCGATGTGGCTGGACGTCAATGGCCAGCGGATGCAGACCGGCAGCACAAAGACCATGATTTTCAGCGTCGCGAAAATCATCAGCTATGTCAGCCAGTTCATGACACTGGAGGCCGGCGATGTCATCACCACCGGTACGCCGCCCGGCGTGGGAATGGGCATGAAGCCTCAGGTGTTTCTGAAAAAAGGCGATCAGATGGCGCTGGGCATTGACGGCCTGGGTGAGCAGCGGCAGGTGGTGTTTCCCTTCAAGCTGTGAAGTCGTGGCGCCAGGCCCGGGCTGGCGCCACTGCCGCGTCAGTCCACGGTCACGCCGGAGTCCCTGACCAGTTTTCCAAGGCGGACTGATTCCTTGCGGATCAGGTAGCCGAATTGCGCCGGGGTACCGCCCACCACCGCCGTGCCCAGCGCTTCCCATTTTTTCTGGAACGCAGGGGTGCTGAAAATGGCATTAAGCGTCGTGTTGAGCTTCTCAATGACCGCTGACGGCGTTCCGGCACGCACCGCAATGCCATGCCAGCCGGTGAATTCGTAGCCGGCAATGCCGGACTCCAGCATGGTCGGCACATCGGGCAGCAAGGGACTGCGCCGGGCTGACGTCACCGCGAGCGGCACCAGCTTGCCCGTCTGCAGATACGGCAGTGAACTGCCCAGAATGTCAAACATCACGTTGACCTGGCCGCCCAGCATGTCATTGAGCGCAGGGCCGGCGCCGCGGTAGGGAATGTGCGCCATTTTCACGTTCAGCTGGCTGTTGAAAAGTTCGCCTGCCAGGTGTTGCGGTGTGCCGTTTCCGGCCGAAGCGAAGCTCAGTTCCGACTTCGGCGCTCTGGCCGCGGCCACCAGTTCCTTCACGCTCTTGATGCCCAGCTTCGGCGTGACTTCCAGCACCAGCGGAAAGGACGAAATCTGGATCACCGGTGCCAGGTCGGTCAGCGGGTTGAAGCTCATGCTGCGGTACAGCGAAGTGTTGACGGCCATCGGGCCGCTCGCCGCCAGCAGCAGGGTGTAGCCGTCGGCAGGCGCCTGTTTTGCCACTTCAGCACTACCCAGGTTGCCACCGGCGCCACCCTTGTTTTCTATCACGATGGGCACACCGAGCCGGGTCTGCAATTCCACCTGCAACATGCGCGCCATCAGGTCGGTGGGGCCACCTGGCGGATAGGGAACGATGAATCGGATCGGCTTGCTGGGGTAAGCGTCTTGCGCCAGCGCGGCTACGGGGGTGAGTGCGCCCAGTGCGCTCAATGCAAATCCCAGTCCGATAGCCGGCAGGCTTTTGATGAAGTTCGATCGTTTCATGGTGTCTCCGTTGTTGTCGTCAATTCAGCTGGTTCGGGTCGTCAAAAAACTGCCGCCGGATTTGCTCTGCCGTGGCCAGCGGACGCCCCAGGCAGGCTGCCGCCTGAGCGGCTTGTCTGACCAGTGCCGCGTTGTCGGGTGCCGGCTCGCCGTTGCGCAGAAAGAGGTTGTTTTCAAACCCAACGCGCGCATGGCCGCCGAGGGCTGCCGCCGCCATGATGCAGGCATGTTCGGTGGCGCCGAAAGCGCACACGGTCCAGGGTTCGCTGCCGGTATGCGCCTGCAAAAACGCAACGAGGTCGCGCGGTTCGGAGGTTTGCCCTGCGCTGTAGCGCCCCAGCACAAACAGCAGTGACCAGCGGCCATCGGGAATCACGCCTTGCGCTCGCAGCTGCTGCCAGCGCTGCAGGTCTTTCACGTCGTACAAAATGATTTGCGTCATCACGCGCTCGCGCATCAGCCAGGCAAAGAATCCGGCCAGACCGGCGTCACCGATGGCGGGCTGGTCAAGCTCTCGCAAGCCGACTGAGACAGCCTCGGGCCGCAGGCTGCGCACCATGTCGATCTGCGCCTGCGCCTCATAAACGCGGGCCGCCTCGCTGGTGACCTGCAGCACCATGGCATCGCCCACGACGGCCTTGACGGCTGCCAGCGCTTCGCGATAACCCGTCACGTCAAGGCTGTGGCGACCTGCGCTGTCGCGGATGTGCAGGTGCAGCATCGCCGCACCCGCTTCCAGACACTGGCGGGCGGTGGCGGCCAGCGTGGCCGCCGTGACCGGCAAGGCCGGATGGTCTGCCAGCTGTTTGTAGGCGCCGTTGGGGGCCACGGTCAGGATCAGGGGGGTGCAAGTCATGGCGCGGTGTTGTCGTCGGTATCGATCGGAGGAAGTTCGCTGGCCAGCAGAGCCAGACCCTGCTGCAACAGATGGTTGTAGCGGGTCTGTTCGGCCCGGCGGCGTTCTTCGGGCCAGTCGTAAAAGCCGGCACCGGTCTTCATGCCCAATCGGCCCCCCGCGACATGGGCGCTCAGGATGCGTGCGGGCTCGGTGGCAATGGAAAGCGTCGGGTACATAGTGGCGGCAGCTGCACAATGCACATCCAGCCCGGCATGGTCGCGCTGCAGCACCGGGCCGGCGGCGAGGTAGCGAAAGCCGAAACCGAAGCGCACCGCCGCATCCACATCTTCAGGTGTGGCGATGCCTTCGTCGATCATGGCAAAAGCCTCGCGGGCCAGCGCATGCTGCAGGCGGTTGGCGAGAAAACCCGGCTTGTCCTTGCGCACCAGCACCGGCACGCTGCCGCAGCCACGCATGAAGGCGCACAGCCGGTCGGCCTGTGCCGGATCGGTGTCCGGGCCGCGCACTACCTCGACCAGCGGCACCAGGTGGGCGGGCATGAAAAAGTGCAGCCCCAGCATGCGCCCGCGTGTGTCCAGTCCCTGGGCAATTGCGCTGATCGGAAAGCTCGAGCTGTTGCTGGCGAGGACGGTCGATGCAGGCGCGTACTTCACCAGTTCGGCGAACAGCTGCTGCTTCATCGGCAGATTTTCCGGAATGCATTCCACCACCAAGGCGACGTCGGCCCACGCTAGCGCGTCCAGTCGGGGCAGCGCCATCACGCGGTCTGCTCGCCGCTCCAGCCCGAGCGGTGCGAGGGCTTGCCGCACATGGGCCTGCAACCGGCTGCGCTTGGGCTCGTCTGGATCAATCACGGTGACTCGGCAGCCGCCGCGCGCCAGCACGACGGCAACATCGGCACCCATGGTTCCGCCGCCGACAACGACTGCATGAATGTTTTTCGGATGGGCGGGCAACAGCGTCAAAAGAGGTCCTTCATAGGTAAATGTTGAAAAGAGTCTAGGCGGCTCCAATTGCCCTGTCCAGCCGTATTTATGGATAAACTGATTCGCTATGCAGATCAATTGGTCAATACGGGAGCTGGATGTTTTTTTGGCCTTGGCTAGCACTCTCAGCTTTCGCCGCACCGCCGCACAGGTGAACCTCTCGCAGTCGGCGGTTTCCGGCGTCGTCACACGGCTGGAGGCGGCGCTGGATGTGCGGCTGTTCGACCGGACTACCCGAAGTGTGCAGCTCACTGCGGCTGGTCAGGTGTTTGCCGACCAGGCGCTGATGCTGCGTATTCAGACTGACGAGTCAGTGCGCGCGGTCCGCAATGTTGCCGAGTTGCAGGTCGGCAAGGTCACGCTCGCCGCGCTGCCTTCGCTGGCTGCCACCGTGGTGCCTGCGGCCTGTGCCCGCTACAGCGCGCTTTACCCCGGTGTTCAGTTTCAGATTGTTGACACCCTTTCGGGGCCGGCGTTTGATTTGGTGCGGGCCGGCCAGGTTGACTTTGCGCTGACGGCGGCCAATCCTGCCTATGCAGACCTTGACTACACGCCACTGGCCTCTGACGGCTTTGTCTTGCTGATCCCACCCGGCCATGCGCTGACCAGAGAACGTGGTCCGCTGCGCTGGATTGAGGTTGCCGGGCTGACCCACATTTCGATGCCGCTGCCCGCCAGCGTGCGCCAGTATGCCGATGCAGCACTGCTGCAGCACCGTTTGCGTTTTGCACCCACTTACCAGGTCGAGCACCTCGCCACTATCACCGCCATGGTCGCCAGCGGGCTGGGGGTAGCTGCGCTGCCCGAACTCGCAGCGGCAGTAGCACCCCAGCCCGGCGTGGTGCGTCGTCCGCTGGTCGAACCTGACATCTCGCGCCCGATAGGACTGGTGACCCGGCGCTACCGGAGCTTGTCACCCGCCGCAGCCGCTCTGGTGGAAATTCTGCGGGAAGAGATGGTGCGGCTTGCGCCTTGGCCTGAATTGGCAGGCGAGGAACAGCCGAGCATTGCGCCGGCCCGTCGAGCCCACCCAAAACAAGGGTAAACCCGTAAGTCGCTTAGAAGCCGATCCCTAAGAAATAAGTGCCCTGCACGGCCTGAGGATTGTCAAATTGCTGCAAAATAGAACGATCGTTCGTTTTATTTTCACGCAACACTTATGACCGCCACTGCACTCCCCTTCAAAGCCGCTCTCGCTTCCCGCGTAGCTGTGGCGCTGCCCAAAAGTCAGCAAAAGGGCCAGCAGACCAAGGCCGCAATCGTCGATGCCGCTTTGGGTCTGGCCACGCAGATCGGCCTTGAAGGCCTGAGCATTGGTGCGCTGGCCGAGCTCATGCACATGAGTAAGTCCGGCGTCTTCGCCCACTTTGGCTCACGCGAGGAGCTGCAGATTTCGGTGATTCGTGAGTACCACGCCAGGTTCGAGGAAGAGGTGTTTTTTCCGGTGCTGCAGCAGGCCCGGGGCCTGCCGCGCTTGCGCGCGATGTTTCACAACTGGATGAACCGCACTTCGATTGAAATCGATTCGGGTTGTATTTACATCAGCGGCGCAGTTGAGTTCGACGACCGCCCCGGGCCGGTGCGCGATGCGCTGGCCGATTCGGTGCGAACCTGGCTGGCCGCCATGTTTCGTGCCGTGGTGCAGGCCAGGGATGCGGGTCATCTTTATCCTGAAGCCGATGCGCATCAGATGGCCTTCGAGATCCACGGTCTTATTCTGGCGCTGCACTACGAGGCCAGGTTTTTGAAGACACCCGGATCAACAGACCGGGCAGAGACCGGTTTTTCCAATATCCTCGCGCGCTACGGCTGCACTGACTCGGCTGCACGGGCCGTTTCCGCAAATACTTCCTCCGTTTCCCTTTTGCCAAAGCCTGCTTCGGTGAAATCATTTCCTTCCAAATCGTCTTAACGTCAAAGGACCACCATGCCCCAGTACAACCCGCCCCTGCGCGACATGCAATTCGTCATGCACGAAGTGCTCAAGGTCACCGACGAGCTGAAGGTCCTGCCGCGGCATGCCGACATTGATGCCGACACCATCAATGCAGTGCTGGAAGAAGGCGGCAAGTTCGCGGTCGATGTGACCTTTCCACTCAATATCAGTGGCGACGAGCAGGGCTGCACGCTCGACAAGACCACGCATGAAGTCACGCCTCCCAAAGGTTTCAAGGAGGCTTATGCACAGTACGTCGAAGGTGGCTGGGCCGCGCTGAGCTGCGATCCCGAATACGGCGGCCAGGGCCTGCCTTTTGTCGTGAATCAGTGCTTCTACGAGATGATGAACTCGGCCAACCAGGCCTGGACCATGTACCCCGGCCTGTCGCATGGCGCGTATGAGGCGCTGCATGCCCACGGCACTGACGCGCAGAAAAAGCTGTACCTGCCCAAACTGGTCAGCGGCGAATGGACCGGCACCATGTGCCTGACCGAAGCGCATTGCGGCACCGACCTGGGCCTGCTGCGCACCAAGGCCGAGCCACAGGCCGACGGTACTTTCAAGCTCACCGGCAACAAGATTTTCATCAGCGCCGGCGAGCACGACATGACCCCCAACATCTTGCATCTGGTGCTGGCCCGTCTGCCCGATGCGCCGCAGGGCAGCAAGGGCATCAGCCTTTTTATCGTGCCCAAGTTCAATGTGAATGTCGACGGTTCGCTGGGCTCGCGCAACGGCATTTACTGCGGCGGCCTGGAGCACAAGATGGGCATCCACGGCAACGCGACGGCGCAAATAGTGATGGACGAGGCCGTTGGAACGATGGTCGGCGCGCCAAACAAAGGCCTGGCTGCGATGTTCGTGATGATGAATGCGGCTCGCCTGGGCGTGGGAAACCAGTCGCTGGGCCTGACCGAAGTGGCCTTTCAGAACGCGCTGGCCTATGCCAAGGACCGCATCCAGATGCGCTCGCTGTCAGGCGTCAAGGCCAAGGACAAGCCGGCAGATCCGATCATCGTGCATCCCGACGTGCGCAAGATGCTGCTGACCGCCAAGGCCTATGCCGAAGGTGGCCGCGCGCTGGCCATCTACTGCACGCTGCTGCTGGACAAAGAGCTTCACCACCCGGATGAAAAGGTGCGCAAGGATTCCAGCGAAATCGTCGCGCTGCTCACGCCCATCGTCAAGGCTTTCCTGACCGATAACGGCCACATTGCCACCAATGCCTGCATGCAGGTGTTCGGCGGCCACGGCTACATCAAGGAATGGGGTTTGGAGCAGCTGGTGCGCGATAACCGCATCAACATGATCTATGAAGGCACCAACACCATCCAGTCGCTCGATTTGCTGGGCCGCAAGATTCTGGGCAACAACGGCGCCACCCTGAAAAAGTTTGGCAAGCTGATTGGTGCGCTGGTGCTGGAAGAAGGCGTGAACGAAAAGATGGCCGAGTTCATCAATCCGCTGGCCTACCTGGCCGACCAGATGACCAAGTTCACCACGGAACTCGGCTTCAAGGGTTTCCAGAACCCTGACGAGGTGGGTGCGGCCGCAGTGGACTATTTGCGGGTGGCGGGCCACCTGGTGTTTGGCTACTTCTGGGCGCGCATGGCGCAAGTTGCGCTGCGTGAAATCGCCGCTGGCAACGCCGACCCGTTCTACCTGGCCAAGGTGCAGACCGCTCGCTTTTATTTTGCCAAGCTGTTCCCGGAAACCGCAACCCTCATGCGCACCGCACGCAGCGGCAGCAAGGCGCTGATGGACACTGACGCTGCGCTGGCTTGAACACGCAGGCCGGGCAGGTGCAAGCTGCGACGGCCCGGCTACCGCCAGATATTTAATCTTTTACCGCTGGAGTCCATATGAAACGGTTGCTGATAGCTATTTTTTCAGGAGCAATCGCTTTTTCCGCGCTGGCCCAGGCGAGCCCGGTAGGCCTGTGGCGCAACTACGATGACAAAACAGGCGAGTCCAAGGCCGAGGTTCGCATCACGGATGTGGCGGGCGTGCTGAGCGGAAAAATTGAAAAGCGGCTACTAAAGAATGCCAGGGCCGAGGATGTGTGTATCGAGTGCAGCGACGAGCGCAAGGGCAAGCTCATTCTGGGCCTGGAAATCATTCGCGGCGCCAAAAAAGTCGAGGACCGCGAGGTCTGGGAAGGCGGCAAGATTCTGGACCCGGAAAACGGCCGCAGCTACACGCTCAGGATGACGCCCATCGAAGACGGCAAAAAGCTGGAGGTCAGGGGCTCTTTCGGGCCTTTTGGACGGACCCAGACCTGGGTTCGAATAAATTGACTCACCCCGCCTGCGGCTCACTGCGTGTAGCCGCATCCCCCCTTGCAGGGGCGACGCTGGTGGCCCGGCATAGCCGGTTCCACGGCATCCTTGCTCGGGAACTGGTTCATCAAGTCGCAAGCAGCGTCACGAAACAAATCAAGCAATCGATAAGGAAGGAAACAAGATGTCCCGTTTTCAAGTGAAGAAAGTCGCTGTGCTCGGTGCCGGCGTGATGGGTGCGCAAATCGCCGCCCATCTGGTCAATTGCAAGGTGCCGGTGGTGCTGTTTGATTTGCCGGCCAAAGACGGCCTGAAAAACGGCATCGTCAGCCGCGCCATTGAGGGACTGAAAAAACTCAAGCCCGCACCGCTGGGCGTGGCCGAAGATGCCGCGCTGATCCAGCAGGCCAATTACGAAGAGCACCTGGCGCAACTGCTGGAATGCGATCTCATCATCGAGGCGATTGCCGAGCGCATGGACTGGAAGACCGAGCTTTACCACAAGATTGCGCCTTTCGTGGCCGAAGGCGCCATCGTCGCCAGCAACACCTCCGGCCTGTCGATCACCACGCTGAGCCAGGCACTGCCGGAGAGTATCAAGCCGCGTTTTTGCGGCATCCATTTTTTCAACCCGCCACGCTACATGACGCTGGTCGAGCTGATCAACACGCCGACGACTGAACCCAGGGTGCTCGACGAGCTGGAAGCTTTCGTGACGACGGCGCTGGGCAAGGGCGTGATCCGTGCCCACGACACGCCCAATTTCATCGCCAACCGCGTCGGCATCGCCAGCATGCTGGCGACCATCAAGGAGGCCGAAACCTTTGGCCTGAGCTATGACGTGGTCGACGACCTGACCGGAAAGAAGCTGGGCCGCGCGAGTTCGGGCACCTTCCGCACCGCCGACGTGGTCGGTCTGGACACCATGGCGCATGTCATCCAGACGCTGCAGGACAACCTCGGCCCGGTTGGCAGTTCAGGCAGCGGAAAAGTGGAAGATCCGTTTTCAGCCATCTATGGCACGCCGCCGGTGCTGGCAAGGTTGCTAGAAACCAAAAGCCTGGGGCAGAAAACCGGTGCCGGTTTCTACAAAAAAGTGGGCCGCGACATCCTGCGCCTGGACCCCGAAAGCATGGAATACGTTGCCGCTGGCGCCAAGGCTAATGAAGTCGTCGGCCGCATGCTGAAAAAGCCGGCCGGCGAACGCCTCAGGCTGCTGCGTGAAGCCGAAGGCGCTGAACCGCGCTTTCTCTGGGCCATCTTGCGCGACCAGTTCCACTATGCCGCTGTGCATCTGGAGGCGATTGCTGAAACCGCGCGCGACATCGACTTTGCGATGCGCTGGGGTTTTGGCGCGAAACAGGGTCCGTTCGAGCTGTGGCAGGAAGCGGGCTGGCTTCAGGTGGCCAACTGGATCAAGGAAGACATTGACGCCGGCCGGGCGCTCACCAAAGCGCCCCTGCCTGACTGGGTTTTTACCGCTTCCGTGGTCGCGGCCGGTGGTGTGCATACGCCCGAAGGATCTTGGAGCGCTTCAGCCAAGAAGTTCATTCCGCGACGCAAGCTGCCCGTCTATGAACGCCAGCATTTCCCCGAAGACGTTCTCGGCTCCAGCGCGCCCGCCTTCGAGACGGCCGGCACGACGGTGCACGAAGACGACGCAATTCGTCTCTGGACGCTGGACGGCCACAACGGCGAAGTGGGTGACGTGTTGATCGCCAGCATCAAGACGAAGATGCACGCCATCAGCCCCGATGTGGCCGAAGGTCTGGCAATGGGCGTTGAGCTGGCCGAGAAAAGCTACAAGGGCCTGGTGATCTGGTCGAACGACGCAATGTTCTCGGCCGGGGCCGATCTGCAGGCCATGCTGCCAGCTTTCATGATGGGCGGCGCCAGGGCGATTGAAGGCGCCGAGGCCGAGTTGCAGAACACCATGCTCAGGTTGCGTTATGCCGCCGTGCCCGTGGTATCGGCGATTCGCGGCCTGGCGCTCGGCGGTGGCTGCGAAATGGCGGTGTATTCGGCCAAACGGGTGGTGGCGATGGAAAGCTACATCGGCCTGGTGGAAGTAGGCGTCGGCCTGGTGCCGGGTGCCGGCGGGCTTGCCTACATTGCGCGCCGCGCCGCTGAAAATGCCGCCAAATCGACCGGCAAGGACATCCTGCCTTTCCTGACAGAGGGGTTTAGCGCCGCCGCCATGGCGACCGTCGGCACCAGCGCGCCGGAAAGCCGGAAGCTGGGCTACCTGCTTGATAGTGACGTCATCGTGCCGAACAGGGACGAGCTGCTGTTTGTGGCGCTGAATGAAGCCCGCGCGCTGTTCAATTCAGGCTACCGGGCGCCCCACAAGCGCCTCTTTCCTGTGGCGGGCCGCAGCGGCATTGCGACCATCAAGGGCCAGCTGGTCAACATGCGTGACGGCGGCTTCATCAGCGCGCATGACTTTCACATCGCCAGCCTGATTGCCAATGTGGTTTGCGGCGGTGATGTGGATGCCGGCACGCTGGTGACCGAGGAATACCTGATGACGCTGGAGCGCAAGGCTTTCTGTTCGCTGCTGGAACACCCCAAGACGCAGGAACGCATCATGGGCATGATGAGCACCGGCAAACCGGTGAGGAACTGATGAATATCCCCGTCGGGCGCGCATTGCGTGCAGCGCTTTCCCGCCTTGCAGGGAGCGTCAGCTGCGGCCCGGCGGAGCCGGTTCCTTGCTGTCATTCGATGGCGTATAGACATGACTGATTCTCCGATCACGCCACCGAACCGGCTGGAGCGCCAGCTTGAGAGGCTTTCCGAAGTGCCCGCCTTTGCGCGACCCTGGTTTCGCAGTGTGGTGTTGCGCCGCGCCGTGCCTTTTACCGGCACCGCGGGGCTGGACTTTCTGCAGATGGGGCGTGAGCGCGTCGAGATCGGCATCAAAAATGAAAAGAAGGTGCAGAACCACATTGGCGGCATTCACGCCTCGGCCATGAATTTGCTGGCGGAAACCGCCACCGGCATGGTGGTTGGCATGAACGCGCGTGACGACTGTATCCCGCTGGCCAAGGAGCTGAAGATGGCGTTCAAAAAACGCGCCACGGGTTCGATGCGCGCGGTAGCCACGCTCAGCGCGGAGCAGCGCGCCTTGATGCAGGCCAGCGACCGGGGTGAGGTCAATGTGCCCGTCATCGTGACCGACGAAAACGGGGTGAACCCGGTCGAGTGTGAATTTGTCTGGGCCTGGATACCCTCCGGCCCGCGTAACAGTTAAAGCGCCCAAGCGCCAAAAAATCAAAGGAAGCCATCATGGCCAAACAAGTTCAGGAAGCCTACATCGTTGCCGCTACGCGCACGCCCATCGGACGCTCGCACCGGGGCTTTTTCCGCAACACGCGGCCCGACGAGCTGCTGGTCACTGCCCTGCGGGCCGCGCTGGCCCAAGTGCCGGCGCTGGACCCGAAGGCGATTGAAGACGTCATCTGCGGTTGCGCTATTCCCGAAGGCCCGCAGGGCCTGAATATCGCCCGCATCGGCGCAGTGCTGGCCGGACTGCCGACCAGCGTGGGCGGCATTACCGTCAATCGCTTTTGCGCCTCAGGCCTGTCGGCCATCCAGATGGCTGCCGACCGAATTCGCGTTGGCGAGGCCGATGTGATGATTGCCGCCGGCGTCGAGAGCATGAGCATGGTGCCGATGTCGGGCAATTCGCCCTCGCTCTCGCCGGTCATGTTTGCCAACGACGAGAACATCGGCATTGCCTACGGCATGGGTCTGACGGCCGAGAAGGTGGCGCAGCAATGGAAAGTCTCACGCGAGGCGCAGGACCAGTTTGCCTACGAATCCCACATGAAAGCGCTGAAGGCCCAGCAGGCGGGCGAGTTCACGGCTGAAATCACGCCGGTTGAAGTGACTGACCGCACGGCCAACCTGGAAACTGGCGAAGTCATTGCCACCAGCCGCACCGTAAGCCTTGATGAAGGCGCGCGTCCCGACACCACCCTGGAGGGGCTGGCCAAACTCAAGACACCATTCGCCGCGCGTGGTTCGGTGACGGCGGGCAACAGCTCGCAAACTTCTGACGGCGCCGGAGCGCTGATTCTGGCCAGTGAAAAGGCGGTCAGGGAATTCGGCCTCAAGCCGCTGGCGCGCTTCGTCAGTTACGCCGCCAGGGGTGTGCCACCCGCCGTCATGGGCATAGGCCCGATTGAGGCCATTCCCGCAGCGCTGCGTTATGCGGGATTGATGCAGAACGACATCGACTGGTTTGAACTGAACGAAGCCTTTGCCGCGCAGTCGCTGGCGGTCATCAATAGCCTGGGTTTGGACCCCACCAAGGTCAACCGCATGGGCGGCGCGATTGCGCTGGGCCATCCGTTGGGCGCGACCGGGGCGATTCGCGCTGCGACGGTGATTCACGCACTGCAGCGCCATCAGCTGAAATACGGCATGGTAACCATGTGCGTCGGCATGGGACAAGGCGCGGCCGGCATCTTCGAAAGGGTCTGACCGGGCGCCCGGGCGAGCTGCGGCCTCGCGGCGCACGTCAGGAAATCCCGATACCGCTAGAGTGAACTTACCGCCGGTCTACACTTAGTCTTTCCAAACCGTCAACACCGGAAACTTCCTCATGAGCACTTCAACCATTCCAGAAATCCTGACCCATGTTGACGCCGGCGTGATGACCATGACGCTGAACCGTCTGGAACGGAAAAACTCCATCACCTCCGTCATGTATGGCGCCATGGCCGACGCGCTGGAATCGGCCAATCACGATGCTGCCGTGCGCGCGGTCGTCATCCAGGGCCACGAAACCATTTTTTCGGCCGGCAACGACATTGGCGACTTCCTGAACAAGCCGCCGTCCACCCCGGACTCACCCGTTTTCCGCTTTCTGCGCGGCATCAGCAGCTTTCCCAAGCCCATCGTGGCGGCGGTCTGCGGCCCGGCGGTGGGCATTGGCACCACCATGCTGCTGCACTGCGACCTGGTCTACGCCGGTGACAATGCCGCTTTTTCCATGCCTTTTGTCAATCTTGGCCTGTGTCCTGAAGCGGCATCTAGCTTTCTGGTGGCGCAGCTGATGGGTTACCCGCGGGCTGCCGAAGCGCTGCTGCTGGGCGAGCCCTTCATGGTCGAGACGGCGCTGGAGATGGGACTCATCAACCGCATCGTGCCACCCGCCGAGGTCAATGCGCTGGCGCAAAGGCAGGCGCTCAAGCTGGCCGCCAAACCGCTCAGCGCGCTGATAGAAACCAAGCGCCTGATGAAAAAGGGTAACGCCGGCATGGTGGCCGAGCGAATGGCTGAAGAGGGCGTCAGCTTTGGCCGCATGCTGCAGGAGCCCGCCGCGCGTGAGGCATTTAGCGCTTTCATGGAAAAGCGCCGCCCCGATTTTTCAGCCTTCTGACGTGCTGTCCGGCATCTTTTTTTAATGAAATATGCTTCATGTCCAGCGTTTATCGTTATTTAATGCTATTAAAATAATAGCAAACACGGTGCTGGCCGAGGTGCCATGAAGAGCTGGAAAAAGACAGCAGTACCGCCCGGAGGCGTTCACGGCTGCGATTCAAAGCTGGAACGCCAGCCAGCGGATCAGGCCTTCGGCGAACTCGCGCACCACGCCCGGGGTGCGGGGCTGGTAGGGCGATGCAAAGGCGCGTTGCCGCTCTATCCACTGCGCGAAACGTTGCACGTCGGCGGGTTCGTAAAAAGCAACCATCAATTCGTAGTTCAGGAACAGGCTGCGCTCGTCGAGATTGGCCGAGCCCGCCAGTACCACTTCGGTATCGATGACCAGCGCCTTCGCGTGGATCATCCCTTCGACCAGCCAGATGCGGGCACCGGCCGCCGCCATCTCGCGCAGCGCCGCCGGGCGTGCCATGTCGGCCAGCGCATGGTTTGAACGGCGCGGTACGAGCAGATCCACGGCAATGCCGCGCCGGGCGGCCAGCGTCAGCGCCATCAGCAGCGTGGCATCCGGCACAAAATACGGGCTGACGGCCAGGATGCGGGTTCGAGCGGTAAAGCAAATGGCAATCAGCAGCGAATACAACGTGTCGTCAGCCTGATCAGGTCCGCTGGCAATCAACTGCCCACCCGCTGCCTCGCTGGCAGGAGCCAGCGTTTTCGGGAGCGGCGCAGGGTTTACCTGCGCTTGCGTCGCGAAGGCCCAGTCCTGGTCAAACCGATGCTGCGCCTGTACGGCAAGCTCGCCGCTGAAATCAAAGCTCAAATCGATCCATGGCTCTTTCGGCGGGGCGCCGGCCGCATCACCGACAAAATACTCTGCCGCCAGATTGCGCCCTCCCGCCCATAAATGCCGGCCATCAGCGATCACCATTTTGCGGTGATTGCGCAAATTGGTGCGGCCGGGCAGGGCAGAGCGAAACGGCGAAACAAAGCGCGCCACTTCCACGCCCGCGGCAGCCAGCGGCTTGAGGTCGGGATGGCCGCCCAAATAAGCGCCAATGCCGTCGATCAGCAGCCGCACCCTGACGCCCTCCCGTGCCCGCCGCGCCAGCATCTCCAGCACCTCATTGCCCAGCGCGTCTCGCCCGATGAGAAAAGTGCAGAGGTCCAGACTGGAGGTCGCACCCAGCATCACGCGCCTGAACGCCTGCAGGGCATCGTGCCCATCCTGATGAATTGACAGCTGTTGATACGACGATGCCCGTGGAAGCCCCATGGCGGCGGCGAGGTGCTGAAACCTTGCCGCAGGCGTGTTGGACTGGCGGCCGCTGTAGGGCACCACCGGAGGGCGTGCCAACGGGTCCCTCAGGGCCTTTCGGTTGCCAAACAGCAGGTAAAGCGGCAAAGCCAGGTAAGGCATCAATGCGAGCGAGACAACCCAGGCGATGGCTGCCGAGGGGTGCCTGCGCTGCCGCCGGGCGCGCGACGCGATGACGTAAACCGCAAGACCGGTCATCGCCACCAGGCCGTGCAGGGTGAGTCCCTGGCGGGTCAGTGAGTCAAGGAGCATGGCGCAGCCTGAATCGGGCTGTCCAGCTCATTCGACTCGCACGAAGTCAATGAATCCCCGTTCGACGTTCGTCGACTCCAGTTTGACGCGGACTTTTTCGCCGACCTGGAGCCCGGCCATGCCCTTGACCAGTTTGCCTTCAGCCGGCGGAGAGAAGATTCGCACCCAGACGCCGTCGGCGGTGCTGCCGGTCACAATGCCCTCGAAGCGCTGGCCGACACGCGCCTCCAGCAGTAACGCCGCCTCGGACTTTCGCATCTGCCGCTCGACCTTTTGCGCGGCATCTTCCTGGCCGGTGCAGTGCAGCGCCAGATCGGCAAGCTCGGCGCTGGAATAGGGCGCGGGCTGGCCGGTCAGCACGGCCTTGAGGATGCGCGAAGTAATCAAATCCGGGAAGCGCCGGTTCGGGGCCGTCGAGTGCGTGTAATTTCTGACTGCCAGGCCAAAGTGGCCGATTGGCGCGCTGCCGGGCATCTCCACCACATACTCTCCCGAGCCCATGAGTTTGACAATGACCAGCGACAGGTCGGGAAACCGGAGCGGGTCCGCCTTGTGGCGTTTGGCCAGAAAGCCCGCCAGCGCCTGGGAATCGGGTTCGGGGGGCAGCGCGACACCGTATTGCCTGGCCAGCTCCACGATGCGCAACCAGCGCTCCGGCGAGCGCACCACGCGCCGCAGGGACGCGCCGCCATGCAAGGCCAGAAAGCGCGCCGTGCAGCCATTGGTGGCAATCATGACTTCCTCGATCAGCTGGCGTGCGCGGTTATGCGCCTGCTGCCTGATGTCAATCACCTTCTCGCCTTCAAACACAGCGCGGGGCTGGAATGTTTCGAATTCGAGCGAGCCCTGTTCACGCCGCTGCGCGCGCAATTGCTGGGCAAGGTTGTCCTGCATGCGCAGTTGCGCTTCCATGCCCGGCACGGCAGCCGCAGCGGCAGGCAGCGCGCCCGTGCCTTCGATCCAGGCTGCGGCCGCGTCATAGGCCAGCTTGGCACGGTTGCGAACCATGGCCCGGCAGACGCTCGAGCTAACCAGCGTGGCGTTGGCGCTGAAGACCATCTCCGTCACGAGAGCCAGCCGGTCTTCGCCCGCGTTGAGCGACGTGAGGTCGGTGGACAGGCGCTCGGGCAGCATCGGGAAAATGCGTGCCGACGTGTAGACCGAGGTCGTGTTCAGGTGCGCATGGTCGTCAATCGGTGTTGCCTTGCCGACCAGTGCGTCCACGTCGGCAATGGCGACCCGCAGCTTGACGGCGCCATCGGCCAGCAGTTCACAAAAGGTCAGTTGGTCCAGATCCAGCGAATCATCGTTGTCGATGGAACACCAGAGCAGCCCGGTGAGATTGCTGATCTGCGCTCCGGATTCGCGGCCGGTACCGGTGATGGTTGCCAGCTGCTCCATTACACGGGGTGAGAACTCGGGTTCCAGCCCGCGCTCGCGCATGGAAGCAGTGGCGATGCGGACGAGATCGGAGCGGTGATGGTTGCGGCTTGAATTCATCGGATCACTATACCGCCGCCCGTGACTCTTCCCGCCGAGGGCCAGCGCTGATTGGTGCGGGCTGGCGTTTGATGGTGGGCCATCGACGCAGACCCTTCAGGGCGCCAGTTTGAGAGGTCCCGCTTTACCGGCTGACCTGGTCAAGCGCCGAAGTGACATGCCGACCGGGAAACTGGCGCAACTTTTCAATGGCGATCAGGGCTTGGTCCACTGACCCGAAACTGCTCTGGCCATCGCCACTGACGGTCACTTTTTTTGCGCCTGGAAATGATCGCACAACCCGGGCAACCCGGGCAACCCGCGCGAACCGGGGTACTGGATTTCCGCCTGGGCCACGCTGCGGCGGCTGCTGAGCTCATCGCTTTCGGCCCTCTGCTCGGGCAAGATCTGGGCCCACACAAACAAAGTCAGCAGCAGGACCACGATCAGCACGAAAGCCACAATACTCAGGCCCAGGGCGTGCTTGCTGACCGCTTCCGCCAGACGCGGATGCAGCTCAAACCATTCATGGGTCAACCATAAAGGACGCTTTGCATTGGCCATGATTTTCCCTTTCGCAAGACCGGCTCCAGCGTTAATGGTGAACGCCCCGGCTGCACGCGCCCTTTTGAGCTGGTGCACAGCGTAGTCGGGCCTGGCCCAAAAAAATGTCAGGAAGCGTTGGCAATTGATACCGGTTGCAACCGCGGTTTCATCGATAGCTGCGCGGATTTTCAGGCTCCATCTGCCAGCCGCCGATCTGCCGCAACGCGACCTCAAGCTGATCTATCAGTGGGCAAAGATGTCGAAGCGAATGCGTTGGGCCCGCGGCAGGCTTGACCCATCGTTCACCCTGTCGATGGCGCGTGGGGTGGGGGCGATGTCGTCCGCTATCTGGCAGATAGCACTGCGGCCTTTTTGCTCTTTGCCCGTGGTGGCTCTGCAAGTGCTTGCAATAGTGGAAGCATTGCTGCGGTTTGAGGCTGGTTCTCGACTAAAAAGTATCAGGTTCAGGGCGGCTTTCAGTGCCTTTTGCGCCCGACGGTTTTGACGCCATCCAGACCGCAACGGCCGAAAAAGGCTGTTTTACCCTGCTAGTATTTTTCAGGCTGGAAGCTTTTGAGCGGATTCGTGGAGGTTGGAGTCACGCCCCTAATGACGGGCGCCAGGAAAGGAAATGCTTGCAATGGTTTGCACTCGATGGTTTAATTGCTGCACTGCAACATTTTCTCAACCCACCAAGGAGTTTCCCATGAACTACACCAACGACCAATTTCTCGTGAATCAAAAAGACAGCGTCGAAGCCTTTGCCGGCCTGTCGGAAAAAGCCTTCTCCAGCTTCGAAAAGCTGGTTGAGCTGAACATGGCCGCTGCCAAGTCAATGGTGGCCGAATCGCTCGCCAACCTGCAGGCACTGGCCGGTGCCAAAGACGCGCAGGCAATGTTTGCACTGCAATCGAACATGATTCAGCCACTGGCCGAAAAATCAGCTTCCTATAGCCGTCATCTCTATGAGATCGCTTCGGGCACGGGCGCCGAGTTCACCAAAGCTCTGGAATCCACAACGGCGGAATCGCAAAAAGCCGTGACCTCATTTCTGGAAAACTCCCTGAAGAACGCTCCAGCCGGATCAGAAGCGGCTGTCGCCGTTTTCAAGAGCGCCATCGAAGCCAGCAACAACGCGGTGGAAGCGGCACAGAAAACGGCCAAGCAGGCTGTCCAGATGGTCGAGTCCAAAATTGGCGCGGTGTCGCCGGCCGGTAAAAAAGCGGCCTGAAAGCACCTAAAAAATGGCCTGATCTATTTATCACGCCAGCAGGACGATTGACGTCCTGACCAAGAAAACGGCATCTTCGGGTGCCGTTTTCTTTTTGCGCCTTCGCCGGTACCGTTATGGAAAATGCTGAACAGCTTGCAATGCGCGTTTGTTGGGCTCGGTTGCCCGACAATAAAACCCATGACAAATGCCGCCATTTACCCCACGTCGCCCGTTCCGGCTCCTGAATTCGAGGAAGAGTTCGTCACGGGGCTAAAAGCCCTCTTTGAAGAAAAGATCGTCTTTAACCAGTTGTTAGGACTGAAAATCACCTCGCTCAAGGCCGATCGGGTCACGGCGCGGATCGACATGCGGCCTGAACTTGTTGGCCATTACGCCTACAACCGCATTCACGGCGGCGTCATCAGCGCCGGGCTTGACGCGATGGGCGGGCTGGCCGTGATGGCCGCCATTGGTGCGCGCCACATGGATGAAGCGCCCCTGCAGCGGTTGCACCGTTTTGGCAAGCTCGGCACGATTGATCTTCGGGTGGATTATTTGCGCCCCGGTATTAGCGAATTTTTCGAGTTGCGGGCCGAAGTGCTGCGGCTCGGCTCACGGGTAGCCAGCACGCGCATGGAGTTTCTGGGCGCCGATGGCAAGCTTTTTTCTACGGCCGCAGCCGCTTACATCGTGTCCTGAGTATTTTCCGGGCGTGCGTCGGTGCCGCGGTTGATTCTAAAAGCCAGGTTTTCTTTCACCGCCGTCACGCGCGCCCGCGGAAAACAAACGCCAAAAAGCGGGGCGCCGTTTACCGCCGCCCCCGCCAACGCACCCCCCCCATCCGGGGCCAC
>NZ_JABBPF010000087.1 GCF_012927415.1 Polaromonas sp. | reverse complement strand
CGAAAACACGATAAACGGCGCTGTGCGGGCCATGGGCTACAGCAAGGAAGTTCACACCGCCCACGGATTCCGGGCCACGGCACGCACCATCATGGACGAGGTGCTTGGCGAACGGGTGGACTTAATAGAGCATCAATTGGCCCATGCGGTGAAGGATGCCAACGGGCGGGCCTATAACCGGACAGCCCACCTACCGGCACGGCGCGAGATGATGCAACGCTGGGCGGACTACCTGGACAAGCTGCGCATTGGCGCGGACGTGATCCCGCTTCGCACGGCGGCAAAGTAAAAAAACAGTTTTAAGCCACGCCTAGCTATCGGCTGATCCCCGATGGCGAAAACCGGGGACTCCCTGACCCGGCGGCGCTGGTTTTCTTTTCAGGTGCGAGACAGGGAACGTATGGCGGATTTATCGCATTGGGATTTTGCGGAAAACTTTTCGGGATATGACGCAGCGGCGCTGATACTGGGCTTAGAGCCAAGCGAATCAGAGGATGAGCAATGGCGCGTTCGGATAGTCACTGACCGAATGTCGGTGCACTATAAAAATGCCATCAATCGTCTTTTTGAAGAAATCTTTATCGACGAATTAGAAAATGTGGATTTCAAAGAACCTATTCGTATCGAGCTTTTAAGCGTGAAGCTGAACGACCTACACCGCAAATGTGAGCTTTTTGGTGTAGAAACTCCTCTCCACGATTGGCTCGCCGATAAACGGCAGATTAGATTTGAGGTTCAGGAGTTTGAGCGCTATTCAATTGCCCGTTGGATTACTCAAATTGAAATGAAGTCCGTCTATTCATTTGACCGTAAGCTTTCCACTACGGTTAATGCAGCCGTTGAAACCGACATAGACCCGGCAGACTTACCCGAGGAACTGCACGCTGCAAACATTGCATTCCGAGCAGTGACCAATGGCTATGGTGATAGAACCGCAACCTTCAAAAACAGGTTGATCGACTACTTGAAAGGGAACTTCATAACACTGAATAATGAGGCTATTCAGCGAATTGCAACCGTGGCAAATCCAGACAAAGGACGCGGGCGCAAGAAATTTAATTCCCAATAGGCCGGCTATGGAAACTTAGCATTCATGCGGGTTTGCACAATGGATGGGGTATTTTTTTCAAGTGAATAGGTGAGCTATACCGACTATTCAAGCCCCATGCCAAGCTCGACATTGGAGCCTTCTTTCAGGAGGTATCCCCCAATGTCAAGCAAGTCCACAAGCCCCAAAACGCCCAGTGCCTCAAGCATCCCGGCGCAAAAGGCATCCATCCATCAATCGGTTTTCGATGCCCTGCCAGACAGCGGATACGTTCGAGAATCGCAACTGGTGCAAAGCCCAAAGAGGCCAGACACCCCAGCCCCCCTACCCTTTTCTGCGCCGACGCTCTGGCGCAAGGTGAAGGCGGGCACGTTCCCAAAACCCAGCAAACTTTCTGAGCGCGTGACAGCCTGGAACGTGGGCGCTGTGCGGGCATGGATGACGGCACAGGCCACGGCGTAAGGGGCAATCCATGACCCCCACCACCACCAAAGAAAAAGCCCCCGGAACTTACGATTCCAAAGGGCTTAGGACTGACACCACCGATCTTGATTTTCCCACGGCAGCACAAGAAGGTAAAGCCTTTGCAACCCTCGCAGCGCGCTTTGCGCTGGCGGGCCACACCCTAACCCATAGCAACCCGGCATACGGCGCGGGCATGTACTACGCAGCGCGCTGGGGCATGAGCCGTGCCTTGCCCGACTTGCAGGCGGCGGCGCACTTCCTGGCACAGATCGGGGGCGGCAATGTCTGACCCTATCGAGCATTTCAGGCTCGCCATTGCAGCGGCGGGCCTTGAAGCCCCGGACAGCATCATCCCAAACGGCGCAATCCACCGATTCAGCACGAACGGCAAACCCGGCGATGATTCCGGCTGGTACACGCTGCACGCTGACGGCATAGCGGCTGGCGCGTTTGGCTGCTGGCGTACCGGCTTGCAATCAAGCTGGTGCGCGAAGTCAGACAACGCCATGACCGACGCAGTGCGCGACGCCCACCGGCAGCGCATCAACGCCATGAGGGCACAGCGCGATGCCGACTTGCAAGCCAGCCAGCAACAGGCCAGCCAGACGGCGGCGGCATTGTGGCAAAAGGCGACACCAGCACCGGCGGCGCATGAGTACCTGACCCGCAAGGGCATCAAGCCCCACGGCGCGAAGTTTGACGGGCACCGGCTGCTGATTCCGATGCGAGACGCAGACGGAAAACTGCACAGCCTGCAAACCATCGCCCCGGACGGCGAGAAACGATTCATGCCTGGCGGGCGCGTGAAGGGCTGCTATCACTCGATTGGCAAACCGGCAGGCGGGCTGATCGTTTGCGAGGGCTACGCGACCGGCGCAAGCCTCCATGAGGCAACCGGGCACGCGGTGGCGGTGGCCTTCAACGCGGGCAACCTGCAGGCGGTGGCGCTGGCCTTGCGAGCCAAGTATGCGGCGATGAAAATCATTATTGCGGCGGATGATGACCACCTGACGCAGGGCAATCCCGGCATGAGCAAAGCCACGGCAGCGGCGCTGGCGGTAGGCGGCTTTCTCATAAAACCTCAGTTTGGGCCAGACCGTCCCGATAAGGCAACCGACTTCAACGACCTGCACCAAATGGCCGGGGCTGATGCGGTGCGCGGCTGTATCGAGGCGGCGGCAATGTGCGGAGCTGCTGGCGCTGATGACTGGCCAGAACCTACACCACTGCCCAACGCACTACCACCCGTTGATCCGTTCGATGCGGAACTATTACCCGTGGCATTACGCGCCTGGGTGATGGACATTGCTCACCGGATGCAATGCCCGCCGGACTTTCCAGCCGTGGCGGCGCTGGTGGCCTTGTCCAGCCTCATTGGTGCGCGGGCCGTAATCCAGCCCAAGGCCAAAGACGATTGGCAGGTTGTCCCGAATCTTTGGGGCAACTTGGTAGGCCGGGCAGGCGTGAAGAAGTCCCCGGCGCTGGGTGAAGCCCTGCGACCCCTGAACCGCTTGCAGGCCACGGAGTTTGAACGCTGGCAGGCAGAGCACGACGCCTGGGCGCTCGACTGCAAAGTGATGGCGATGCAGGATGATGCGAATGAGAAAAAGGCCAAGGGGCTTGCAGGCAAAGACCCGTCAGCGGCGCGGGCGCTACTGGAGCCGGTGGACCTACCTGCAGAACCCATGGCGCGGCGCTTCATTGTCAACGATGCCACGGTGGAAAAGTTGGGCGAACTGATGCAGCAAAACCCGTGGGGCACCTTGTCTTATCGGGATGAACTGTACGGACTGCTGACCGGCCTGGACAAGCCGGGGCAGGAAGGGGCGCGGGCCTTCATGCTGCAAAGCTATGACGGCAATCAAGGCTACACCTTTGACCGTATCGGACGCGGAACGGTGCATATCCCCCGTGTCTGCCAAGCCGTGATTGGTGGCATTCAGCCGGGGCGGATTCAGGAATACGTGCGCGGCGCGGTGGCGGGCGGCAGCGCTGATGATGGTTTGTTGCAGCGCTTCGCCTTGACCGTGTGGCCAGACGTGACAGGCGAATTTATCCACGTTGACCAGTGGCCCGACACCCCGGCCAGGCAGACCGCCTGGGCGGTGTTCGAGCGCTTGGCGGAACTTCAGCCGGCCAGTGACACAGAGCCGGTGATCTGGCGCTTTGACGACGCAGCGCAAGCCCTTTTTGTGGAGTGGCTGGTTCCCTTTGAAACCGAGATACGCGGCGATGACCTGCACCCGGCGATGGTGTCGCATCTGTCCAAGTACCGCAAGCTGATTCCGGCGCTGGCGCTGGTGTTTGCCTTGATTGACACACCGGACACGGGCGGCATGATCCATGCGCGTGAGCTGATCCGGGCGCTGTCCTTTGCCGACTACCTGCGCACCCATGCCAATCGGCTGTATGCGGCGGCGGTAACGCCTGAAACCACGGACGCAGTAACGCTGCTGTCCCGAATCAAGACCGGCAAGCTGGTGGACAGGGACGGCGTGATCCTGGACAGCTTCACCCCCCGGCAGGTGGCTTTGAAGCATTGGGCCGGATTGGGCACACCGGACGCCGTGCGCAAGGCAGCGGACGTGCTGGCGGATTACGACTGGTTGCAGCGTGAGGTTGTGACCGGCGGCGCGGCAGGCGGCAGACCCAGCGACCGCTACACCGTCAATCCACTGTCAAGGGGCGCGGCATGAACTGGCTGGCACGACTGAAGAAAATCGACACGACCCCCACGGCAGAGGCTACAGAACCTACAAAACCGGGTTTCGTAGGTTTTGTAGCCCCCGGTATGGCCCCCATGCAAAAAAACAGGGGTGATTCACCGGCAGCGAACGACCCGACGGCGGGAGCGCATGACCCTGACCGCTGGGCCTGGCCACACAGCCAAGCCATGACAGGGCGGGAGATTGACACCTTCACGGCGCGGCTGCACCACTTCACCCGGCGCGGGCTGGCAGAGCCTGACGCGGAACGAGTGGCAGACAAGCTGGTGACGCGGGACCGGGAAGCAGACGATCGGCGGCTGTGTCTGGAGTGTGTCCACCTGGCAGGCCATGCGGGCATATGGGGCTGCAAGAACTGGCAGCGGGCCGGGGTGGCGACCAAGCCACAACATGCGCAGCTATCGGTGGCGCTGGTGATTCAGCCCCAGCGGTGCGACGGATTTATGGATCAAAACCAACAGGAAACCATCCGATGACCAAGGCAAAGACACCGGCAGGCACTGCCAAGCACCTGCAATTAACCTGCGCACCGAGCCAGACAACGGCGCAAGTCTTATCGCGTGCAGCTTTGCAGCCTTGCATCAACGGCGCGTCAGTGATCGAAGCCTTTCAAGGCAACATCATGGGCAAGGAAGTTGACCTTGGCGAACTGGTGGCGGGCCTGAGCGAATCATGCACGGGCGTGAAGGGTGGCGACCTGTCCATCCTGGAATCGATGCTTGTCGGGCAGGCGACGGCGCTGCAAACCATCTTTGCCAGCCTGGCGCGGCGGGCGGCGACACAAGAAAATTTGCGCCAGTATGAAACCTTCATGGGGCTGGCCTTGAAGGCTCAGTCGCAGAGCCGGGCGACCATATCGGCGCTGGTGGACTTGAAGTACCCCCGGCAGGCTACTTTTGTGAGGCAGGCCAACATCGCCCATGGGCCGCAACAGGTGAACAATGGTGCGGCGGCGCGCGATGATCTTAAGCAATCCGCACGGGAGCGCAAGAAAGGGAAGCCCCCATCGGAGCAAAACAAACTATTGAAGGCACAGCGTGGGTAGCCCAGTTGCAGGATGAACACCCCAACGGCGCGAGTGGCAGAGCTTGGCTATCGGCAAGTGAACCGCTCTGGAGCAGTCAGTGAAAACGCTATTTTTCGCGAATTCCGATAGGACTACCTACACATCCCAAGTCAACGCTCGTTGACCCGCACCATCGACATTTGTTAGCTCCGCTACCGTGTCTATGCTTTTGTGTCTGCCTTTTTTGGCATCCAGAACCGTAGCTTGATGAATTGCAAAATTCGCACTTCTTTTCGTCGCCGGAATGCTCATGCTTCTTGGCGGCACTGTTGAGGCAGCCGGAACCGAAGCTTGACGAGTTGCAATACCTGAATTTACTCATAATGAAATCTCTTAATTTTGCGCGCTGTTTTACGATCGACTGAATAAAAACGCACCTCAATTGATGAGCCCATACGTGTATAACAGTGCCTGCAAGGATAAAAATGCCGCTCGGATGATTGTGCGGTTTAACCAATGATTCAGTAAACAGCAGCTACAAATGAGATTTCTACTAGTCGAAAATGGAGTGCCAATAGATGCCCACTACGAATTTGAATCTACCTCAATCGTCGTTCATTCAAGGGGCGGTAAAAAGGGAATAGGAGGTAAAAACACCGAGTACAGAAAGGGGCTCGGTCTATTGTTAGAGCGGCTCCGCAGTTGCGACGCATTGATTGCCAACGTCCACATAGATACGAACAAATTGACTGGACTCCCTACGGAGCAGAAGGTAGTCGCAGCTGACAAAGACCTACAGCAACCAATAAACGTCTTATTGGAAATTTTGGCAAAACGCATGAAGGTAGTTGGTCAAAATGAAGGCGCAAAAGGCGGTAACTCGACCCGCCGACTTCGGATCAACATTACCGGGCAGGTACCTTCACTTGAAAAGTTGCAAGGTCGCCCAGTGAACCTTTCCCATGAAATGTTAGGGCTAGTTAGATCAGACCATCTCTACAGCGCTGTCACCCGTCTTCTAAACCAAGAAAGTCACCCGTTTGGCAACTCCGTGGGCTATGACGTTCTGATTGATGATTTCGGCAACCGGCTTCCCCCGAAAGCCGTATTTGGGTTCGCCGCTGGTGAAGCCTTAGGCTTTGATGTGGGGCCTTATCATTTCAAGGGAGGTCAGGGATCGCCATGTTTTCAGGCGCTAGAGAAAGCGGGATACGTTATCGTACCCAAGGATGGTGCAGTACCGACTGCGATAAAGAAAGTCAATCCAGATCAAGAATGGACTGAAGGGGACGCGCAGGAGCGAAATCACCTCGGGAAAGAAAGAGCCCGCGGGGTCGCTAAAGCAAAGAAAGATGAGTTTCGCCGACTGTACGGAAAACTGTTCTGCGAGGTATGCAAGTCGGATTTTTCGAAGTTAGCTGAAGGTGAGCGAGAAGCTGCCTTCGAGGTACATCACAGAGCAGTGTCAATCGCCCAGATGGCTGCCGGCCATAGAACGAAGCTAGGGGATCTTCAATGCCTTTGCGCGAACTGCCACCGTCAGACTCACTGGAGAATCCGCGCGGAGCAGAACAAATCTAAGAGCTGATAAATCGTATATAGACGCATCAACTAACGGGGTTCGTTTGAGAACCAGTGCTTTTTTAGGAATTTCAGGTTTGACAGTGCAGTTGAAATGGATCGTATGCAAAACAAGCTGAAAAGTGCATGGACCTCCGAGCGGCGAGAGCAGCAGAGCGAAGCTATCCGGCTGTGGAAGCCTTGGAAGCAGTCCACTGGGCCAAAAAGCGCAGAGGGTAAAGCAGCGGCATCACGCAACGCTTGGATGGGCGGCGATTGGCAAAAGCAGCGGCAGGTTATCAAGGCGCTGAATGAGGCAATGCGGGAGCAGCGGAAATGGACTGTGTAACTCGTCTGGCCGGTAACAATTATTGTTAGTCTTATTTGACGCTTGTACTAAGCTTTGAAGTGTCGCCACAGTATTAATTGGCACTGAGAAAGGTAGAAATGACGTCACCACCATCGGAACTGAACTCAATAAATCAGTTGGTAGCCGGTTCTTTCCGTCCAGTTGAATTTGCGCCTAGGAGCCATCTGGTCGGAATTGATGGAAAAGGATGGTTTCAAAAAGTCGGCGAAGACCACGATTTACGGGCAAATAAATCTAGTCTGGAGGAGCTCCGCAATCAAATCAGATGCCGAATCGTGACGCTCATAGACTCACCTGGGGCGAAACGTCAACGTAAACTTCTTCGCATGTTAGAACTTGCAGTCATTAGGAGCGACAAAGCCTTGCTTGATGCGGTTAAGTTGGTGGGGGTCACGCCTAGTGGCGGGCTCTACAAGCAAATTAAAGAAATTTTGGTCGAAGCAGAAGGCCTTGATCCAGACTCAGATCTCTGGCGATTGCTTAGCGTCGATCCCTGACTCCATCAAGGGGGCTACAAAAGTCTGGCAAATTTTCGCGCTGGAAATCACACGGTATCTCACGCGCAGAAAATATCGCCCATTTGAATTAATTCAAATTTAGCAAATCCCTGACTTGCAGGCTGAGCCGGGCAAAAAGTCCAGCTGATCGAACCTTGGAAACCGGCAGTTCGGTTTGATTTAACGCTAACGCACAAAACGCCGTCGTGCGCGGGCGCGAGATACACGGCAACACAACCCTTCACACAGTGTCAAAAACGAGACACAAAAAAATTTAACGGTACTTTTGGCGGTACTTTTCAAAAACGTAATTCAAGTATCTAGCATAAATGCGGTCTACAGCCTGATTTGTGATTCCTGTTGGTGCACCATTTGATCAAATCAGATCGTGTCAGAACCCCTCAAATCCCGCATGTTTACTGGCATAGCGAGGGCATTTTGTCTCACGCCATTTCACAAGACAGCATGAAATGCCGTTAGGGCAGCACACAGCCAAACCCGCAGGCAACAAGCACACCGACGGTCGGGGCAGCTATCTGCTGGTGAAGAAAGGCCGGAAGTATGGGCGGATGGATTACACCCACACAGACAAGCGCAAAACGCTGGCGCTGGGCGTGTTCCCGGCGGTACGCGCCCGACTTCTTTGACTTGATCATCGTTGACAAGGGCCACCGAGGCAGCGCGAACGACGAGGGCAAATGGTGCGGCATCCCCAAATACTTCTTGCCCGCCGGGCAGCTGGGCCTCACGGCCACACCCACGCGCCGCAACAACGCAGACACCTATCCAGTACCTGCACTGAGCTGTGCTGCACTGAATTAAAATCACTCCTGATTGAATAGCATCTAAGGCCCATGTTCAATGGACGTGAGTCATATTTAACCCATAAATAGCCCGGCCCCGCCACGCTGGCGACCGTTGCGCGCCAGTCATCTGCTTTTTTGGCATAACTTTGGGCGGCCTTTGACCGACGGGCGCAGCGCAAGCCAACTTCCGGGGCCACCTGCAGCGAATAACAACAGGCCAGGGCGGAGCAGTCAATGACAGGTGTGCAAAAACATTCAGAACCGGTCGATATCGTTTACCTGTGGGTGGATGGCGCCGACCCGGTTTGGCGCAACCAGCGCAAGCAGGCCTATGCCGCGTGGGTGCGCCAGCACCCCGGTGCGCTGGCTGCGTTTGGCAACGCGGCGGGCAGGTACCGCGACAACGGCGAGCTGCTGTTCAATTTGCGAGCCCTCGAAAAGTTTTTCCCAAACCATGGGCACGTTTACATCGTCACCGACGGGCAAACGCCGCGCTGGTTACGCCCCTCCAGCCGCGTGACCGTAGTGGACCATGGCGCGCTGATGCCGGCAGCCAGCACACAGGTATTTGACTCGGGTCATATCGAATCGTATCTGCACCATATTCCCGGCCTTTCAGAGCGCTTTTTGTACTTGAACGACGATGTTTTCTTCGGCGCGCCGGTTGACCCGGGCTGGTGGTTTGGCGAACACCTCAAGGTTTTTGCCGAGGGCATGCCGATCGCTCACTACACCGAGCTCCAGCCGCAAGGGACAGCGCTGGTCAACGCGTCCATCCAGTCCGGACAGTGGCTCAGCCAACACTACCCGAAGTACCGCCACGACCCGCGAATTTTTTCGCACGCGCCGCGCCCCATGCTGAAAAGCGCCGCGCTGGAACTTGAGCGTATCGCTCCAGCGCTGTTTGCGCAGCTGCGCTCCACCACGTTTCGCTCCTGGCAGATTCCGCCCATCGTGCCCGACCTGCTGCCACGCTGGATGGTGCATGTCGGCCATGCCGAGCAGCGGACACTGAACCCCCTGCACATCAACAGCGGCGACTTGCGGGCCGAGCAGCAACTCGGCGCCCTGCTGCGAAAGTTCGGCAAGCTGCCGTTTTTCTGTATCAACGACACCTGCGACGAGGCCGCTGACGATGACCTGCGCCTGCTGCGAATTGCCCACACGCTGCAAAAGCTGCTACCGGAGCCGTCCCCGTTCGAGCGGCCGCACCACGAATTCAAAACGGCGATTCGATTCCAGCCGGTCAGCACGTTTGAGGCGTCAATAGCTACTGAAAAACCCAGACTGGTTGCATGACAGATTGAGTTTGCTATTTTTTTAATAGCAGGCTATGCCTATAAAACCTCGACTACAGGCCCAAACAACCCTGAGTTTCAGCGGTGACGTCATTTTGGCCGGATTGCCAGGGTATTGCGGCGACTGAAGGCCAAGCCGAAGCTACGAACGCCTTTTAAAGACCCAGCCGCAATGCAAGAACGCCGGCCAGCACCAGCGCGGCGATGAACACGGTTTCTGCGAGCAGCATAGCCACCGGTTGCCAGCCGAGTTTGAGCAGATCTTCGAAGCTCGTCTTGATGCCGGCCGCTGCAATCGCGGTGACCAGCAGCCAGCGCGATGCATCGCCTGCCAGCTGGCTCAACGCGGGGCTGAAAGCGCCCATGCTGGACAGCAGCACCAGCACAATGAAAGCGAGCAAAAACCCAGGCACGAGGGGCACTTCTTCTTCCGCTGTCCGCGCGGCCGGATGGCTTCTGTAGCGGACGGCCACCAGCAGGACAATCGGCATCAGCAGTATGACGCGAAAGAGTTTCACCACGGTGGCGGTGTCGCCGACTTCCGGCCCCAGCATCATTCCGGCAGCCACCACCTGCGCCACATCGTGAATGGTCCCGCCGAGAAAAATCCCCGCCTGCCCGGGCGGCAGGCCCATGAGCTTGAGGGCAAAGGGATAGCTCACCATGCTGAGCGTTGAGAGAACGGTGACGCCGACCACCGCCAGCAAGGTAAAGCGTTCGTTCTCCCTGGTTTGCGGCAGCACCGACGACAGCGCAAGTGCGGCGGAGGCCCCGCAAATGGCGACCGCGCCGCCCGAGAGCAATCCTTCTTCCGGGGGGCGCTTGAGCCATTTAGCCAGCAGCAAGCCAAAACCAATGGTGAGTGCCACGGCAAGCATAATGGTCATCGCCGAAGCCACCCCCAGTTTGGCAACCTGGCCGAGCGTGATGCGCGCGCCGAGCAACGCGACGCCAATTCGCAGCAGGGTGCGGCCACAGAAGTCGACCCCCGGCTTGATGCCCCGCTTGCCGATCAGGAAATGAAAGGCCAGGCCAATCAGCAAGGCATACAGCAGTTGCGGCCCGCCGTAGTGCGCGGAGAGAAAAGTAGCCGCCAGCGCGATCAGGATGCACACCAGGGCGCCGGGCAATCTGGCGGTTAAAAATGAAAAATGAATCACTGGGAAGCGTCTCGTCCGGTATGTGCAAATGGATGCGGCTGGCCGCGCTCAAGAGCGCCTGATGCGCAGCGCGCTGAAGGTGCCAGCGACCGCTGCAAAACCTGCGGCCAGCCAGAGCGCCACCAGCGGGCCCTGACCATTGGCCGGATCCAGAAAACTGAAGATGATGGCGAGCAGCACAGCGCCCAGTGTCTGCCCGGTGAGACGCGCAGTACCCAGCATGCCGCTGGCACCGCCGCCGCGATGCGCTGGTGCCGAGGTGATGATGGTGTGGTTGTTGGGCGACTGGAACAGGGCAAAGCCAGCACCACACAAAACCATGCGCCAGACAATATCTGCGTTGACAGGCTGAGTGGGCAAAACGGCCAGCAGCAACAGGCCCAGAGAAAGCAGCCCCAAACCCAGACCGCCCAGCAGACCCCCGGAATAACGGCCAATCAGTCGGCCCACCAGCGGCGCCATGACGACGATAGCCAGCGGCCAGGCGGTGAGCAGCAAACCAGCCTCCAGATGACTGCGGCCATAGCTCCCCAGCAGCAGAAACGGCAGGCCGACATAGGCCAGGGTTTGCGCGCAGAACGCGCTCACCGAAGTTCCCATGGACAGGGCAAAAACCGGGATGCGCAGCAAGTCGAGCGGGAACAGCGGCACCGGCTCGGCCAGCTGGCGCCGAACGTAGATCACGCCCACTCCAATGCCCGCCGCCAGCTCGGCAAGCGCCAGCCACAGCGGGGTACTGTGCGCGCCGCCAGGCGCGGCCTCGACACGAACACCCAGCCCGTCGATGCCGAGGAACACCAGCCCGAACATCAGCGCGTTCAACACCACGTCCAGCGCGGAAAAACGCGCGCCACCGGCCTTGATAGGATTTTCCGGCAAAGCGCTGCGCCCCAGCCACAGGCTGATCAGGCCGACGGGAATATTGATGGCAAACAGCCACGGCCACGACGCCGTCGAAAGTATGACCGCCGCAATCGACGGCCCGGCGACCGAGGCGGCGGCCACCACCAGGGAGTTGATGGCAATGCCACGGCCCAGCAAATGCCGCGGATAAATCAGCCGCACCAGTGCCGTGTTGACGCTCATGATGCCCGCAGCACCCAGCCCCTGCAGCACGCGCGCCAGCGCCAGGGCTGTCAGTGAGGAGGCCAGCGCGCAGGCCGCAGAAGCGATGACGAAAACTGCCATGCCGATCAGGTAAACGCGGCGATAGCCCACGATATCCCCCAGCGTGGCCAATGGCAGCAGCAGCGCCAGCGTGGCGATCTGGTAGGCATTGATGATCCAGATGGACTGGGCAGCGCTGGCATTGAGCTCGCGCGTGATGTCAGGCAAAGCGAGATTGACGATGGTACCGTCAAGTACGGCCATGAGGATGCCGAGAATGATCACCACCAGGGCGCCACGGCGTTCGCGCGCTGGCAAGCCATCCTGAACAAGCATGCAATCCTTTGAGAGAAGCCGGTGAGCAAGCCCGCGCTTACAGGCCCTGTATTTGCCCTGCCCATGTATTTTCGGACCCGGTTCACTGCTATTTTATAAGGGCTGTTGAGTTAGTTACCGGGACTATCTGCCTGGTGACCGCAATCCGGCCAAAAATTTTTTGCTATTAATTTTATAGCAACATACAACGACAATCAGGGGACATGAGCGCTATCGGGCATTAAAAAGGTGCGCCGGAGGGGGAAAGTGCGGTACAAAAAAAAACCCGGCATGCGTGCACATGGCCGGGATCTTTTTCTTGAAGTTGGCTGAATCCGCCATCGTGGCGGACGAAGAAACGTCGTTTACATGCCGAATTTGACTTTGGCGTCGCTCAGGCAGGTGTCCTTTGCGGCACCGGCCAAAACGTCACAGCGCTCCTTGGCAGCTTTGTAATTGGCTTCGCGCGTTTCATCGTTGGCGTCCTTCTTGGCGTCCGTGACTTTTTCGGTCTTGTTCTTGCTGGTGTCGGCAGAGACTTTGGCGACTTTGGCATCTTCTTTGGCCTTTACGTGAGTGGCCTTGGCATCCTTCACGCAAACGTCTTTGGCATTGCCGGAAAGGTCATCGCACTTTTCCTTGGCGGTGTCGTAGGCGGTGTTGGCCTTGGCCATGGCCACTTTTTCAGTATTTTTGGCGCTTGGCTGGTATTGGGCTTCGAGTTCGGCTTTGGCTACTTTTTCCATACCTTTGGCTTCGGACACACAGATGTCTTTGGCGTTGGCTTTCATGGCGCCGCATTTGTCACGATTGGCCTTGTATTCAGTAGTGATCTGGTCTTTTTGGGTTTTGTACTCGGCCTTGGTCATTGCCATGGCGCTGCCGGCAAAAGCGCAAGAGACGGCTACGGTGAGCATCAGAAGTTTGATTTTCATGATAGGTTCCTGGGTCAAATAGTCAGTAAATTGAAGAGTCGATTCGGTCAGCCCATCGGGCCCAACCAAGTCAGGGGAGTTCAATAGCGTTCGAAGAAGTTGGTCGGATTGCGCTCGTGGAATGAAGTCAGCTGCTTCTCGGCCTCTTCAAGCGTGACGCCGTGGCGCTCCTGGATCTTGCCCAACAACTGGTCCCGCTTGCCGGCGATCACGTCAAGATCATCATCGGTCAGCTTGCCCCACTGCTCCTTGACCTTACCCTTGAACTGAAGCCAGTTGCCTTCCACGCGATCTTGATTCATACACTCTCCTCTGTTGTTGATAAGTCCGCTAAGGGCTTGCGGCGGCTTTCGAAATGCCCGCAGGTCTATTTACGGATATCAAAATGCTATCCAAGCAGGCACTTGACGCCGGTAGTCCCTCAGATTTGAAATGCGTAGGCTCATGCCTACAGTCGAGTTGTGCCGACGCACCTGCGCAACCTGACCTGGCACTTCAGTGGTTTGCCTTGGCGACACTCAATTCGAAAAAACAAGCCGAGACTAGCCGTATTTCTGTGGTTAGTTGCTATTTATTCAATAGCATTTTTTATGACGAATGGGCCGTTTCGGCAAGGCTGCCCGGCACCGGAAAACTGCCCCTTCAGCTTTGTCGCAGGCTGTCAACCGTCTGGCGCAAATGACGGGTCCATACGCGGCGGTCGCGACCGTCAGCGAACTCGGCCTGGCCGTAATGCACCACCGCCATGACCGGCGGCGCACACAGGGTGCGCCAGATCGAGCCGAGCAGCGTTTCGTCGCCGATGTAGCTGGGCGCATGGCTGGTCTGGCCAGTCGCCTGGTCGATGAAACGCAGGCCGACCGGCTGCACCGGCGCATTGCCAGAGACTGCGGCCTGCAGCAAGTTGGCATGAAAAGGCAAAAGCAAGCGCCCGTCGCCCGTCGTGCCCTCAGGAAAAACCGCCAGCACCTCGTCAGCCTTCAGTGCGTCTTCCATCAGGCGCACCATGCGTAGCGCATCGCGCCGCGAACTGCGTTCGATGTAGAGCGTGCCCGCCGCCGTTGCCAGCATGCCAACCAGGGGCCAGTCCTGCACGTCGGATTTGGAAACAAAACGGCAGTGGCGCGCCGCATGCATCACCGGAATGTCGAGCCAGGAAATATGGTTGGAGATGAGCAGCACCGGCCCGGTAACGGGCGGCTGCCCGCGAATTTCCAGCACCACACCAGCATGTTTCAGGAACGTCTGCGCCCAAGCCTGCACTTCGGCGTTTTGCTGGGGTTGCTGCAGGCGCGGAAGGCGAACCGCTGCGATCCATACACCAGAGAAGATGTGACCCGTGATGCGCAGCACGCGCCAGCAGGCCCTGATGCGCCTCACGAACGCGCCCCAAAGCATGCCGGAGCGCACCAGACCGGCGCGGACCCCCACGGATCAGGCGCGTTCAAACGCCACCTGTCCACCCACCAGGGTGTAGCGTACGGATACCGGCAGTTCATAGCCGGAGAACGGAGTGTGTTTGCCCTGGCTGCGCAGCGCGGCGGGCTCGACCAGCCATGCGCAGTGCGGATCGAACACGCAAATATCGGCCACGCCACCCTTGACCAGCCGCCCCGCACTGGCCTGCAGGGTGCCAAGCGCATGGCCCAGCACGCGCGCTGGCTCGCTGGTCAACACGGCGAGAGCTCGCATCATGCCAACCTGACTGTCGTTGCCCCATTTACAAGCCAGGCCGAGCAGCAGCTCCAAGCCGGTCGCCCCCGGCTCGGCCTCGGCAAATGGCAGGGTTTTGGCGTCTGCAGCGACCGGCGTGTGGTCGGATACCAGCGCATCAATCGTGCCGTCGGCGAGTCCCTTCCGCAATGCATCGCGGTCGCGCTGCTGACGCAGCGGCGGGTCAAGCCGCATCCGGCTGTCAAAATAGCCAATGTCAACGTCCGTCAGATGCAGGCTGTTGATACTGATGTCGCAGCTCACGGCCAGTCCCTCGGCTTTGGCCTGGGCCACCAGCGCCACACCGGCAGCGCTGCTGATGCGGCTCAAGTGAACGCGCGCGCCAGTGGCGCGTACCAGCTCGAAAATCGTGTGCAGGGCAATCGTTTCGGCCACCACCGCAACGCCGCTCAGGCCCAGCCGCGTAGCCAGTGCACCACTGGCGGCAACACCTTTGCCCAAATACATTTCCTGAGGACGCAGCCACACCGTGTAGCCGAAAGTGGCGGCGTATTGCAGCGCCCGCATCAGCACCTGGGTGTTAGCCAGCGGCACTTCAGCCTGGCTGAATCCCACGCAGCCGGCTTCGGTCAGTTCGACCATCTCGGTCAGCGCTTCGCCGTTCAGGGCGCGTGTCAGGGCGCCGAGCGGAAAGACGCGTGACTGGTGCAGCTTTTCAGCGCGAAACTTGAGCATCTCAACCAGGCCGGGTTCATCCAGCACCGGGTCGGTGTCGGGCGGGCAAACCAGGCTGGTCACGCCACCGGCCACCGCCGCCGCCAGTTCGCTTTCCAGCATGCCCTCGTGCTCGTAGCCCGGTTCGCGCAGGCGGGCCGACAAATCAATCAGCCCGGGGGCAACGATGCAACCCGTCGCATCGATGGTCTTGTTGGGGGTGAAATCAGCAACCGTACCCTTGATGGACACGATGCGCCCGGCGGCAACCGCCAGATCGCCGACCTGATCGAAGCAGGAGGCGGGGTCGATGACACGGCCATTCTTGATGAGGAGTTTCATTTTATTTTTCCGAAAAAAGCTGCCGCTGGTACTCGCCCAAAGCCAACCCTTCCCGGCGGGCAGCAAACCAGAGGCAGTGGAGCACGGCTGCCCACTTTTTCAAGTTCTGGCTGCAGGACCGGCTTTGCCGGACTGCAGGCGGGGCGGCCCCCTCGGGGGGCAGCGAATCACGCGAAGCGGGGAGCGTGGGGACCACATTCATGCTTCGTTTCCTGCAACGATGCTCATCACCGCCATGCGGACCGCGATGCCGAAGGTGACTTGCGGCAGGATCACGCTCTGCGCGCCATCAACCACCGCCGAGTCAATTTCCACTCCCCGGTTGATGGGGCCGGGATGCATCACGATCGCGTCCGGTTTGGCAAATTGCAATTTTTCGTTGGTTAGGCCAAAACTCTTGAAAAACTCCTGGCTGCTGGGCAGTAGCGCGCCTGTCATGCGCTCGCTTTGCAGTCTGAGCATGATGACCACATCGGCGTCCCTGATGCCTTCTTCCAGCGTGTTGCAGACGCGCACCCCCATCTGCGCCATGTCCGCAGGCACGATGGTCTTGGGTCCGACCACGCGCACTTCGGCGCAACCCAGCGTGGTCAGCGCATGAATGTCTGAGCGCGCCACGCGTGAATGCAGCACGTCGCCGACGATGGCAACCGTCAGGTTGCTGAATTCCTTTTTGTAGTGCCGGATTGTGTACATGTCGAGCAAACCCTGCGTCGGATGCGCGTGGCGGCCGTCGCCGGCGTTGATGACATGGACGTGCGGCGCCACATGCTGGGCGATCAGGTAGGGCGCGCCCGATTCGCCGTGGCGCACCACGAACAGGTCGGCCGCCATGGCGCTCAGGTTGGCGATGGTGTCGAGCAGCGACTCGCCTTTGGAGGCCGACGAGCGGGCGATGTCCAGGTTGATGACGTCGGCTGAAAGCCGAGTCGCGGCAATTTCAAAGGTGGTTCGGGTCCGGGTGGAATTTTCAAAAAACAGGTTAAAAACACTTTTGCCGCGCAACAGCGGGACTTTTTTGACCTCACGATTGCTAACGCTGACAAAGTTTGCGGCGGTGTCCAGAATCTGCGTCAGGGTGGCCTTTGGCAAGCCTTCGGTCGACAACAAATGGATCAGTTCGCCGTGCTTGTTAAGTTGGGGGTTTTGTCGGTGCAACACGCTGTGGTTTCCTCTTGCGCTCTGAATTCAAACGGGGGTTGACAGGTCCTGCAGGCGAAAACTGAAGCGGCCATCCGGCGCTCGTGCCAGCTCCAGTGTTTGCGACGCGGGCAGGCTTACACGCGCAGCGGCCAGATCCGCCTGCACCGGCAGCTCGCGCCCGCCGCGGTCAACCAGCACCACCAGCCTGACACTGGCGGGTCGGCCGTAGTCAAACAGCTCGTTGAGTACGGCCCTGATGGTGCGCCCGGTATAAAGCACATCGTCGACGACGATCAGGTGGGCACCGTTGACGTCGAAGGGCAGCGAGGTCGGTGTACCCGACGACAGGCCGCGTTGCGAAAAATCGTCGCGGTGCATGGAGGACGAAAGAATGCCGCATTGCTCGCTCAAACCGAGATCTTTTTGCAGACGCTGGGCCAGCCAGGCACCGCCCGAAGCAACGCCGACCAGCCGTGGCGGCAACTCGGCAGAAAGAATTTGCGGGCGCATGCTGCGCAGCAAATCGGCATACAGCGCCTCGGCGTCGAGGACCAGACTACTCATTGGGAAGACTCCTTAAAAACTGCTCCAGAATGATGCAGGCCGATGCCGCGTCAGCGTCTTTGGCGCCAGCGGCGAGGGCTTCCGTCGTGCTGTAGCGCTCATCGACTTCGAACACCTGCAAGCCAAAGCGACCGCGCAACTGGCGGGCAAACTTTTGAGCGCGCAGGGTATTGTCGTGGCTTGCGCCATCAGGGTGGAAAGGAATTCCAACCACCAGCGCATCGGGCTGCCACTGCCTGATGCGGGCCTGGATCACCGGAAACCGGGCAGAGCCTTCGGCGACGATGGTCGCCCGGGGGCTGGCGGTGCGGGTCAGAACGTTGCCAGTTGCCACACCGGTACGCTTGAGGCCGTAGTCAAAACCCAGAAAGGTCTGGAAACCCGCAGCGGGATGAGACGAATCCGCCAGCGGTGTATAGATCTGGGGGAGCCCCAAACCGGGGACACCGGCAGGCTCATGCATGGCCGGCGAAGGGCGACAGCATCCAGCTTTCAAGGCCAAGCAGCATCAGGGCCTTGTCGTAGCGCTGCTCCACCGGCGTATCAAAAATGACCGCCACATCAGCCTCCACCGTGAGCCAGCTGTTATCCAGCAATTCGGATTCAAGCTGGCCTTCGCCCCACGCTGAGTAGCCTAGCGAGACAAATATTTTGAGTGGTCCGGCACCGGTGGAGAGCGCTTCCAGCACGTCCTTGGAGGTGGTCATTTCCAGACCCCCGGGAATCGACATGGTCGAGGCGTAAACAGATTCGAGGCCCGGCATCATAGATTCGTGCAGCACAAAACCACGCTCGGTTTGTACCGGTCCTCCCTGAAAAACAGGGGTTTCAATCAAGTCCTGGCGACGCAACGGCAACTCGACCGTGTCGAACAGTCCCTTGACGTTGATGTCACTGGGCTTGTTGATGACCAGACCCAGTGCCCCACGGGCACTATGCTCGCACATGTAGACCACGCTTCTGGCAAAGGTCTGATCCTGCAGCCCCGGCATCGCGATGAGAAAGTGATGCGTAAGGTTGATCGGGGATGAATCTAAAGCCATTTAAGGATTTTACGCGTACGGTGCAAGCGCGAGGGGCACAAACTCACCGGCTCAGCCTGTCGGCTGACTTCCCTACCCGGGAAGCCTGCCGGGCCTGACTTAACTATCATCAGCCCCATGCAAAAGAAATACCAGACCGGCTTGATGTGGTTCAAACGGGATTTGCGGGCCCAAGACAATGCGGCGCTGCACCATGCCCTGAAATCCTGCGCACAGGTGATCTGCCTGTTTGTCTTCGACCAGGACATTCTCAAGCCCCTGCCTCGCGCCGACCGCCGCGTGGAGTTCATCCGGGAATCCCTGCTGGACCTGGATGATCAGTTGCGTCAGCTTGGCCGGGAAAACGGCAAGCCGGGCACCGGCCTGCTAGTCAGGCACGGCACAGCCGCCCAAGCACTTTTGTCGCTCGCGTCCAGGTTTTCAGTGAATGCCGTCTTTACCAATCACGACGACGAACCGCAGGCACTGGCGCGCGATGCGCAGGTCCAGTCATTGCTCGAGGGCCAGGGCGTGGCTTTTCACAGTTTTAAAGACCACGTCATTTTTGAACGCGCCGAGGTGCTTACCCAGGCAGGCAAACCGTACAGCGTGTTCACGCCTTACAAAAATGCCTGGATGAAAAAAGTTGACCCCTTTTACCTCAAAGCCTACCCAATTCAGAAATATGCCGCCGCGCTTGCGGCCACGCCGGAAAGTGAAGCGCAACCCATGCTGTCGCTGGCCGATCTGGGGTTCGAAAAAACCAATCTGTCCGCCCTGAAAATACCAACCGGAAGCGAAGGGGGAGCCGCACTTTTTAACGACTTTCTGGACCGAATTTCCCACTATAAAGACAGCCGGGATTATCCTGCCGTCAAAGGCCCAAGCTATCTCGGCGTACATTTGCGATTCGGCACGGTATCCATCAGAAAGATGACGCTCAGCGCGCTTGAGAAGCACAAGGATGGCGATGAAGGCGCTACGACCTGGCTTGGTGAGCTGATCTGGCGTGACTTCTATGCCCAGATACTAAGCAACTTCCCTCACGCAGCGCACCGCGCATTCAAGCCCGAATACGACGCTATCGTATGGGAAAGCGGTGAAAAGGCTGTCACCCTTTTTCATGCATGGTGCCAGGGTCGAACCGGTTATCCGCTGGTCGACGCCGCCATGGCGCAGATCAATGAGACCGGCTATATGCACAACCGCTTGCGCATGGTGAGCGCGAGCTTTCTGGTGAAGGACCTCGGTATTGACTGGCAATGGGGAGAGCGCTATTTTGCCGAAAAGCTCAACGATTTTGATTTGGCGTCGAACAATGGTGGATGGCAATGGGCGGCCAGCACAGGTTGCGATGCCCAACCCTACTTCCGCATCTTCAATCCCATCAGCCAGAGCGAAAAATTTGATGCGGGGGGAAAATTCATCCGTAAATACCTCCCTGTACTGGAAAAATTGGCCACGCCCGCCTTGCACAGTCCCTGGCAGGCAAAGCCCACGGAACTCGTCGCCGCGGGTGTCGAATTAGGCAAAAACTACCCGGGACCCATTGTGCAGCATGATGCGGCACGCGCGCTGACGCT
>NZ_JABBPF010000086.1 GCF_012927415.1 Polaromonas sp. | reverse complement strand
GGAGCCCGACCTGAGCCCCGAACCCCAGACAGATGCGCCGACGCGTCGTTGGTTTCTTCGTATAACCCCGGCGCTGGCGGCAGCTTGTCCCCTGTATCGGGTTTCAACCGGCGCGTCTGCGCAGACGCTTTCGCCTCCGATTGCATCGAAAATCACAAAGCCGCCGCCCACCCCGCTTGATTTTGCCGTCGGGCAAGGCCCCGGGGTACATGGCGCTAACAGTCTTTTCCCGCCGCTGGCTGCCCGCGATGACGTGATTGCCTTGTCGGCCCTCACTACCGGTAACACCAGGCGGGAGAAAAACCGGATTCTTCCGCTGTTCACCATGGAGCAGATGGCGCTCAACCAGAGGACTCAGCGCATCCAGGGTTTCATGATGCCGCTTGATCCGGGCGCAAGCCAGACCCATTTCCTGTTGTCGGCGGTGCCGCTGACCTGTCCATTCTGTATTCCGGGCGGACCCGAAAGCATGGTTGAAGTCAAAAGTAAAAAGCCGGTCAAATACAGCATGGAGCCAGTGGTGGTTGAAGGCCGTTTCCTGGTGCTGCCTGATGATTCCTACGGACTTTATTACCGCATCACTGACGCGACCAGCGTCAACTGATTGGCTGGATCCGGGTTCATGGCCTACATGGCCCTTCATGGCCCTTACGGCCGTTATGACCGTTACTGCCCGCCTGCCGCTGAACTTCGGCCGCCACGCTGTGGAATCTTCGCGGCGACCTGCCGCAGAGTGCTGCTGACCAGCGCCACGGAGTTGCTGGAACTGGCGCAGGACAGTTCCGATAAGCGGGTGCGGAATTTCCCGTGGCGATCCGGGCCGCCGTTGGCAGACCTTCGGCCCTGGTGCAAAAAAACGGGGCTTCACGCTGGCAGGCACCGCCGCAAAAAGCCCGACCTGCGCACAGGCCGGACTGAAAGCCTTCGCGGTTAAACTTCCCGCAGTCATAAAACCGTCATATTTCTGGCCTAATTTCTGAGGATTAAGCATGCTGTTTGGCAAATTGCTGCCGCGCGAAGGTAACTTTTTCGAGATGTTCGATCAGCATGCCAACCGCATTGTCGAAGCCGCGCATGCCTTTTCAAATATGGTTGCCAACTACAGCGACGTGGAAAAACGCGAGGCCTACAACCGCGAAGTTGACAACGCCGAGCGCGCCGCCGATCGCATCACCCAAGAGGTCAACCGTGCATTGCACAAGACGTTCATTACACCGATTGACCGGGACCAGATCCACCAGCTGATCAACACCATGGATGACGTGGCTGACCTGATCCAGGATTCCGCCGAAACGATGGCGCTGTACGACGTGCGTCACATGACGGAAGACATCGTGCGATTGACAGACCTGAGCGTCAGGTGCTGCGAGCGGCTCAAGGATGCTGTGTCGCTGATCGGAAAGGTCCGGGATGCGGCGACGGCCGAAGCCACGCTCAAGACCTGCGAGGAGATCGACAAACTGGAATCGGACGCCGATCATGTCATGCGCTCGGCCATGAGCCGCCTGTTTCGCGAAGAGCCCGATGTGCGCGAACTGATCAAGCTCAAGGCAGTTTATGAATTGCTGGAAACCATCACCGACAAGTGCGAGGACGTGGCCAATCTGATCGAGGGCATCGTCCTCGAAAACTCCTGAACGCTGCAGGCTGAGCCGTACTTCTTATGCAAACTGCACAGACCGCTCTCTGGGTTGTGGCCCTGCTGGTCATCATGGCCATCGCCTTCGACTTCATGAATGGCTTTCATGACGCCGCCAATTCGATTGCGACCGTGGTCTCCACCGGCGTGCTCAAACCCGGCCAGGCCGTCGTGTTTGCGGCCGTCTTTAATCTGCTGGCACTTTTCATCTTCCACCTCAGCGTCGCAGCGACCGTGGGCAAGGGCATTGTCCAGCCGGGGGTGGTGGACACCCACGTCGTTTTCGGCGCGCTGATGGGTGCCATCGCCTGGAACCTTGTGACCTGGATTTACGGCATTCCCAGCAGTTCATCGCACGCGCTGATTGGCGGCATTGTGGGCGCGGTGATTGCCAAGGCGGGCGCGAGTTCACTGATCGCCGAAGGCATCTGGAAAACCGTCGCCTTCATTTTTGTTTCGCCAATGCTGGGTTTTCTGCTCGGCTCCATGATGATGGTGCTGGTGTCGTGGACTTTCCGGCGCGCCACGCCGTCGCGGGTTGACCGCTGGTTTCGCCGCCTGCAACTGGTTTCCGCGGGGGCCTACAGTCTGGGCCACGGCGGCAATGATGCCCAAAAAACGATCGGCATCATCTGGATGCTGCTGATTGCGACCGGCTACATCCCGGCCAGCGATGCCTTGCCGCCAACCTGGACGATTGTCAGCTGCTACACGGCGATTGCGGCGGGCACCATGTTTGGCGGCTGGCGCATTGTCAAGACCATGGGCCAGAAAATTACCAAACTCAAGCCGGTGGGCGGCTTCTGCGCCGAGACCGGCGGCGCGATAACGCTGTTTTTGGCCACCGCGCTTGGCATTCCGGTGTCCACCACCCACACCATCACGGGCGCCATTGTCGGCGTCGGCGCCACGCGGCGCGCTTCTGCCGTGCGCTGGGGCGTGGCGGGCACGATTGTCTGGGCCTGGATTTTCACCATTCCGGCGTCCGCTTTCGTCGCAGCCTTGGCCTACTGGCTCAGCCTGCAGCTTTTTTAAGCTCGCGTCAGCGGGCTGGCCGACAGCTACCAGTCTTCCTTGACTGCCAGCACTGCGTCCTTGCCTGCCGCCGCGCGACCCGCCAGCCAGGCGGTCAGCGTGCCGGCCAGCACGACCGCCGCGCACAGCAGCAGCAGGCGCAGCCATGGCAGCTGCAGGTCCATGGTCCAGTGAAAACTCTGCGGATTCACCACAAACACCAGTACCGCCGATACCGCCAGGCCGAGGGCAAGCCCTGCCAGCGCGCCAATCACGGTCCAGGCGGCGCCTTCGCCAGCCACCACGCTGAGGATTTGCCGACGCGTCAAGCCCAGGTGTGCCAGCAGGCCAAACTCCTTGCGGCGCGCCAGCACCTGGGCGCTGAAACTTGCTGCTACGCCAAACAGGCCGATGGCAATCGCCACGCCCTGCAGCCAGTAGGTCACGGCAAAGCTGCGGTCAAAAATTCTCAGGGAGTTGGCGCGAATCTGGCTGACCGAGGCCATCTCTATGAGCGCGCCGCCGCCCGACTGCCGCTCGGCCAGGTCGCGTATCGCCTGCTGTACATCGGCGTCTTTCGCGCCGGCACTGAGCCACAGAGCCAGGTCGTTGACGCGCGGATCGCCGCTCAGGCGCTCGAAGTCGCGTTGCGCTATCGCAATGGCGCCCGACTGGCGGGCGTAGTCGCGCCAGACGCCGGCGACATAAAATTGCGCTGGCGCCGGGTTTGCTATTAAATCAGTAGCAGCAGATGACCGATTTACCTGGACAACAGCACCAAAAGCCTGTGAAAGCGGCAAAAAAATGCTGCCCGGCCTGGCACCGTACAGGTCGACCATCGCCTCGCTGACATAGATGCCGATTTGTCCGGCTGGCACTGGAAGCGCGGGTCCGAGCAGTGGCAGCGTGGTCGCCGGGTTGTCAATGGCGCGCGCAATCAGCGTGACAGCGGGTTTGCCGGCGTCGAGCAGCAAGGGCATGCTGCGCAGAGTGCTGGCGCGCGCCACGCCGGGCAAACCGGCCAGCCCCTGCACAAATTCGGGTGAAAAGTAAGCCGTGTCGCTGGCCGAGGCGCCCGGTGTCATGCGCACATACAGATCGGCCGGCAGCACCACATCGAGCCAGTGCGTCACCGAATCGCGAAAGCTCGCCACCATCACCGTCAGCGCCACCGCCAGGCTGAGCGATGCGACGACGCCACTGACCGCCACCGCCGCGCTCTCGCGGACCCGGCGTGCCCGCTCGACGGCCAGCAGCGGCAGCAGGCGGTTCGCGACCCACGGACTGAGCTGGTCGTAAAGCAGCTTGATCAGCCATGGCAATGCCGTGATGCCGCCGACCAGCAGAAAACCGACCGACAGATAAGCCGCCAGCGGAATGTCAAATATTGGCGGAAGCAAGGCCAGCAGGACGCCGGCGGCAATCAAACCGGTGCTGAGCCAGCGGCCGGTGCCGCCGCTACCGGGCGCAAGGCCCAGCCCCTTGAGGGTTTGCGCCGGCGGCAGTTTTTGCGCGGCCCGTGCCGGCCACCAGCCGCCCACCGCCGCCGCCGCCACGCCCAGCGCACCGTAGCTCAAGGCACCGGCGCTGCTCCACTGCAGGACCGGTGCCACACCGGCAAAATAGCCGCCGCCGAGATCACCGCCCAGCAACCGCAACGCCAGCGCCGCCAGCGCCGTCCCCAGCGCGATGCCGGCCAGCGAGCCAATCAGCCCCAGCACCAGCGATTCGACCAGCACCAGTTGCAGGCGCTCACGGCCCGTGAGGCCGAGCACACCGAGCAGCGCAAATTGCTGCGCCCGTTTGGCCACGCTGAGAGACAGCACCGAGAACACCAGAAACGCGCCGGTAAAAAGTGCGACCAGCGCCAGCACCGTGAGGTTGACGCGGTAGGCGCGCGAGAGTCTGCTGACGCGCTCCGCAGCGTCGCCCGGTGCGCTGGCGGTGATGCCGGGCGGCAAGTCGAGCGACTCGGCAAAGCTGCGCGCGTCGCTGCCAGCCTTGAGCCGAACGTCAATGCGGGTGAGCTTGCCACCGCGGCCAAACAGCTCTTGCGCGCCAGCGATGTCCATCACGGCCAGCGGCCCGCCGCCGGCGCTCACGCTGCCCGCCACGGTCACGTCACGCAACTGCAGACCGTCTTGCAACTGCAGGCGGCCACTGCTGAAAACCTGGCGCGCCGCAGGGTTGAGAAAGACCGTGCCGGGTGCAAACAGCGCCATGCGGTCTGCGCCGCTGGATGGCACGGGCATCAACGCTGGCGCAACCGACGCCACGGCGAGCGCATCGATGCCGATGATTCGCAGCTGCTGGCGCCTGGCCTGGTCGCCGTTGGCATCGAGTGCATAGGTCGTGATTTCCAGCACCGGACTGGCCATGCTCACCTGCGCGCTGCCGGCGACGCGCTGGTAAAGGCTTTCGTCAAAACTGCCCTGTACGGCGCGCAACTCCAGATCAGGCTGGCCGTTGACGGCGCGTACCGCCTGCGAAAATTCGCTCAAGGCCGAGGCATTGATGAGATGCACCGAAAACGCCAGCGCCACGCCCAGCATCACCGCCACCACGGCGGCGGCATTGCGCCAGGGATGGTGGCGGAGTTCTTGCCAGGAGAAGGTACGAAGCAGAGCATGCATGCTCGCTATTGTGAATTAGTCGGACTGAAATTTTCTGCCCTTACAACCGCAAACAGCAGTAAGTCTGAAGCTAACATTCTGTAACAAATTTGCGCATTTAACCGAAACTTTTACGTTAAAAAAGCAATCCATTAACGGGAAATTACAAGCAGACACATTATCGGCTTACAAATTACGAACAATTTATTGATCTGCAATTACAAGTAGATACATTCCAATTTTTTTTAATTTGCAAAAAATGTCAACTATGAAATTACATACAAGATCGAAGTTTACGATTTACCGTTTGGTTGCGGCCTTGATGGCGCTGGCAATAGCACCGACGGCTGTGCTTGCGCAAAGCATGTCGCTTTACACTGGCTCGGATACAGTGCAACCCGTAGTGGAAGCAGCTCTGGTGAGGTTTGTTCGTGGGCGCGCCACGTACAAGCCGCAAATGCACAATGTCGGCACTACGCCGGGGTTCAAAGAGTTTTGCAGCGGAGCTGCTTTGCTGGCCGGTGCATCCCGCTTGATAAACAGCGAAGAGTCAAAAAGTTGTGCCAAGTCAAGCATCCCGGTCACCGAGATTCCTGTTGGCCTCGACGCCGTCGCACTGGCGGTTTCCAGCAAGAACGTTTGGCTGAAAGACTTGACGCTAGCTGAAATTACCAAGATTTTTGACCCCGCTTCGGCTGGCAAAATTACCTCGTGGAAGCAGATTCGCCCCAGTTTTCCGGATACGCCCATCAAGGCGGCGGGCGTTGGCATCAAGCATGCAACCTTTGGTTTTTTCAGTGAAAGTATCGGCTTGAAGGGCTTTTTGCGCTCCGATTACAAAGACCTGAAAGACCACACCGAAACCGCCAAATACCTTGCGGCAAACGATACCGCGCTTGGATTTCTACCGATCGGTGAAGCCAAGGCGATGGAGGGTCAGGTGCGGACAGTGGCGGTCGATTTTGGTGCCGGCCCCGTAATGCCAGGTAGTGATGAGATTTCTGCCGGTAAATACGACAAGCTCTCCCGCACGGTGTATTTGTATATAAATACCGCAGCCTTGATGAAGGCGCCCGCCGATGACGTCGCTTACGTAAATTCGCTCGTCAAGGATATGGACAAGTTCGTGAGCTTTGCCAATCTGGTGCCGTTGCGCACGCTGCAGTACCAGGAAAATGCCAAGCGCCTGGCAGGTTCTCTCAAATAAGGTGCTGGACTTCGTGCATCACAGCTAGCAGAGTGTCCCTGCCCGTTCGCCCTCATGGTGAGCGTGGTGCGGCAATTTATCTGCGCGCTCAAGCCACCATGGATCGCTGTGGCCGGCGGCCTCGCGATGACGTCGGGAAAAATATCGCGGTGGGTCAGGGCGGCAAAATTTTCGGAAGCCGGTTGTATGCCATGCCCCGAATCACTCTCGAATACCTTCGGCGCTCAAATGCAGCACCCGGTCCGCCCGGGCGGCGGCGGCTTCGGAATGCGTCACCAGCACCAGGGACGCGCGGTGCTGCCGGGTCTGTGCTATCAGCGCATCCATTACTTTTGCGGCGGTGGTGGGGTCGAGGTTGCCCGTGGGCTCGTCGGCCAGTAGCAGGCCGGGGCGATGCACCAACGCCCGGGCAATTGCCACGCGCTGCAATTGTCCACCGCTAAGCTGTTGCGGCAGACGCCTGCCCAGGCCGCTCAAGCCGACTGCATCCAGCAGGGCTTCCACTCGCGCATCGTCGGCTTGGCCCAGCAGTAGCAGCGGCAGCGCCACGTTTTGCGCCACGTCCAGGTGCGGCAGCACATGAAACGCCTGAAACACGAAACCGACATGGTGGCGGCGCAGCAGCGCGCGCTGGTCATCGCTCATCGATCCCAGCGCCGCACCATTTAGCGTGACCGAGCCTTCATCCCAGCTGTCCAGCCCGGCCATGCAATTGAGCAGGGTCGATTTGCCGACGCCCGATTCGCCGACGATGGCGACAAACTCGCCGGCTGCCACGTCAAGCGTCACCTGGCTGAATACGACGGAGTCGCCGTAACGTTTGCCCAGCTGTCTGATCTGCAAGGTCATCGGAAAGACCCGGCGTGCAGCTTTACCAGTGCGAGAACCTGCTCCAGTGCGTCGGGCGCGTCGCAGGCGACGATTTGACGCTGCGCCATGGAGCGCAACCAGGTGATCTGCCGTTTGGCGAGCTGCCGCGTTGCAAAAACGCATTTGTCGCGAAGCTCGTTCGGTTCCCTGGGGGCGAAAGTGCCGTCGCGTCCGCGCGCCGCCTGCGCATCGAACGCTTCCCAGGCCTGGCGGTAGCCGACGCAGCGCATCGAGGGCAGATCGGGGTTCAGGTCGCCGCGTGCGCGCAGCGCCTTCACTTCATCGAGAAAGCCCGCTGCCAACATGGCGTCAAAACGCTGGGCGATGCGGCGGTGCAGCCAGGCTCGATCCGCTGGTTCAAGGGAAATTAAAGTGGGAGTGCTCACCGCCCGGTCGCTGGCGGCCGTGGTTTTGCTGGCGTTTTGCTGGTGGAAAAATGACAGCGGCTGGCCGGACAACTTGAACACTTCCAGTGCACGCGAGATGCGCTGCGAGTCATTGGGTTCCAGCCGTGCGGCCGTGACCGGGTCCACCCGAGCCAGCGCCTCATGCAGCGCTGGCCAGCCTTTTTCGGCCGCCTCGAGCGCCAGCAGGGCGCGCACAGCCGCGTCGGCTTTGGGCATGTCGTCAAGCCCGTCGAACAATGCCTTGAAATACAGCATAGTGCCGCCCACCAGCAGCGGCAGCTTGCCGCGCGCGCTGATGTCGTCAATCAGTCGCCTCGCGTCCAACACAAATTCAGCGGCACTAAAGGCTTTGAGCGGATCGCGAATGTCGATCAGGTGATGCTTTGTTGCGGCCAGCTCGTCCGCACTGGGCTTGGCCGTGCCGATGTCCATGCCCCGGTAGACAAGCGCTGAATCGACGCTGATGATTTCGGCCGGGTAATGTCGCGCGATGGCCAGCGCAGCGGCGGTCTTGCCCGACGCCGTGGGGCCCGCCAGGGCAATGTAATAAGGAAGCTGAGGTGAATCGCTTTGCGCTGGAGCAGGGGAAACAGACATGCGCTCAAGGCTACCAGAAAGACGCGCCGGCATTGGTGACCTGACGGCCTACTCGCCGCCGCCTGCAGTGCCTTGGGAGGCGGCCGTGCCAAACAAACTGGCCAGTGCCACGCGGTACTGCGCCTGTCCCAGCTCATTGGTGTTGTGGTGGGAGCCGCCTTCGACCAGTACAAAAGCCTTGGGCCCCCGGGCAGCTTCATACAATTTGCGTCCGAGCGCTGGCAGGATCTGGTTGTCGCTGGCGCCGTGCACCACCAGCAACGGCGCGCCCAGATGGCCGACTTTTCCGATCGACTCGAAATGCTGCGTGATCAGGGGGCCAAGCGGCAACCAGCCCCATTTCAGAGGGGCCAGCACATCGGCAATCGAGGTGAAAGTTCCTTCAACAATGGTGCCGGCTTCGTCATCCACCCGGGAAGCCAACTCGATGGCCACGGCACCGCCCAGCGAATGGCCGAAGATGTAGCGCGGCCGGCCCGGGTGCTGCACGCCCAGCCAGTCCCAGGCCGCACGCACGTCCTCATAAGCCATGTCTTCGGAGGGCAGGTCGGGCGAACTTTTGCCAAAACCCCGGTAATCAACGGCCAGCACGGAAAACCCGAGTTCCTGCATGTGGCGTATGCGGGGCGCGGATCCTTCCACGTTCCAGCCCGCGCGGTGCATATACCGCCGCCCGGGCGCCGGGGCGCCGTTCCAGGCTGGGGTTTTTCCATCTGCAGGCAGCCACAGGCCATGCAGCCTGGCTGGGCGGCTGGTGCTCCGGGAGTCGAAATCAATCCACACGTCCTGCATGTCTTTGGCCATTTCGGCGCTGGCCCCCCAGCTACGGTCGCTGGGCTGGAAAATCCAGCCGCGCTGCTTTTCGTCGAGTGCGGCGCAACCAGCCAGCACGGCAGATGCCAACAACAGGGAGGTCAGGACAGGCCAGTATTTCATTGTATTGACTGACCAGTTTGGCGCGAAATAGTTCTCGGTCGTGAAACCCGGTTCTTTGGCGGTCAATGATGCGGGAGCCTGGCGCCCACAACGTTCCAGCGCCGAACCGATAACTCTGGCCGCCGCAAGGCAATTAAATAGCAGGTTTAATATTTTCCAACTCCGGCTTACCGGAGGGCTTCAAAACTCATCAGAGGAAATGCAGATGACTTCTTCACAAAATTCCCCAGTCTGGTTCATTACCGGTTGCTCGACCGGTCTGGGTCATGAACTGGCCAAGCAGGTGCTGGCGCGCGGCTGGCGTGCCGTTGTGACGGCGCGTGACAAGGCGCGCCTGGCCAACCTCGTGCAGGGCGCCGAGGACCGTGTGCTGGCGATAAATCTTGATGTCAACAACGCCGGACAAATAGATGCGGCGGTTGAAGCGGCGCACCAGCGCTTCGGACGCATTGATGTGCTTGTCAACAATGCCGGCTATGGCTATCTGTCGTCGGTCGAGGAAGGCGTCGAGGCGCAAATCCGTGCTCAGTTCGACGCCAACGTGTTTGGTCTGTTCGCCATGACCCGGGCCGTGCTGCCGGGCATGCGGGCGCAACGTCGGGGGCATGTGATCAATATCACGTCGGTGGCCGGTTACATCGGCTTTCCGGGTTCGGGCTATTACGCCGCCACCAAGCATGCGGTGGAAGGCTGGTCGGATTCGCTGGCGGCCGAAGTCGAGTCGCTCGGCATCAAGGTGACCTGCGTGGCGCCAGGGCCGGCTCGAACCGACTGGGCTGGGCGTTCAATGACGCAGACGCCGAGTCTGATCGCCGATTACGCCGAAGCGGTGGGTGCGCGGCTCAAGGCCACCCGCACGAACAGCGGGCAGCAGGCCGGCGATCCGGTGAGCATTGCTCAGGCCATGATGGGCATCACCGAAATTGAAAATCCGCCACGCCATTTCGTGCTTGGGGCTTTCGGGGTTGATGCGGTCACCGGTGCCCTCAAAAAGAGTCTGGCCGAGATTGAGGCCTGGCGCGAGAAGGGCGTGGCGACCGATTTCGCCAAAAGATAAGGCCGGCAGACGAGACGGGCTGGTGGTGACTTGCGGCACCGGCTGGCTTCCCGGATTTCTGGGTAAAGAAGCCCGCCATGCCCTGTCAGTCTGGCGCTGGAAGCGATGAATATACGAGTGGGCCAGTAGGTCGACAACCTGAAAAGGCGAGGTCGCGCCGCTTCAAGACTTAGCGCCCGCGCAAAAACAGGCTGTCGAGATCTTTCAGGCTGACCTGGCGCCAGGTCGGCCGGCCGTGGTTGCACTGATCTGAACGCTCGGTGGCCTCCATCTGCCGCAACAGGGCGTTCATTTCGTCAACCGTCAGTCGCCGATTGGCACGTACCGCGCCGTGGCAGGCCATGGTGGAAAGAAGCTCGTTGCGGGCGCGCTGAATGACGGTGCTGGCTTCGTGCTGCGCCAGTTCGGCGAGCACGCTGCGCGCCAGTTCGACGGCGTCGCCGGCGGTCAGGCTGGTGGGAACGGCGCGCACTGCCAGTGTTCTGGGTGAGAAAGGCGTGATTTCCAGGCCCAGTATGCCCAGGGTTTCGGCACTGGCTTCGGCCGTTGCCACCTCCTGCGCCGTGGCGGCAAAAGTCGCTGGAATCAGAAGCGGCTGGCTGGCAATGCGGGAGGCGTCAAGCTGGTTTTTCAGCCGCTCATAGACGATGCGCTCATGGGCGGCATGCATGTCCACAATGACCAGCCCCTGGCTGTTTTCGGCCAGGATGTACACGCCCTGCAGCTGCGCCAGCGCGCGGCCCAGCGGCCAGTCGCCGGCTGGCAGGCTGCCCGAGGGCGCCGCTGCCGACGCCGTGCCGGGCGTGCTTGCAGTCGCAACACTGCCCTGCGCGGCTGGCAGGGCAGGCCACACCGCCTCGAAGTCGGAGGCATGGTTGTTTCGGTTTGCTCCTAAATAAATAGCTGACTGTGCCCATACTTGATGGACGTAAGCCTGATTTGATCGAAAAACCCGGTTTTCGGTCTGCTCCCCGGCATTTTCAGGCAGTGTGTCGCCGGCGGATGCCGCTGCCGCTGCCGAGCGCGGCGCGGCCAGCGCATCTTCCGTCGCATGGCGCACCGCCTGATGCACCTCGCGGCTGTCACGAAAGCGTACTTCGATTTTGGTCGGGTGCACGTTCACGTCTACCCGTGCCGGATCGATGTCAACATACAGCGCGTAAACCGGTTGGCGCTGGCCGTGCAGCACGTCTTCGTAAGCGCTGCGCGCCGCGTGCGTGATGATCTTGTCTCGCACGTAGCGGCCGTTGACGTAGGCAAACTGCTGGTCGGCGCGCGAGCGGGCTGCGTCGGGGATGCCTGCGCGGCCCCAGACCCGTACGGCGGGCAGGCCATCGGCGCGCCGGGCTGGGCTTTCGTAATGGACAGCGACGGACTGGCCGACAAAATCAGCGCCCAGCACATCGGCCAGGCGCTGTTCAAGAGCCGCACTGCGCCCGTCGGGTAAATCACTGCTGCAGGCGCGCCACTGCTCGACCAGCTTGCCTTCGTGCCAAACCGCAAAACCGACATCCGGCCGCACCAGCGCATGGCGGCGCACCGCCTCGACGCAGTGCGCCAGCTCGGTGGCATCGGTTTTCAGGAACTTGCGGCGCGCCGGCGTGGCGTAAAACAACTCGCGCACTTCGACGCTGGTGCCGCGCGCGCGCGCCGCCGGGTGCAGTTCGCCGGTACGGCCGTCGAGCTGCCAGGCGTGTTCGGCCTCGAGTGTTCGCGACAGCAGGCTCATGTCGGCAATGGCGTTGATGGCGGCCAGCGCCTCGCCCCGGAATCCCATGGTGCCGACGGCTTCCAGGTCCTGCAGCGAGGCGATCTTGCTGGTGGCATGACGCCTGAGGGCAACCGGCAGCTCTTCGCGCGGAATGCCCTGGCCATCGTCTTCCACCAAAATCAGCCGCACGCCGCCCGCTGACAGGCGCACCGTCACCTGGCCGGCGCCCGCGTCCAGCGCGTTGTCCACCAGCTCGCGCACCACGGAGGCGGGGCGCTCGACCACCTCGCCGGCCGCAATCTGGCTGATCAGTTCGTCGGGAAGGTCGCGGATGGGACGGCGCGGGGCCGGGGGGAGGGGAGTCATCTGCAAATCATTTTAGGCGCAGCCTCCCGTCCGCTCTGCCAGCCCCTTGCCGGGCGTGGGTTTCGGACCTGTCAAAATCCAGGCATGGAAACAGTCTCCCTTCTCCTCGATTTCATCCTTCACGTCGACAAGCATCTGCAGACTTTTGTCACCAGTTACGGCACATGGGTCTATGCGCTGTTGTTCATCATCATCTTTGTCGAAACCGGCGTCGTCGTCATGCCGTTTTTGCCTGGGGATTCACTGCTCTTCGTGGTTGGCGCCATGTGCGGCGTGGGGCTGATGAGCTATCCGCTGGCCGTCGGGCTGCTGTTTGCCGCAGCGGTGCTGGGCAACCAGTGCAACTACACCATTGGCCGTTATTTCGGGCCCAAGGTGTTCCAGTGGGACGACTCCAGGCTGTTTAACAAAAAGGCGTTTTACCAGGCGCATGCGTTTTACGAACGCTACGGCGGCATCACCATTGTGGCGGCGCGCTTCATGCCATTTTTGCGGACCTTCGCGCCCTTCGTCGCCGGTGTGTCGCAAATGACGCGCAGCAAATTCATGCTGTTCGACGTGATTGGCGGCGCGCTCTGGGTCGGCGGCATCGTTACGGCGGGTTTTTTCTTTGGCAACGTGCCCTTTGTCAAGGCGCATCTGGACAAGATCATCTGGGCCATGATCGCGGTCCCCGGCCTGCTGGTGGTTTTCGGCGCCTGGCGCGCCCGGCGCCAGACTGGACGAGCCCCGGTCTAACCGCTGATACCCGCTTGCTCATCCTGCCCCCCTAGGATTCAGGAATTTTCCAACCCGTGACGTCGCGGGTACTTTCAGATGACCGACACCATGAAACTTTCCGATGTTCGCACCCTGCCTGAACTGCTGGCCTTTCGCGTCGCGCAAAGTCCGCAAGGCGAGGCTTACCGTGAATTCGACGCCGGCGCGGGCCAATGGATCAGCACGCGCTGGGCCGGATTCAGCGAGCGCATCACGCAATGGCGTCAGGCGCTGGCCGCCATGCAGCTGCCGCCCCATGCAAGCATCGCCATCCTGTTGCCCAACGGCTTGAATGCGGTCAGCCTAGACCAGGCGGCGCTGGCACAGGGTTTTGTGCCAGTGCCTCTGCATGCCGTCGACAACCCCGGCAGCATTGCCTACATCCTGTCTGACTGCCAGGCGTGTATGCTGATGGTGTCTTCGCTCGCGCAGTGGCGCGCGATTGAAGGCCTGGGCCTGGCACTGCCCGCGCTGCGGGGCATTGTGGTCACCGACGAGGTAGACGCGATCCCAGCCACCGGCGAAGCCGTGGCGATCTATCCGCTGGCCGGCTGGCTGGCGGCGGACCAGGGCCATACGGCTGCTGTGCTGGCACCGGCCGGGGACGATCTGGCGGCCATCGTTTACACCTCGGGCACCACCGGCAAGCCCAAGGGCGTGATGCTGACGCACCGCAACGTCATGTCCAACATACAAGCGATTTTGCAGCGCGTCGTGCCCACGGCAGACGACGTGTTCCTTTCCTTCCTGCCGCTGTCTCACACCTTTGAGCGCACGGCCGGTTATTACCTGCCGATGGCGGTGGGCAGTTGCGTGGCCTACGCGCGCTCGGTCGCGCTGCTGGCCGAAGACCTGAAAACCGTGCGGCCGACGGTGCTGATTTCAGTACCGCGCATTTACGAGCGTGTGTTTGCCAGACTGCATGAGTCGCTGGCGGGCTCGCGCTTCAGGACCGGTTTGTTTGAAGCGGCGCAGGCGGTGGGCTGGCGGCGCTTTTGCCGGCTGCAGGACTTGCCGCTGGCCGAAGGCGAGCGCAGTGTCTGGGCCGCGCTGGACCGGCTGGTGTGGCCGCTGCTCGAGCGCCTGGTGGCACGCAAGCTTCAGGCGCAGTTTGGCGGGCGCTTGCGTGTTGCCGTGAGCGGTGGGGCACCGCTGTCGCATGCCGTGGCGCGTTGTTTTCTAAGTCTCGGCGTGCCGGTGCTGCAGGGGTACGGCATGACGGAAACCACACCCGTGGTGGCGGCCAATGGCGTGGACGACAACGACCCCGCTACCGTCGGCCGCGCGCTGCCCGGTGTGGAGGTGCGTATCGGCGAGAACCGCGAGCTGCAGGTGCGCGGCCCCTCGGTGATGAAGGGCTACTGGGGGCGGCCGGAAGACACCGCCCGGGTGCTGACAGCGGACGGCTGGCTCTCGACCGGCGACCAGGCGGACATCGACAAGGGCCGCATCCGCATCATGGGCCGAATCAAGGAAATTATTGTTACCTCGACCGGCGAGAAGGTGCCACCCGCCGATCTGGAGCTGGCGATTGCCGTTGACCCGCTGTTCGAACAGGTGCTTGTGGTCGGAGAAAACCGCCCCTTCATTGGCTGCGTGGTGGTGGTCAACCTGGTTGAATGGCAGCGTTTGGCAGCCTCGCTCGGGCTCAATCCCGAAGACCCGGCCAGCCTGGAGCTGCCCGCCGTCCAAAAGGCGGCGCTGGCACGCATGGCGTTGCAGACAAGGGATTTTGCGCGCTACGCCACGCCGCGGGCAGTGTGCCTGACGCTGGCCCCCTGGACCATTGAAAACACCCTGATGACGCCGACGCTCAAGCTCAAGCGCAACAACCTGATGAAGCGCTACAGCCGCGAAATCGAGGCGCTGTATTCAGCGGGTGGGCGTCGGGATGCGCCGTCCGCATAAACCTCGCTGCTGCAGGGCCTGGTGTTTGCCACTTTCAGCGAAGACATCAAGCCGCTGGAGGACCCGTTGGTCCCGCACGGCATGCAATGGCGGGACCGCAGCTTCAAAGAGCCCGAGGGTGCGCGCGAGCGAAGGTTGCCGGGTCGCAACCGTCAGCGCATTCCCGGAAACGCTAAGCTCATGATGGAGAATATCAGGGACCCGTATCACGCTAATTTGCTGCGCACCTGGTTTGTCATCTTCGGCCTGTGACGCGCCGAGAAGAAAAACCGAACGGGCAGGGCGTGATCAAGGCCGAGGCGCCCGACTCACCTTTTTTAACCCGGCCGGGCGGCTTGAACTGGGTTTACAACGTGAGCATCCATATCGACGAGTCATTAAAAAAAGACGAGTGCTGAAATTCAGCAGTCGTCTTTATTTGTATGACAGCAAGTTGATTGTCAACTCACTGATTTGCCCGATTTGACTTGATCACAAAGGGTAGGTCAACCAGCCCGATCAGCGTTTTTTGCCGACTTCGTTGCCGATCAACGCACCTGCAGCGGCGCCACCCACCGTGCCCAGCGTGCTGCCGCCGGAGATTGCGCTGCCGGCCACGCCTCCAAGCACTGCGCCAGTGGCGGTGCCGATTTGCGCATTGCTTGGATTGGTTCCGCAAGCAGTGAGTGCGATAAGGGACGCAGCAGCCACGGAGATCAAAACTTTTGTATTCATAAGAGTCACCTTTTTCGGGAGATTCAGGCTCTTTCGCCAGCTGCATCCACGGCGTGAAGGGCCGGCGCTGCCTGTCATTTGATTGTAATACCCGGTATTGGATCGTGCATGTAGGAGGATGCCACTGCTAGCCGTCGGCTTGTGGCCGTCCTGCGGGGAACTAAAGCGCACGATTGCGCGCCAGCGGCGGATTTTTGGAGAAATATTGCGAGATGCCACGCATCAGCGCGTCGGCGAGCTGGATCTGGTACTCATCGCTGCGCAGTCGGGCTTCTTCGTCGGGGTTGCTGATGAAGGCGGTTTCCACCAGCACGCTGGGAATGTCGGGTGCCTTCAGCACCGCGAAGCTGGCCTGCTCGACCCGGGGCTTGTGAAGTTTTCCGACATTGCCGATTTCGCCCAGCATGGCGCTGCCCAGTTTCACGCTGTCCTTGATTTGCGCCGCGGTGCTCATGTCAAACAACGCTTTTTGAACCTGCGCGTCCTTGGCCTTGACGTTGATGCCGCCGACCAGGTCGGCCGAGTTTTCCTTGTCGGCAATCCAGCGCGCGGCGCTGCTCGAGGCTCCTTTTTCGCTCAATGCAAAAACGCTAGCGCCTTGCGGCCTGGCTGTAAAGAACGCGTCTGCATGAATGCTGATGAAGAGGTCGGCTTGCACGCGGCGCGCCTTTTGCACACGGATATGAAGCGGCACGAAAAAATCGGCATCACGCGTCAGGTAGGCGCGCATATTGGGCTGCTGGTTGATGCGGTCGCGCAGGCGGTGCGCAATCTGCAGCACCACATCTTTTTCCCGCGTGCCACCGGGGCCGACCGCACCGGGGTCTTCGCCGCCATGGCCTGGGTCCAGTGCGACGATGACCAGCCGGTCGGTTTTGCCTTCTGCCCCGGGTCCTGAACGGCCTTTGGGAAACGGCGCGGCTTCTGCCAGAAAGGGGGGTGTGATCGCGACCGGCGGCTGGGCCTTTTCGGGCGCGGGCGTGGCCGCCGGCTTGCTGCCGGGCGCCTGACTGGCGCTGGTTGCCGTGCCCCCATTCGCTTTGCCGGATTGCCGCGCCATCAGGTTGCCAAGCGGGTCGACCTCTGCGCCCGGGGCAGCAGTGCTGACGGCTTCCGGCGCGCTGCCCGACAGCCGTTCGGCAATCAGCGCTTCCAGCGGGTCTGCCGCCTGGGCCGGGTAAAGATCAAACACCAACCGGTACTGATAAGCCGCAACCGGACGCAAGATGAAGACTTGGGGCAGCATCGGCTTTTTAAGATCCATCACCAGCCGCACCACCCCAGGTGAATTCTGGCCGACGCGAATGCCCGAGATGTTCGGGTCGTCCGATTTGACCTTGGCCACCAGCTCGCGCAAGGCTGGAATCAGATCTATACCCTCAATGTCGACGGCCAGGCGTGGCGGCTCCGGGATGAAGAACTGGCGGGCCTTGATTTCCACATCGGATTCGATGGTGAGCCGTGTGTAGTCTTTGGAGGGCCAGACGCGCACCGCCAAAATCGTGGCGCCGCGAGCAATATGCTGCACGCCCAACAGTAACAGCACGCTGCCCATTTGCAAGGCAGCGCGGCGGCTGACGGATGGTCGGGAAACCTGTTTTTTCATGCCAGCAGCTCAGCCCCGGTGGGGGTGTAGGCCTTCAGCGTGATGGAGCGCGATTCGTTGGCGAGCATGTCAATATCAATCACAAGGTCGGGCTGTGGCAAATGACCTGTGGCCTTTTCGGGCCACTCGACCAACTTGAGCCCGGGGCTGGCGAATAGTTCGCGAAAGCCAGCTTCTTCCCACTCGCGTGGGTCGTTGAAACGGTAAAAATCGAAGTGCCAGATGGACACCACTGGATTGTGACCTGACTCGAGCGCCGGTGCAGCTACCGTGTAAGCTTCCACCACCGCATACGTGGGGCTTTTTATTCGGCCTTCGACGCCCATGCTTTTGAGCAGGTGGCGCGCAAACGTCGTTTTGCCGGCCCCCAGATCACCCTGCAACTCAATCAGGGCGCGGCCGATCGCCGGCTGGCGCGCCAGCGACTGCGCAAACGATTGGGTCGCAGCCTCATCGCGCCAGACCATGTTTTTTACAATCAACGGGTGCTTATCAGCAATCATTTGAACAGTCATCATCTCGTTTCTCAAATTCAGACTTGGGCGCGCGAGCTTGGATTTTCGCAAATTGGCATCGCCGGTGTTGACCTGTCGTCGGCCGAAGCTGGATTATCGGCCTGGCTGGCCGCTGGTTTTCATGGTGACATGCATTACATGGCGGCACACGGGCTCAAGCGGGCCCGCCCGGCGGAGCTGATTCCCGGCACCGTCAGCGTCATTACGGCACGCATGGACTATTTGCCGGCGTCCACGCCGGCCAGGCCGGGCGATTGGCAGGCCATGGAACTGAGCCGCCTCGAGCGGCCCGCCGAAGGCATTGTTTCTGTGTATGCCCGGGGGCGCGACTACCACAAGGTGATGCGGGGCCGGCTGCAAAAGCTCAGTGAGCGGATTGGCGAACAGGTGACGCAACTGGGACACCGCGCCTTTACCGATTCGGCCCCGGTGCTTGAAGCCGAACTGGCCGCGCGTAGCGGCCAGGGCTGGCGCGGTAAACACACGCTGCTGCTGAATCGTGAAGCGGGCTCGATGTTCTTTCTGGGCGAAATCTACGTGGACATTGCCCTGCCGCCGAGCGCGCCAGTGACGCCGCATTGCGGCAGCTGCCATTCCTGCATCGACGTTTGCCCGACGCGGGCCATCATTGCGCCGTACAAACTCGATGCGCGGCGCTGCATTTCCTATCTGACTATTGAGCACGCCGGGCCGATTCCGCTGGAGCTCAGGCCGCTCATGGGCAACCGGATTTACGGCTGTGACGACTGTCAGCTGATTTGCCCCTGGAACAAGTTCGCCCAGCGCAGCGCCCTGCCTGACTTTGATGAACGGCGCGGTCTTGGCGGGCAGCAGCTGGTGACCCTTTTTTCCTGGAGTGAAGAAGAGTTTTTGCGCTTCACTGAAGGCGGACCGATTCGCCGCATTGGCCACGAACGCTGGCTGCGCAATATTGCCGTCGCCATGGGCAACGCCTTGCGCGGCGGGCTGGTCGACGATGCGGCGATACGGGCGAGCTTGCAGGCGCGCGCGGATCATCCGGCCGAACTGGTACGCGAGCATGTGCTTTGGGCGCTTTCGCCTTGAGTGCGCCATCGGCTTGCCATGGCACCCGCAATTTCCGTATTTTCAATAAAACTGGCCTCACGTCCAATTAATACGGTTATAGTTTGCTACTAAAAGTATAGCAAAAGCCTATTGCATCTGTTCTGAAAAACGGACTTGCCGCGCCGCGAATTTACGCCAGCAGGCCGAGTGCAAACGGCAAACTCAGCATGCCGAGCAGGGTTGACAGGGTGACCAGGCCGGCTACGTAGCCGCCGTTGTAGCCCATGCGCGCCGCCAGCACATAAGCGCTGGACGCGGTGGGCAGCGCGGAAAACGCCAGCAGGAGTGTGGCCTGCACGGCCGAAAGGCCAAACAGCAGGCTCAGTCCCAGCGCCACGAGAGGCAGGAAAAAATGCCGTATCGACAGCACCGCGACGGCCAGTGTTTTGGCCTGCGACAGATGGCCAAACTGCATGCCGGCACCGGCGGCCATCAGGCCCAGCGCAATCGCCGCCGCGCCGATGCGCGTCAGCGTGGGCTGGGTCCAGCCGGGCAGAGCAAAACCAAGCAGGTTGGCCACCAGGCCGGTCGCCGTGGCGAGGATCAGCGGGTTGCGCAGCAGTTCGCGCAGGAAGCCACGCCCGGCGTGTCTGGCCATGGGCCACACCGCGGCCACATTGGAAAGCGGCACGCAGACGCCGATCAGCACCGCAAACAACTGCAGGCCCTGGCTGCCGCCCAGCCGTTCGGCCAACGCCAGGCCGATGAACGAGTTAAACCGAAAGGCCACCTGGGCACTGGCCGCATGATCGCGCGCATTGATATTCCGGCGCAGCCAGGGCAGATACGGCAGGCTGTAGGCCAATGCGATGCCCGCCACGCCCAGCAGCAAGCCCGAACTGATCAGACTGGATGTGGCGCCGAAATCAAGCGGGCTTTTGACAATCGACTGGAACAGCAAGACCGGAAACAGGAAGTAATAAACCAGGCTTTCGACCTGCTCCCAAACGGTACGGTTCAGGGCCGTGTAGCGGCAGACGAGGTAGCCGCAAAGAATCAGCGAGAAGTCCGGAAAAAGAAGTTGCGCATAATTCACGGGTCAAGAATAACCGTAAAAAATCCGGGTTTGCCCGGATGGATCGCAAACAGGCACTTATCGTAATCCACAAGTGGCAGGAGCGCCGCGAGCGTATACGATCCCTATTGGACTCATCGCAAGGAATTGAATATGCAACGCCGTCATCTGTTTGCCCTGTCCGCGCTCGCCTTGAGTGCGGCTACCTCATCTGCCCTGGCGCAGGGCTACCCCAGCAAGGTTGTCAAGCTGCAAATACCATTTGCGCCGGGCGGCACCACCGACATCATCGGCCGCGTCATTGCGGAACCCCTGGGCAAGGCGCTGGGCCAGGTCGTTGTTATTGAAAACAAGGCCGGCGGTGGTGGTGTGATTGGCGCGACCGAAACTGCCCGCGCCACACCGGATGGCTATTCGCTCGGCATGGCGACCGTGTCGACGACTGCGGCCAACCCCGCCATCAACCCGAAAATCCCCTACAACCCG
>NZ_JABBPF010000085.1 GCF_012927415.1 Polaromonas sp. | reverse complement strand
GCCTGATTGGTGCGCGCAACGCGCTGGGCACCAGACGCCAGGTCTTCATGGTCTCCATCGGCGGCTTTGACCTGCACGACAACCTCATCTCCCAGCACCCGGCGCTGCTGGGCAAGGTGAGTGAGGCGCTGGCCGCGTTTTACGCCGCCACGGCTGAGCTGGGTGTTGCCAACAAGGTGACGGCCTTTACCGCGTCAGACTTCGGCCGCACGCTGGCCTCCAACGGCGATGGCTCGGACCATGGCTGGGGCAGCCACCACATGATGGTCGGTGGTGCCGTCAGGGGTAAGGCTTTTTATGGCACGCCGCCGCCCGTCAGCGTCGGCAACACAGGCGCGGCGCAGGACCAGTGGCATGTCGGACAGGGCCGGCTGCTGCCCAGCACATCGGTAGACCAGTACGCCGCCACGCTGGCGAAGTGGTTTGGCGTGGCCGATAACGAACTTGACGGTATTTTGCCCAACCTGAGGCGCTTTGGCGCGCCAGCTGGCCGGCCTGACTACCCGAGAGACCTGGGTTTCATGCTCTGAACGTCAGACGGGGCAAGCGCTTGCCTCTTCGCTATTTGTTACTCGCTATTTGCTGTTTGCTATTAAATAAATAGCAAACTATGACCGAAAATGGTGGACTAAACCCTGCTTTCTTCAAAGCCCGGGCGGTGGCACTACCCTGGTGGGCATTTCGCCACGCCACCCCGCTGCCAGGGCATCCGCCGGTGTTGAGGGCTCGCTGCAAATGGGATGACTGATCTGCAGCCTGCCGAAAAGGCAGCGGCAAGCTGGAGTCGCGCAAGGGTCCCAGGGAAACTGACAAGACCGCCTTTGTCCTTTGAATTTGGCGGCCGTGGCAGTTTCAGCGGGATTCAGGCGGGCATGCTGCAGGTGCTGAACATGATGACCGTGCATCAGCTGGGGCACGGTCCGGAAAGACTGATGGATCATTTCAAAATGCTGACCGTTCCCCCGCTGTGCCCGCTGGGTGCATCACGCTGGAATTTTTCGCAGGCTGCCTGGCTGATGAGCCGGCGGCGAAAAATATTTGGTACTGGGCAGAGGGGGCCTTCGAGTCGAAACCGCCAGGCGGTTTTCAAGCAGCTTCAGCGCCGGTTCATCAGCCCGCCCAGCATGACGCACGCCAGCGCGGCCACCACCAGCGCGATGCCACCCCACTGCCAGGGCGTGATCACCTCGCCCAGCACCAGCATGCCCGCGCCCAGACCCACAATCGGCACACCCAGACTGAAGGGGGCCACGCGGTTGGCGGGGTGGCGCTTGAGCAGTCCGGTCCACAGGCCGTAGCCCACGATGGTCGCCACCCAGCCAAGATAGGCTGCCGACAGCCAGCTGGTCCAGCCCGCCTGTTGCCACTGCCACCGTGCGGCTTCGGGATCGAACACCAATGACAGCGTCACGAAAGGCGGTATGGCGACCAGGCCGCTCCAGACCACAAAGGCGATGGCCGAATAGTTACCGGCCACTTTCTGCACACGCCGCGCCACGATGTTGGACGCCGACCACATGGCGGCCGAGCACAGGGTAAGCACAAAACCCGCGAGGGTGGTACTGCCGCTGCCGGCACCGGGGTTGAGGTAGTTGATCGCGAAACATGACAAACCCAGTGCAGCCAGTACCATGCCGGCCTGCAACTGGCGGCTGGCGCGCTCGTGCAGCAGCACAAAGCCGAACAAAGCAGTAAAGAAGACCTGTGTCTGCAGCAACACCGAAGCCAGTGCCGCCGTCATGCCCACTTTCAGGGCAACGAACATGAGGCCAAACTGCCCGACACCCTGGAAAAATCCATAAAGCACGACCCACTTCCACGGTACGCCCGGCGGCCGGATAAAAAGCGCGAGCGGCAGCACGACAAAGATATAACGTGCAGCGCCAAGCTGGAAGGGCGTGAAGTCGCGCAGGGCAAATTTCATCGCGACGAAATTGACGCCCCACACCACCACCACGGCCAGGGCGGCGGCCAGGTCCCGACCACTCAGGCGGGTATCGCTCACAATGCCCCGCCGCAGCAGGGAGGCAATGCGTTCTGGCAGGGGCGCACGCTCGGGTGGGTCAAAGGCATGGTGAAGAGCTTGGTAAAGCGGGCGACGCTGGAAGTGCGACGATCGCCTTGCGGATTATTCACCAAGCGCCGCCAGCCTACGCGGGTCTGGCACGGTGGAGGCAGTGAATCTGCTAACCTTGTTTTCGGGTTAATCCATTTTTTTGAAAGTTTCATCATGTCCAAGGCCGGCCAAGCTATTGTCAAGACGCAGGAACGTCTGGTTTCTGCGATCCGTTCGGAGATATCGGATGCCGAAGAACTGCTCTCGGCGACGGCAGACCAGGTGGGTGAAAAGATGGCCGGGCTGCGTGAGCGCATCCAGCGCCGCCTGCGTGAAGCGAAATCACGCCTGGCCGATGCCGAAGTCCTGCTTGTCGACAAGACCAGGGCTGCGGCCCGCGCCACGGACGACTACGTGCATGAGTCGCCCTGGACGGCCATCGGTGTTGCCGCAGGTATCGGCGTGCTGGTGGGGCTGATACTGGGCCGGCGCTAAAAACGGCCGACCTGCGGCGCCGCCTTCTTTTCTTTCATAGGTTTTTAATGCCCGGGCAGACTGCCTGAACGCCTTACGGCAGCAGTCGGGCAGCTTCGACGTGGGCCTTGACGCGTTGCGACAAGGCCATGTCGCCGGGCGTTTCGGGTAGCCAGGATGGTGCCGGGAGCGCTTTGCCGTCCTGGTCAAGGGCGACGAAGACCACCAGGCATTCGGTAACGACTTCCATCTCTCCCGTCATGAGGTCGCCGCTACGCACTTCCACGGCAATGTTCATGCTGGTATGGCCGGTGTAGGCAAGTCGCGCCTCCACCTCCACCAAGGCGCCGATCAGGATGGGGCGCTGAAAACGCAGGTTACCGACCGACACCGTGACACAGTAGCGTTTGGCCCAGCGGGTGGCGCAGGCATAGCCCGCTTCGTCGATCCACTTCATGACCGTGCCGCCATGCACCTTGCCGCCAAAGTTGACAGTGCCAGGTTCAGACAGAAAGCGCAGGGTAATAGATGACATGAAGGGCTCCGGGAGTCGGTTGAGTGATTTCATCAAGACTGGCGTCGGTTCACTTTGACACAAGCTTCGGCTAGCCGCAAGCGGCAAGCTGTCAGGCCTGAGTACGCGCCGGCGCGTCAGTAACGGGGTTCGGTATCGACCGGACGCCAGACTTGCCTCGCCACGCGGACCATGTTGGCGCCCATGACGCAAGCCGCTTCGCCAGCCGACATGCCTACGCCATGAAGCGCTTGGGCCAGCAGCTGCCAGCTTGCTACCGGCGTATAAGTCATGGGCTCAATCGCATGGTTGTAGCCGGCCGAGCCGGGCCACCAGTATTTCGGGTCGTAGTCGCCCGGCGGGTTGTCATTGAGCTCATCCTGGCGAAAGCTGATGTCCAGCCCGATGCCTGCGTGCTGTACGCCCACCAAGCCGGCGATGTAGGCTGCATGGCGCGCCACATCGTCAGCCGTGGGCGTGCGTGTGCCGAGAAAGGCCGACACGCCCGAGACGCAGACCACGCCGCCGGTGGCCGCGCAGGCCCGTATCTGTTCGTCGCTGATGTTGCGCCCGTGCCCGACGAGGGCCAGTGGGTTGGCGTGGCTGAAGATGACGGGCTGGCTTGATGCCGCCATGATGTCCAGGCTGCAGCGCCTGCCGGTATGCGAGCAATCCATCAGCAAGCCGGCCTGGTTCACCGCCTCCACCATGCGCCGGCCGAGCGGCGTGAGGCCGCGCTCCACATCGTGGCAACCGTCCGCCACGCTGTTGTTGCGGTTATAGGCAAAGTGAATCTGGCGCACGCCCAGGTCACGGTACAGCGCCAGCATGTCTGGTTGCTCCAGCAGTGGCATTGCGCCCTCCAGGTCAAAGCCGATAGCCAGCACGCCGGTGGCGGCGGCTTTTTCAATATCTGTCACGCTGCTGGCCAACCGGAATCGACCCGGCTGCGCGGCGATGTTGGCGCGGAAGGCCGCCAGCACCGACAGGATCTGCGATACCGGATTCATGTCCATGCCGACATTGATCGACACGTAGTTGACGCCGGCTTCGCGCAGGCGGTCCAGCGGTGAAAAATCGGCTTGGGGGTGCAGCGGCAGGCAGGCGTGGGCTTCCCAGTTGATCATGGTGTCAGGATCCGTTTTTTAGGTTGCTCCGGGGCCTCACGCGACCTCCGGCCGGCGCCGGAATCCCGCTGATGCCTGCATCAGGCTGAGTGTGTAGGGGTCTGCGACGCGTCGCGCAGCCAGGTCTGCAGCCGCCAGCAACTCCACGGTCTGGCCGCGCTGCATCACCATCAGACGCTCACACAGGTGCGTGACCACGGCCAGGTCGTGACTGACCATGATGAAGGTGAGGTTGCGGCGGCGGCGCAGTTCTTCGAGCAGGTTCAGCACCTCCGCCTGCACCGACGCATCGAGCGCCGAAGTGGGTTCGTCGAGCAGCAAAATCTGCGGCTCCAGGATCAGTGCCCGCGCAATGGCGATGCGCTGGCGCTGCCCGCCCGACAGCTGGTGCGGGTAGCGAAAGCGAAAGCCGCTGCCCAGCCCGACTTCATCCAGCGCGCGCTCAATGCGCGTTTCAGCGTCATCGATGGCGTGAATGGCGAGTGGCTCGGCCAGCAGGCGGTCCACGGTTTGCCGCGGATGCAGGGAACCGTAAGGGTCCTGAAAAACCATTTGTACCCGGCGGCGAAAGGTCTTGCTGCCGGTCGCAGCCAGCGTTGCCGGCGTCTCGTCCGGGCCTGTCAGCTGCACCGTACCCGACTCTTTCAGCGCCAGGCCACAGATGGCGCGCAGCACCGTTGATTTGCCCGAGCCAGATTCGCCCACGATGCCGAAGCTTTCGCCCGGACGGACACTAAAAGAAGTGTCTGCCACGGCGACAAAGCCGTCAAAACTGACGCGCAGCCGCTGGACGTCCAGCCCCAGTGCATGGCTGCTCGTCATGTTGCCCACTCCAGCTGCCGGTCCAGCGTCGGCAGCGGATGCGTCGAGGTGCCCAGTTGCGGCAAACAAGCCATCAGGCCGCGCGTGTAGGGGTGTTGGGCGTGGGTCAGTCCACCCGCTGCCAGTTCCTCGACCACCCGGCCGGCATACATCACCAGGATGCGGTCGCAAAACGAGGACACCAGCCGCAGGTCATGCGATACCAGGATCAATCCCATGCCGCGTTCCACCACCAGCGCATCAAGGATGGACAGCACCTGCAGCTGCACCGTCACATCGAGCGCCGAGGTCGGCTCGTCGGCAATCAGAATATCGGGGTCGGCAATCAACATCATCGCAATCATGGCGCGCTGGCCCATGCCGCCCGACACTTCGTGCGGATACAGCTTGTAGACCCGCTCGGGGTTGTCGATGCGGACCGACTCAAGTGCGGCCAGCGCACGCGCCCTGGCCTCGCGCGCCGACACCGGCGTGTGCGCGCGCAGCGTTTCCACAATCTGCGCGCCAATCGTCATGACCGGGTTGAGCGAAAATTTCGGGTCTTGCAACACCATGGCAATGCGCCCGCCGCGCAGCGCGCGCCGCTGATGCGCTGGGCAATGAAGCAGATCGACTCCGTTGAATTCGAGCCGTTTGGCGCTGATGCGTCCTTCAGGGGCGGTCAGCCCCAGAATAGCGCGACCGGTTTGCGATTTGCCCGAGCCTGACTCGCCGACAATGCCGAGCCGCTCGCGGCCCAGCGTGAAGGACACGCCCCGCACCGCGTCAGTCATGCTGCCATCGCGCCCCGGGAAGGCCACCCGCAAGTCCTCAACGACCAGAAGAGGATTCGTATTCATCTGGCGGCTTTCGGATCCAGCGCATCACGCAAGCCATCGCCCAGCAGGTTGAAGGCCAGGCTGACGATGAAGATTGCCGCGCCCGGTGCCGCCGCCACCCACCACTGGTCGAGCACATAGAGCCGGCCGTTGGCAATCATCGCGCCCCACTCGGGCATGGGCGGTTGCGCGCCCAGGCCCAGAAAGCCCAGGCCGGCCGCCGTCAGGATGATGCCCGCCATGTCGAGTGTCACCCGCACGATGACTGACGAAACGCACAGCGGCATGATGTGGCGCAGCACGACGCGCCACGGCGACGCTCCCAGCAGCTGTACGGCCGCGATGTAGTCGGTCTGCCGTATCGTCAGCGTCTCGGCGCGCGCCAGCCGGGCATAGGGCGGCCAAGAGGTGATGGCAATCGCAATCACCGCGTTTTCGATGCCGGGGCCGAGCGCGGCGACAAAGGCCAGCGCCAGGATCAGCCGTGGAAAGGCCAGAAAAATATCGGTGATGCGCATCAGGGTGGCGTCGACCAGACCGCCGGCATAGCCGGCCACAGTGCCAACCACCAGGCCGATCGGTGCGGCCAGTACCGCCACCAGCACCACCACAAAGAGCGTGATGCGGGAGCCCTGGATCAGTCGCGAAAGGATATCGCGGCCCTGGTCATCCGTGCCCATCCAGTGGGCCCATGACGGTTGCAGCAGCCGCGTGGTGCGCAGGTCGCCGATGTAGGCCGAATAGGGCGACAGCAGGTCGGCAAACAGCGCAACCAAAACCAGCGCCACCACAATGACCAGGCCGACCATGGCAAGGCGGTTGCGTGAAAAGGTGCGGCATGCGCCGTAAGCCCGCCCCAGCGCTGCCTGGCGGCGCGACAGCGGCCGGTCAGATATCAGCCAGGCAACAAGGCCCCCACGTTCGCCCACTGCGTGTGGCTCTTTGCCCCCCGAGGGGGCTGGCCTTGCTTGGGGCGGCCCGGCGCGGCGGCCGTGGCCCTCACGTTCGTCCACTGCGTTTGGCTCTTTGCCATCCGGCGAGGCTGCGCTTGCCAGGGACGGCTCGTCGCTGCGCGCGGGCAGGCTTTCGGGTTTTGAAAGCATCGTATCGGTCATCGCGTGCGTGTCCTTGGGTCCAGCACTTTGTAGAGCAAGTCAGACAGCAGGTTCAGGCCGATAAAAATGGAACCCACCACGATGGTGCCGCCCAACACCGCGTTCATGTCGGCGTTTTGTAGTGAATTGGTGATGTACAGCCCCAGTCCGGGCCAGGCAAAAACGGTTTCGGTCAGAACCGAACCTTCGAGCAGGCCGGCATACGACAGCGCGATGACGGTCACCAGCGGCACCATGGCATTGCGCAGCGCATGGCGCCAGATGATGCGGGCCTCCGACAGGCCCTTGGCCCGCGCGGCGACCACGTATTCCTGCGCCAGTTCATTGAGCATGAAAGAGCGTGTCATGCGGCTGATGTAGGCCAGTGAAAAATAGCCCAGCAGCGATGCCGGCAGAATCAGGTGCGACAGGGCATTGCCAAAGGCCTCCCATTCGCTGGCCATGGCAGTGTCCACGAGCAGCAGGCCGGTCACCTGCACCAGCGTGAATTCGTAACTCACATCAATGCGCCCGGGCCCGGCGACCCATCCCAGGCGGACATAAAACACCAGCAGCGCCATCAGTCCCAGCCAGAAAATCGGCACCGAATAACCGACCAGGCCGATGACGCGTACGACTTGGTCAACCAACTTGCCGCGCCGCACCGCCGCCCACACGCCCAGCGGCACGCCCAGGCCGGCACCCAGCAGGATGCCCAGGCTGGCCAGCTCCAGCGTCGCCGGGAAGGCGCGGCGTATGTCCTGCATCACCGGGTTGGCCGTCAGCACCGAGGTGCCAAAGTCACCCTTGAGCACCTTGCCGAGGTACATGTAAAACTGCTGGTAGAGCGGTTTGTTCAGTCCCATTTCTTCGCGCGCGCGGGCCACCACATGCGCGGGCGCACTGTCGCCGACCATGGCCAGCACCGGGTCCACCGGAATCACCCGGCCAATGAAAAATGTGACGGCGAGCAGGCCCAGGTAGGTCAGCAGGATCACCAGCGCGAAACGTGCGGTTGCATTCAGCTGCCGCGTCAGGCGCGCGCCAGTGGTCCGCATAGTGACGGCCCCCGCCCGCGCGCTGCCTGCGGCGAGTGGATCAGAAACTTCCAAAGCCGGTATTTCCCCGGTTCCGCATTAGCGCTTGGACACCCGGAACATGTAGTTGGTATCAAACGTCGGGCCCAGCTTCAGGCCGTCGACGTTATTGCGGTAAGCCGCCACTTCGGTCTGCTGGTAAAGCATGACAAAGGGGCTGGTTTTGCGGAACTCGGCCTGCAACTCTTCATACATCGCCTTGCGTTTACCGGCGTCGCGCTCCAGCACGGCGGCGTCCGATTTTTTGGTCAGATCGGGAATCGCCCAGGCATTGCGCCAGGCCAGCGGCTTCGCCTTGGCATCGTCGCCGTTGTCGGGATTGCGTGTGAAGGTGTCGGCATTGGAGTGCGGATCCCAGTAGTCGGCGCCCCACTGGCCGATGTACATGTCGTGGGTTCGGGCGCGGTATTTGGTCAGCGTCTGCTTGCCGTCGCCGGGAACGATTTCAACTTCGATGCCGGCGCGCTTGGCGGTCTGCTGGAAGGCTTCGACAATGCCCTGCACCGGCTGGATGGTTCGCATGTCAATCGTCACCTTGAAGCCATTGGGCACACCGGCCTTGGCCAGCAGCGCTTTCGCCTTGTCGACGTCGAGCTTGTAGGGATTCTCCGTGCTGGCACCGAGCAGGCCGATGGGCAGGAAATTCTGGTGAACCACGCCAATGTTCTTGATCAGCGTGTCGCCGATGGCCGAATAGTCGATCAGCCATTTAATGGCCTCGCGCACCTCGGGTTTAGCCAGTGTGGCATTTTTCTGGTTCAGGCTGATGTAGTAAACCGTGCCCTTGGGTGTCGATGTGATCTTGACGTCCTTGTTGCCCGTCAGCGCGGCAATGTCTTGCGGGCTCAGGTTGCGGGCGATATCGATATCACCTTTTTCCAGCAGCAGGCGCTGGGTGGCGGCTTCCTTCACATGGCGGTAAATCACCCGGGCCAGTTTGGGTTTGTCGCCGTAGTAGCTGTCGTTGCGCTCCAGCGCCACGATTTCGTTGGCACGCCATTCGCGCAGCTTCATGGGGCCAGAGCCGGCATAGTGGGTCTTCAGCCAGCCATAACCCCAGTCGCCGTTCAACTCCTTGGACATCAGCAGCTTCTTGTCAACAATGGCCGCGATGTTGGCGGTCAGGCAGTTGAGCACAAAGGTGGGCGCGAAAGCCTTGTCGGTTTCAATCGTGAGGCTCAAGGGCCCGGTCGCCTTGATCTTGTCCTTCACGTTGTCTTTGGTAAAACCGAACTGCGTGAGGATGAAGGCCGGTGATTTGTCCAGACTCACCGCCCGCTGCAGCGAGTAAGCCACTTCTTCGGCCGTGAGCGGGTTACCGGAGGCAAACTTCAGACCGGGTTTGAGCTCAAAAATGTAGGTCCTGCCGTCTGGCGACACGGTCCAGGACTTGGCGACATCGCCAATCAGCTTGGATGGGTCGCTGACGTCGAGCCGCACCAGCCGGTCATAGGTGTTGCCCATGATTTCGCCAGCCGACAGCTCGAAAGCCTCGGCTGGGTCCATCGTGATGATGTCGTCAAAACCGAAGGCAATGACCAGCGTGTCTTTAGGTGTTGCTGCTAGTGCGGATGCGCCGTGGCACAGCAGCAGAACGGCGGCTCCAGTGGCACACAGCAGGCGACGCGAGAGGGGCAAAGACTGGTATTTCAAAATGAATTCCTTATCTTGGTGAAGTGGTTCCTGGATGCAGCTGGGCAGATCCTGTCCGCATGGGCTGAGCGCCTGCAGGAATCATGCCCGCATCCGGTGCTCTGTGCACGGATTTTTGCGGGCATGGCAAAAATTGCCTTTGACGCGGACCGGTTAGCGGGCAATGCGCGGTGACTTTGAGATGTGGCGTTGGTGGAATCCTCCGGACTAAAACGAGGATCAGAAAAATTCTTGGCACAAGGGGAAAAAGTGGACCGGCGCCTACACTTGCGCTCTCACCTTCAAAGTCCGGCAGATTTCATGAGCGACTCGACGCCTTCCCTGGCACCGCTTGAACCCGCCCGCCTGATACGCGCCGGGAGGGCGACCGGCTGGCTGCGCTGGCTGCCGGGCTTGCTGGCCTTGCGCCAATACGAGGTTGCATGGCTGCGCCATGATCTCGTGGCCGGTCTGGTGTTGACCACCGTGCTGGTGCCGGTCGGCATTGCGTACGCGGTTGCGTCTGGTTTGCCGGCCATTTCCGGTTTGTATGCGACCATCTTCGGGCTGCTGGCCTACGCGCTGTTCGGGCCAAGCCGGGTACTCGTGCTCGGCCCGGATTCCTCGCTCGTCGCCCTTATCCTGGGCGTCGTGCTGCCGCTGTCTGCGGGTGATCCGCAGCGCGCGCTGGCGTTGGCGGGGATGATGGCGGTAGTCTCGGGAATCTTGTGCATCGTGGCTGGATCGGCACGTCTGGGCTTTGTCACCGAACTGCTTTCCAAGCCCATTCGCTACGGTTATATGAATGGCATCGCGCTGACCGTGATAGTCAGCCAATTGCCTGCGCTTTTCGGTTTTTCGATCAAGGGCGACGGTGTGCTGGACAAATCCCTGGCGCTTATTCATGCAGTGAGCGCCGGTAATACCAACTGGACAGCGTTGCTGCTCGGCGCAGGCACGCTCACCGTGATTCTGTTGCTCAGGCGCAGCAAACGCCTGCCGGGTGTGCTCATTGCCGTGGTGGGCGCGACCGTCACAACCGCCGTCCTGGACCTTGCCACGCGTGCCGGCTTATCGGTCCTCGGCTCACTCCCCCAGGGTTTGCCGGCCCTGGCTTTTCCTTTGATTACTTCGGCCGACATCGTCCCGGTGCTGCTGGGCGGAGTGGCTGTTGCGCTGGTGTCCTTCGCTGACACCAGCGTGCTCTCGCGCGTTTATGCCGCGCGCGCAGGCTCCGTCGTCGATCCGAATCAGGAGATGGTGGGTCTGGGGGTGGCGAACCTGGTCGTCGGCGTTTTTCAGGGCTTTCCGATCAGCGCGAGCGCTTCACGCACACCGGTCGCCGAGGCCGCCGGGGCCAAGACCCAGCTGGCGGGAGTCGTCGGGGCACTTGCTGTGGCCGGTCTGTTGATGGTGGCACCAAGCCTGCTCAAGAACCTGCCCATCGCCACACTGGCCGCAGTGGTGATTGCCTCGGCTATCGCCCTGATCGAGATCAAGGATCTGCGCCGCATTTACCGCATCCAGCGCTGGGAGTTCTGGCTGTCCATCGGCTGCATGGCCGGCGTTGCGGTTCTCGGCGCTATCGAGGGCATCGGCCTGGCGATCGTGATTGCCATCATCGAGTTCCTTTGGGATGCCTGGCGCCCATACTGCGCCGTACTGGGCCGGGTCGACAGCGTCAAGGGTTACCACGACATCACGCGATATCCAGATGCCCGCGTCATCCCGGGACTGGTGTTGTTTCGCTGGGATGCGCCCCTGTTTTTCGCCAACGCCGAGCTGTTTCGGGATCACGTTCTCGACGCCGTGGCGGCATCGCCAACGCCCGTGCGCTGGCTCGTCGTCAGCGCAGAGCCGGTCACCAGCGTTGACATCACTGCCGCTGACATGCTGCAAGAACTTGATGACACCTTGCATGCCGCCAACATTGACCTGTGCTTTGCTGAAATGAAGGATCCGGTCAAAGACAAGCTCAAGCGTTTCGGCCTTCTCTCCAGGCTCGGCGAAAACCGGTTCTTTGCAACGGTCGGTCAGGCCGTGGGTGGCTATCTCAAGGCCAGTCATGTGCCGTGGGTGGACTGGGAGGATCGCAGTCGATGATTCGGTCGGCCGATCCACCCGACCTTCGCGCCATCATCCAGCAAGACGGGTCATTCCTGGGCAACGCTACATCCAAAAAGGCACGTCGAGCTTGAGTCCGCCAGCTATAAAAAAACCCCTCCGGAGCGGGGTACGCGTCGCGCCGGCAAGCGTCCGCCGAAAAATGCGCACCGGCGGACGCAAGCGGTTACAGCAGCCGCGCGAGGTAATGACCCGTATGGCTGTCCGGGTTGGCGGCAATGTCTTCGGGCGTGCCCACGCCTACCACCCGGCCGCCGCCGGCCCCGCCTTCCGGACCCATGTCAATCACCCAGTCGGCGGTCTTGATGACGTCCAGGTTGTGCTCGATCACCACGATCGTGTTGCCTGCGTCGCGCAGCTGGTGCAGCACCTTGAGCAGCAGGTCGATGTCGGCAAAGTGCAGGCCGGTGGTCGGCTCGTCCAGGATGTAAAGCGTGCGGCCGGTGTCGCGTTTGCTCAATTCCAGCGCCAGCTTCACGCGCTGCGCCTCTCCGCCCGACAGTGTGGTGGCCGCCTGGCCCAGCTTGATGTAACTCAGGCCAACGTCCAGCAGTGTGTGCAGCTTGCGCGCAAGCGTCGGCACGGCTTTGAAGAACTCGGCCGCGACTTCGACTGTGAGGTCGAGGATTTGCGCGATGTTTTTTCCTTTGTACAGCACCTCCAGCGTTTCACGGTTGTAGCGCTGGCCCTTGCAGACGTCGCAGGGCACATACACGTCGGGCAAAAAGTGCATTTCCACCTTGACCATGCCGTCGCCCTGGCAGGCCTCGCAGCGCCCGCCGGCGACGTTGAAAGAAAAGCGCCCGGCGCCGTAGCCGCGCTCGCGCGCCGTGTTCATCTCGGCCATCAGCTCGCGGATCGGCGTGAACAGCCCGGTATAGGTCGCCGGGTTGCTGCGCGGCGTGCGGCCGATGGGCGACTGGTCGACGTTGATGACCTTGTCGAAATGCTCGATGCCCTCGATGCTTTCATGCGGCGCCGGCTCTTCGTGCGCGCGGTACAGCGTGCGGGCCACGGCGGCGTACAGCGTGTCGTTGACCAGCGTGGACTTGCCCGAGCCCGACACGCCGGTCACGCAGGTCAGCAGGCCGACCGGAAATTCGACGCTCACGCCCTGCAGGTTGTGGCCGGTGGCGTTGATCACGCGCAACGCCTGCATGTCGCCCAGCGTGGCCTGGTGAGCCGCTTCACGCGCCGCGCGGCGTTCGGCTGCCGGGCTGGGTGCAAAGCGCGATTTGCTTCGGTCGAAAGCGCGGGCGTTTTTTACGGTGGGCAGCCAGGCCGTGCGGTGCTTCGGCACCGCAATTTTCAAGGTCCCCGCCAAGTACTTGCCGGTCAGCGAATCCGGATTCGCCTGCACCTGCTCGAACGTGCCCTGCGCCATCACGCGGCCGCCGTGAATGCCCGCGCCCGGCCCCATGTCGATGACGTGGTCGGCGGCGCGGATCATGTCCTCGTCATGCTCGACCACCAGCACGCTGTTGCCAATGTCGCGCAGGTGCTTGAGCGTGCCGATCAGACGGTCGTTGTCGCGCTGGTGCAGGCCGATGCTGGGCTCATCCAACACATACATCACGCCGGTCAGGCCCGAGCCGATCTGACTGGCCAGCCGGATGCGCTGCGACTCGCCGCCCGAAAGCGTTTCGGCGCTTCGGTCCAGGCTCAAATAATTCAGGCCCACATCATTGAGGAATTTTAGCCGCAGGCCGATCTCGCGCACCACCTTGGCGGCGATTTCGGCCTTGGCGCCCTGCATGCTCAGGGTGCTGAAGTAGTTGAAACTCTCGCGTAGCGTGAGGTGGCTGATTTCGTGGATGGTCTTGCGGGGGCTGGCCGCGTCTTCGCCCTGCGGTGTACCTACCAAAAACACATGGCGCGCCTCCAGCCGCAGGCGCGTGCCGCCGCAGTCGGGGCAGGGCTGCACGCTGCGGTAGCGGGCCAGTTCTTCGCGCACCACGGCGGAGTCGGTCTCGCGGTAGCGTCGCTCGAAGTTGGTGATGATGCCTTCGAATGGGTGCTTCTTGTTGACCTTCTTGCCGGCGCTTTGCCCCGAATCCATCAGGTAGCTAAACTTGACCTCTTCCTCGCCCGAGCCGTGCAGCACCACTTGGCGCACGCTCTCGGGCAGCTCTTCAAAGGCTGTGTCGATGTCAAACTTGTAGTGGCTGGCCAGGCTCTCCAGCATGGAAAAGTAATAGGCATTGCGCCGGTCCCAGCCCTTGACCGCGCCGCTAGCCAGGCTAAGGGAAGGGAAAGCCACCACCCGCGCCGGATCGAAAAATTCCCGGTGGCCCAGGCCGTCGCAGCAGGGGCAGGCGCCGACGGGTGAGTTAAAGGAAAAAAGGCGCGGCTCCATCTCGCTGAGCGAATAGTTGCAGACAGGGCAGGAAAATTTGGCGCTGAACAGGTGCTCTTTTTCCGTGTCCATTTCCAGCGCAATCGCCCTGCCGTCCGCCAGCCGCAGCGCCGCTTCAAAGCTTTCGGCCAGCCGCTGGCGCAGTGCGGGCGGCGGCACCACTGCGGGCTCAGTGCCCGCAGCTGGCAGCGGATCGCTGTCGGAACGCACCTTGACGCGGTCAATCACCACGTCAATATTGTGTTTTTCCGTCTTTTTGAGCTTTGGCAGCGCGTCAAACTCAAAGGTTGCCCCGTCGACCCGAAAACGCACATAACCCTGGGCTTGCATCTCTTCGAAAAGATCGACAAATTCGCCTTTGCGCTCGCGCGCTACCGGCGCCAGGATCATCAGCCGGGTGTCCTCGGGCAACGCCAGCACCGCATCGACCATCTCGGCGACGCTTTGCGCCTGCAGCGGCAAATCGTGCACCGGGCAAAAAGGCGTGCCGGCGCGGGCGAACAGCAGTCGCAGGTAGTCGTGAATCTCGGTCACCGTGCCGACGGTCGAGCGCGGGTTGTGCGAGGTCGCTTTCTGCTCGATGGAAATCGCCGGCGACAGGCCCTCGATCATGTCCACGTCGGGCTTGTCCATCAATTGTAAAAACTGCCGCGCATAGGTCGACAGGCTTTCGACATAGCGGCGCTGGCCCTCGGCATACAGCGTGTCAAAGGCGAGCGACGACTTGCCCGAACCGCTTAGGCCGGTAATGACCACCAGCTGGTTGCGCGGAATGTCGAGGTCGATATTCTTGAGGTTGTGGGTGCGCGCGCCGCGAATGCTGATGCGCTGGGCGGCCAGCGCACTGGCTAGGTACAAGCCAGCGTGTTCGGTGTCTATGGTGGAGTTCAAGGCGGTGCCGCTAAGAGGGAAACTTACCATCATAGCGACGTGCTTTACAGGGCGGAAGGCCAGGGTTGTGCGCCTGCCACTCGGGCGACTTTCAGCGTTTTAATCCATACGCGCCGAATAGTGACTGCAAAGTGCGACACCTGTGCGCGGGCTGCCCGGCCGTAACCGGTGCGCCCATGATTGTCCGAACCCGGCCTAAACCGCTTCTGCCTGGGCGTTTTCCGTGGCGGGCGGTGGCACATTTTCCAATGCCGTGGCCCCCGCCAGCTGGCCGCGCCGCCAAGCGGCCGGGGGCAATCCGAACTCGCGGTGGAATGCCCGGCTGAACGCGGTGTCGGTCTGGTAGCCTACCTCCTGCGCCACTTGCGCCAATGGCGCGTGGCTGTGGCGCAGCAGGTTCGATGCCAGCAGCATGCGCCACTGCGCAAGGTACTGCATGGGCGAGCTGCCCACCAGCTTCTGGAAACGGTCCGCCAGAACCGAGCGCGAGGTTCCGGCGTCGCGTGCCAGCTCTTCGAGCGTCCAGGGATGGGCGGGCTTGCGGTGAAGCAGGTTCAGCGCAGCGCCGACGACTCGGTCGCCCACGCCTGCCAGCCAGCCGGTGCGGCCATCGCCGCGCTCGTTCATGTGAAGCCGCAGCACCTCGATGAACAGCACTTCGGCCAGCTTGGCCAGCACACCGGCGCCGCCGGGCCTGGGCGAGCGGGCCTCGGCCAGTGCATAGCGGACCGAGGCTTCCAGCCAGGCGCCGGCATTGGAGCCGCGCACGTTGACCTTTACTAGGGGCGGCAGTCCGGCCAGCATCAGGCGGGCCAGGCGATGGTCGCAGGCGAGATAGCCGCAGATTAGCCGCGTCACCGCTCCACCGCCACCGTAAGACAGCTGGCGCGGCCGGCGTGCCAGCACCTGGTCCAGACGCCCGCCCGTGGCCGGCATGAGGCCGGGCGCGGATGCCATGCGGTGCGCGTCGCCCCGGGTGAATACGATGACGTCGCCGGCGATCAGGTGCACGGGCGGCGTATCTGCGAGTTCGGCCCAGCATTCGCCTTCGGTGATCATATGGAAGATCACCACCTGTTCGGCGAGCGGCTCCAGCAGCGGCGCGGCCGAGTCTGCCCGCGGTGACTGGTAGCACCAGGGGGCAGTGAACCGCCCGTTGATGAAGATCGCACCGGTCAGGCGCACCACCCGCAAGGTCTCCGACAGCGCGTCCATCAGTCGCCGCCAACCTCGATGCGCAAGAGCAGGTCCGACGCATTTCGAATTGCGGCCGTCAGGGGAGAGCAGCGGTTGCTGTCCTCGACCAGCGTGCGCAGCAAAGCGTCCGGTACCCCTGGCGCCGTGATGGACACGATCATCTGCAGATCGGCCGGTCCGGGATAGACGGGCAAGCCGTGGCCGTCGTCCATCCCGAGAAGCCCACGCGCATCGGACCGGCTGGTGCTGCGCACTTCGAGCGATTCGATCGCGATGCCGCGCCGCGCGGCGTTCATCGCGATCGCCGTTGCCGTACAGGCAGACATCGCCGAACGCAGCAGCCAGCCCGGCGTTGCCTGGTCGCCCGTGCCGCCGAACTCCTTCGGCATGTCGGTCGATACCTGTGTGCCGTTGGCATGCACCGCCACGGTCCGGGTGCCGCCCTGCCAACGTGCGACGCCGGGTGCGTCGTCGTGCACGCCGGACTCGGGGCGGCGCTGAAAAACAGATTCAACACGCTGTAGTGCCGCTGCGATGTCTTGCGTAGTCATCCTGGCCTCTCAGGTAAATTGCGATAAGCCGATCTTAGGGAGTCTGGAGCCGCCGCGTGCGTGCCTTGGTCACTGCGCCGCAGCGGTGGACGAAAGGGCAAAAAACACGGACGCGCGGACAGGACAGCGCACAGTATGCGCATCGACACTGGCAGCCAACCGCTTCATCCAACCTAGCTTGGTGCCAGCTTGACCCGACACCCGATAGAAACAGGAGAAATACCATGACCGCATCGACTGTTCGGTTCACGCTGCAAGGCGCGATAAGCCCATTTCGACCGCTGCTTTTGGCCGCGAGTGGCAATGGGATCGCGGTGTGGGAGCAGTCCCACTGCGCGCTTACCTACATCGTCGCCAACCGTTTTCAGTGACTGTCCCATCCCTCGTCCCATCACCCCGCCAACAAGGAGTAATAATGACTACCCCGACCGACCTCAACGCCCTGAAAACCCGCCAGCAGACCGCTTGGGCCAGCGGAGATTACGCCGTCATCGGCACTACCCTGCAGATCGTCGGCGAGCAACTGGCCGAAGCGTGCGAGCTGCATTGGGACGAGCGCGTGATCGACGTGGCGGCTGGCAACGGCAATGCCACGCTCGCGGCGGCGCGCCGCGGCTGCAGGGTGACCTCCACCGACTATGTGCCCGCCCTGCTCGAGCGCGGCGCCGAACGCGCACGCGCGGAACGGCTCGACGTGCAGTTTCAAGCCGCGGACTGCGAGGCACTGCCGTTCGACAACGCCAGCTTCGACGTCGTGCTATCGACCTTCGGCGTTATGTTCTCGCCCGACCAACCCAAGGCCGCTGCGGAGATGGCCAGGGTGTGCCGCCCTGGCGGGCGCATCGGTTTGGCCAACTGGACACCGGAGGGCTTCATCGGCCAGCTGTTCAAGACCCTTGGCCGGCACCTGCCACCGCCGCCGGACGTGCAGCCTCCGTCCCGCTGGGGCGTAGAGGAGCACTTGCACACGCTGTTCGGCGACCAGGCCAAAGCCATCGACGTGACACGCCGCCTGTTTAACTTTCGCTACCGCTCGGCGGCGCATTTCATCGAAGTCTTCCGCACCTGGTACGGGCCGGTGCACAAAGCCTTCGCCGCGCTGCCCGAAGACAAGGCGAAAGCGCTGGAGACCGACATGACAGCTTTGCTCAACGGGCTGAACCGTGCGGGGCCCGGCGCGCTGGTGGTTCCCAGCGAGTATCTCGAAGTGGTCATCACGCGGCGCTGAACGTGGAGGCCAGAGTACAAAGGCGCGTTCAGCGCTACGGATGGGACCTGGCAGCGGCCAGTTATGAAGTCCTCTGGCAGGACCAGCTTGCTTTTGCCCAGGCCCAACTGCTGACATCGGCTTCGCTGGCGCCGGGTGAGCAGGTGCTGGACGTGGCCTGTGGCACCGGCCTCGTGAGCCTGGAGGCCGCTCGTGCGGTGGCTCCGCGCGGGCAGGTTCTGGGCATTGACCTGTCCGGGCAGATGGTCGATACCGCCGGGCGGCGCTCGGCCGCGCAAGGGATCTTGAATGCGGATTTTGCGCGCATGGACGGCGAAGCCCTGGACATTCCTGACGCCCGCTTCGACGCAGCGCTCTGCGCGCTCGGGCTGATGTACATGCCGGAGCCTGCGCAGGCCCTGCGCGAAATGTGGCGCGTGCTCCGGTCGGGCGGGCGGCTGGGCCTGGCCGTGTGGGGAGAGCGCGCGCAGTGCGGCTGGTCTGCCGTTTTTCCCATTATTGACGTCGAGGTGGCCAGCGAGGTTTGCCCTCTGTTTTTCAGACTGGGGCAGGACGGCGTGCTGGCCCGACTGTGCGAAACCACGGGGTTCCATGCCGTTGAGCAGCACCGCATCACCACCACACTGGACTATTCAGATGCGCACCAAGCCTGCGATGCGGCCTTTGTCGGCGGACCGGTCGCGCTGGCTTGGGCGCGACTTGGCGAGGACGTGCGGGAAAGGGTGCGTGCCCGCTACCTTGAAGCGATCACCCCATGGCGGCATGGCCGGGGCTATCGCCTGCCTGGCGAGTTTGTCCTGATCTCGGCCCTCCGCTAGGCTCGCGCGATGGACGCTCCGACACCGCACCAGATGCGCTTTTTTTCGAAAAGCGGGAACCGGTCCCGGCGTCGTCTGCCTTCATTCGAATGGAAGCAACTCGGCGCACGCAATGGCGCAGCCTGATGGACCAGCTGTCGCCGCAGTTCCATGTGCTGGCGCCCGATCTGCTGGGTGCTGGAAAGGGGCCGGCCTGGCCGGCGAACCAGGCGGTGTCACTGGGCGATGAGGTGAGGCTGCTCGAGACGGTGTTTGCCAGGGCGGGTGACCCATTTGTTCTGATCGGCTATTGCTACCGCGCGGCAGCGGCGCCGATGGCTGCCCCGACCTGCCGTCGATGCCATACGCCAGGCTGCCGCGCGTGCGGCCGAGGCCATTGATGCGGGTGACACGGCCATTGCGGCGCGGCAGGGGCTGGTGGCCGCTTCCATGGTCAACGTCTGTGGTTGGGCCAGTGCCCTGTTCGCAGATCTCCCGCCTCTGAATGCATTTTGCGCCCTGGGCATGCCCATTCTTTACATGCTCGGCGGGCTCTCTCCAGCGTCGTCCCTCGGCGTTGCGCGGTTGCTGAGTAAGGTGTTGCCACAAGCCAGAATGCTGGCGTTCCCGTATCTTGGCCCCATGGGCCCGGTGACGCATCCCGAGCGCGTGAATGGCGCGATCAGGCATTTTCTGTCGCAGCGCTGAGCTTACTGCACGGCTGTACGCACACAGCCGGGCGGCCTTGTACCGTGCAGGACCGATCGAAACCCGGCCGCTTTTTCCTGCTGCTGCCACCCATCTGTGGCCGCCTGCCAATTCAAAGATAATAGAAATCCGGCCGTGGGTTCACGGCGCTCCCATCCCTAAACCAGTTCAATCCGCCCGTGCCCTCAGAACCTCCCGTGCCGTCCTCCTACCCCATGACACCCACCGAACGGCGCGCCAGCTTTTCCCTGGCGTCGATCTTCGCGCTTCGGATGCTCGGTCTGTTTCTGGTGCTGCCGGTGTTTGCCCTGGAAGCCGCCCGCTACCCCGGCGGCGACGATCCGGCGCGAGTCGGCCTGGCGATGGGCATTTACGGCCTGACCCAGGCGTTTTTGCAGATTCCCTTTGGACTGGCGTCCGACTGGTGGGGCCGCAAGCCGGTGATTGTTGCGGGTCTGGTCCTGTTCGCGGTGGGCAGCTTTGTCTCGGCCTGGGCGCCTGACCTGCACTGGCTGGTCATTGGCCGGGCAGTGCAGGGCGCGGGTGCAATTTCTGCCGCCGTGACCGCCTTGCTGGCCGACACCACCCGGGACGAAGTGCGCACCAAGGCGATGGCGCTGATCGGCGGCAGCATCGCGCTGATGTTTGCGCTGTCGCTGGTGGTCGCGCCCTGGCTGGCCGGCTTCATCGGCCTGCACGGCCTGTTTGCACTGACCGGCTTGCTGGCGCTGGCCGGCATTGCCGTTGTGTTGTGGTGGGTGCCTGCCGAGCCGCTTGTCCACACCAGCCCGGCGCGCGGCAGCGTGCTCGAAGTCCTGAAAGACCCGGCCTTGCTGCGCCTCAATTTTGGCGTGTTTGTGCTGCATGCGGTACAGCTCGCCATGTGGGTGGCACTGCCGGCGCTGCTGGTGGCGGCCGGGCTGGACAAAACCCGGCACTGGCAGGTGTATCTGCCCGCCGTTCTGGCATCGTTTGTCGTCATGGCTGCGACGCTTTTCCCGCTGGAAAAGCGCGGCTACCTGCGCGCCGTTTTCCTTGCTGCCGTCGGGCTGATTTTTCTGGTGC
>NZ_JABBPF010000084.1 GCF_012927415.1 Polaromonas sp. | reverse complement strand
ACCAGCCAGCGCAGGTTGTCTGCGGTCTTGTCGTTGTCCTGCCTGCGCGAAATGCGCTGCTGCACCTCGGGATTGAAGCTCTGGATGCCGACCTCGAACTGCAGCGAGCCGGCCGGGAACGGCACGATCAGCGACTTGAGACGGTCCGGCAGGCTGTCGGGAACGACCTCGAAATGCACGAACAGATCAGGCGCCATGCGGTCGAGGAAAAACTGCAGAATCCGCACCGAAAAATCGACCTTCAGGTTGAAGGTGCGGTCCACGAACTTGAAGTTGCGCGCACCACGCAGGTAGAGCGCGTCCATCTCGGCCATGAAACGGTCCAGCTCAAACGCCCAGGCGGTCTTGTCGAGCGAACTGAGGCAAAACTCGCACTTGAACGGACAGCCGCGCGAGGCTTCGACATAGAGCAGGCGCTGGGCGAGGTCTTCGGCCGTGTAATCGTTGTAGGGCAAGGCCAGTTCTTCCAGGGGCGGCTGCTCGCCCTTGATGATTTTCATCAGCGGCTTCGGGCCATCGAGCAGCGCGCGGCACAATTTGGGAAAGCTCACATCGCCCCAGCCGGTGATGACATGGTCGGCCAGCTGGCAGATTTCCTGTTCGCCGGTTTCATGGCTGACCTCCGGCCCGCCAAGCACGACCTTGATGTCGGGCCGCAGGGTCTTGAGCAGGCGCACGACCTGCGTGGTTTCGATGACATTCCAGATGTAGACGCCCAGGCCGATCACGCCGGGATTGAGCGCCAGCAGGCTTTCCACGATCTGCGCGGGCCGCTGCTGAATGACGAATTCGCGCAATTGCGTGCGCGCGCGCAATCCGGCGCCGCCGTGCCGGTCCATGTTGGCCAGCAGGTAGCGCAGGCCGAGCGAGGCGTGGATGTACTTGGCGTTGAGCGTGGCCAGGACGATGGCGGGCGAGTCAGGCACTTGGCGGGAAATCATGGCCGCATTATCGAACCCTCAACCGGAAGCCGCTTCATCAAAAAGAGGCGGCCTTGCGTGTCGGAGTCGCCGCACGAGAGGCGCGACTCCCTGCACGCCATAGTGCAACCCGACCGGCATCATCCAGCGCCCGCAGTCGTCGCCCAGGCGCCGTGGCGATGCTGCTCGACTGCACTGGTTTCGGGGTCGATCCTGAACAGATGCAGCCAGCCGTTGCCCACGAGGTGGCGCACGACCTCGTGGCCGGCCATCACGGCATCAATGGCAGCGCGTGGCGCTTCTATGAAAACGCTCAGGCGCAGCGGCGTGTGGCGCAGCGTGCTGCCGTCGTGCAGCGACTGCACCGGCAGACCGATGCGCAGGTCGCCGCCGTTGCCCTCGAACACGCCCAGGTGCCCGCCCACCACGTTGTGCAGCACCTTGTTGCCGCTTCCGTAGCGCCGGTTGTCCACCGTCGAGGCGTGGTATTGCATGTTGATCCAGTGGGTGACGACCATGGGCGCGGTCATGATTAGCGTCAGCACGCCCAGGTCTGGGTCATGCCGGTGGTCGTAGTCGTGCAGAAAGCTGCGGCCGGCCAGGTTCAGGTGCCGGCTGCGCGCGCGCGGCGCAACGATGAAGGCCGCGTTGTCGGCCAGCCCCCATTCCGGCCGCACCTGGGCCCAGTCGTTGGCGCGTTCCAGCACTGCCTGCTTCAGGGCGGCGTCTTGCCCGGCCAGCGCCGCCAGGCCCAGGCTGTCGGCGCGCTCGGCGCGCGCGCGCTGGCCGGCGGCCTCCAGCCAGCCACGCAGTTGAGCCAACTCGCCCTGTAGCGCGGCGGGCACGGCATCGGTGTCGTACAGAAGCACTTGGTCGGTGGTGGTGTTGTGCAAGGCGGGCAGGAAGTGAGTGGCGGCGGGGATGTCGACCTCCAGCCCCCGCAGGTGCTCGCGCACGGCCGGGGTGTTGAGCATGTCGGCCAGCACGCGGGCGTTGACCTCGCCCGTCTGGCCGCCGCAGGCGCCGCAATCCAGGCCGGCCGCATGCGGATTGTTGGTGCTCTGGCTGCCGTGCCCGGCCAATAGCACCAGCGGCGCAAAGCCGCTCACCAGGCCCATCGCAGCGAGGATGCCGCGGGCCGTGGCCGCCGCCCCCGCCGGGTCGGTGACGGCCTGCGGCAGGCGGGGCCGCAGCGCGGCAGCCGCCTTGGGCGGTAAGCCCGCATCTTCCCAGCGCCCGGGGGCCGCGCTCGAAGGCAGGCTGTCGGACAACAGCTTGGCACCGTACAACAGCCCCATGGTTTCGACGAAGCTGAAGGCCGAGGCCGGCGCGGCGCGGAACTCGGCCCAGCGCTGGCGCCATTGCAGCGCGTTGCGGCGCTGCGTGGCCAGCACCTGGCCCAGGCCCGCGCTTCCGACGTCTTCGCTCACGCACTGCACCGGCGCCAGCAGGCCCGGCAGTTGCGGGCGTGTGAGCGCGCTGCCAATGGGCGAGTAGGCGATGAAAAGGCCGAAGAAGCCGGCAAAGCCGCGTGTTTGCACGGCCGGGCTGACGGACTCCAGCGCCCTGCGAAAGACTTCGGACCGCACGTCGATGCAGAACAAGGCCTGCACGGCGGGTGGGGATGGCGCTGCAGCTGGTACCGGCTGGGGCTGGCTCAGGCCCCGAATCAGCGGTTGCTGGTAGGCAATCTCGGCCGCATTCTGCAATAGCCAGTCGTTGCGCTGGGCCTGCAGCAGTGCCTCAGCCGCGGCCCCTGCGTTGCACCACTGCGCGGCCCAGCTCAGCGGCAGCGTGCCGGGCTGCGCGTCGTCGTGCAGCCGCCATGCCCAGGCCAGGCGGATGGCCAGCAGCTGCACGATCTTGTCGTCATCTGCGCCGCCCAGACGCGCCTGCCAGCGCTCATAGGCACACCAGGCGCCCCAGCCGCCGATGGCCATCAGCACGGCGCTGAGGTAGGCCTCGCGGCCGTCTTCGGGCATTGCCATGCCGTCCAGCGCGGCGGCGATGAGGGCCTGCGACACGGCCGGCAGCGCCGCCAGCCGGGCCCGCAGTGCGGCGCGCCCCTGGCGCCAGGGCAGGCCGTGGTCTGCGGCGAGCTGCTGGCGCCAGCTGTCGTACAGACCGTGCGAGGTGTCCATCACCCAGCTCGCCTGGCGGCGGTCGAAGAAAGAGGCGCAGTGCTGGCTGACCTGGTGGGTGACGAGTTCGGCCCAGCTCAGGCCCGGCCGTGGCGGCGCCCCGCGATCGCGCAGGTCCGTCACCCGCGGCAGGCGCGACAGTGGCGCCGACCGGCCGTCAAGCGCGGCCACGAGGATGGATACCTGCGCATCGGCCTTCCCGGAAGGGTCTTCAGCGGCCGCCGCGGCCTGCAGGTGTCGGACTTGCAGGCCGCGCGCTGCCCACTGCTCGCGGAACCATTCGCGCGGCATGGTCAGCCGCGTGCCGGCCAGCGTGCCCATCGCCGCTGCGGCCTCGGACATCGGTCGGCCGACCCAGCCCCAGTAGGGGTTGACGGCGATGAACTTGTCCAGCGGCCAGGTGGGCGCAACGCGCGCGGCCGCGGCGTTAATGTGGTCGGCCAGGCGCTCGGCCTTCAGCCGGGGGGCTTCGACAGGGGTGTTCATGCGCTGACTCCGGTGGTGACGGTGGAATTGCCGGTGGCGATGGGCATGGCGATGCTGGTGTCGGCCAGTGGCAGCAGCGCGACCGCAGCGGCGGGCCCTGGAGGGCGCCACAGGCCGAAGGCGATCTGGTTGAACTTCTCGTCCAGGAACAGCCCGCCGTAAAACCAGGGATACAGGCGGCGGGCCAGGCTGCCCTGCGGCGACACGGTGAGGAGCGACTGCACCAGGAACAGCGCGCCGAAGGCCAGCGCCACGCCCATCCACAGCGGCGCCAGCGGCGTGGCTGTGTTCGGCAGCACCCAGGCGGCGAACAGCGCGTGCAGGCCGAAGTAGGCGAATGCCACGCTGAATGCACCCAGGCCGAGTGCCGGCAGCCACAGGCCACCCAGCCGCAGCGACTGGGCGTTGACCAGCGGCACCAAAGCGAAGGCAACGATGCCCGCCAGCACCCAGATAGCGGGCGAGGCCGCCGGCCCCGGTACCAGCAGGCTCCAGGCCGTACCGGCGGCCAGTGTCATGCCGACGCCGGCCAGGGCGCCCGCAGCCAGTGCCGGCGGCCCCGGCGCCGCGGCCCGGGGCGTCAGTTGGACCAGCATGGCGCGGCGCACCGCACCGCCGGCGGCCAGGAAGGCGTGCGCCTTGTAGAGCGAATGGGCCACCAGGTGCAGCAGCGCCATATCCCAGGCGCCAAGGCCGCATTGCATGAGCATGAAGCCCATCTGCGCGCAGGTCGACCAGGCCAGCATTACCTTGATGCTGATGCGCGTGGTCATCACCAGCGCTGCCAGCACCGCCGTGGCGGTACCGGCTGCCACCAGCAGCACCTGGGCCGAAGGCACCTCGGCGACCAGCGGCGCAAAGCGCATGAGCACGAAGCCCCCCAGGTTAACGATGCCCGCATGCAGCAGGGCCGAGACCGGCGTAGGTGCTTCCATCACCTGGATCAGCCAGCCGTGGAACGGAAGCTGTGCGCACTTCAGCAGGGCTGCACAGGCGATCAGCAGGACCGCCGCCTGCGCGGCAAACGGCAGCTGCGGCGTCGCGGCGACCAGCCTGCCGATCTGATCGATGTGCATGGTGCCGAAGGCCTGGACCAGCAGGCCAGTGGCAGCCAGCATGCACAGGTCGGCCGCGCGGCCGACGATGAACTTCTTGTGCGCCGCCACCACCGCCGGCGGCCGCTCGCCGAAAAAGGTCAGCAGCCGGTGCAGTGCCAGGCTGGTGGCCATCCAGGCCAGCGCCAGCACCAGCACATGATTGGCGGCCACCACCACGCCCACCGTTGCCAGTGTGGCCATCAGCCAGCGCACGTAGTGGCGCTCCCGGCGCTCGCCGCTCAGGTAGGGCTGCGAGTAGCGCACGATAACCCAGCCGACAAAGGCCACCAGCAGCATCACCACGCCACCCATGACATCGGCGCGCAGGCCGTGGCCCGCGCCGGTTGCACCTGACAGCACCGCGGCAAGGGAAAAGGCCGCGAAGCCGACGGCGGCCAGTGCCGCCCAGCGGGCACCGCGCCACGCCGCAGCCGTGGCGGCACCGGGCCCGGCAAAGAGTGCCGCCGCGCTGGCTGCCAGTGCCGGCCCCAGCAGCAGGGCAGCTTGCCAGATCGGCAGGGTGTGGGCGATATCGGGATGAGGGTTCATGACAGGGTCCAGCGGCGGGATAGTGATTGGACTGTATTTACTTCCTACAATTCTGTAAAATACATTGTTTAGTACGTTATGTGCATTAAAAAAGAACGTTAACAGCATGCCGCGTCTGAACTTTCATCACCTTCATTACTTTTGGGCCGTGGCCAAGGAGGGCAACCTCACGCGCGCCGCGTCGCGCCTCAACGTTTCGCAATCGGCCCTGTCGGCGCAGATCAAACAACTGGAAGATCAGCTCGGCCAGCCGCTGTTCGCGCGCATCGGGCGCAGCCTGCAGCTCACCGAAGCCGGGCAGCTGGCGCTGGGCTATGCCGATTCGATCTTCGCTGCAGGCACCGAACTGCAGGCGCTGTTGCGCGAGGGCCGTCGCGACGACCGCCAGGTGCTGCGGATCGGTGCCGTGTCCACACTGTCACGCAACTTCCAGGAGAACTTTCTGCGGCCTTTGCTCGAGCGCACCGATGTTGAGCTTGTTCTGCAGTCCGGCAACCTGGTTGACCTGCTGGCCCGGCTGCGCGTGCACACACTGGACCTGATCCTGTCCAACCAGCGCGTGCATGCAAGCACCGACAGCCCCTGGCGTTGCCAGCGCATCGCCCGCCAGCCAGTAAGTCTGGTGGGAAAGCCTCGTCCCAAGCGCAACGCGTTCCGGTTTCCCGCCGAACTGGCCGAAGTGCCGCTGCTGCTGCCGGGGCGCGACAACGACATCCGTGCTGGCTTCGATCTGATGTGCGAGCAACTCGGCATCCGCTACCGTTTGCGCGCCGAGGTGGACGACATGGCGCTGCTGCGTTTGCTGGCCCGCGACTCCGACAGTGTGGCGCTGCTGCCAACGGTAGTGGTGCAGGACGAGCTGCGCAGCGGCAGCCTTGTCGAATACGCCGTCGTGCCGGACCTGCATGAAAATTTTTACGCCATATCGGTCCAGCGGCAGTTTTCGCCACCCATGCTCAAAGCGCTGCTCAAGCAGTCTGAGGCTGACGTGCTGGGCTCGCTTCCCGGCTGACCAAGAGAGCGGCGGTGATACCGCAGGGCCCGGTTTTCGCCGCGAGCCCGCCGCGATGGCCTGGCGAGCCCCTATCATCGATAAACCATGCCAGATCTCACCCTGAAAGCCCCAACCAAGCCGGCGTTGCAACGACCGCAGACCACCGCATGAGCCGCGGCCATATCCGAAACGCCACCGGCAATTCCTTTTTTGCCTGGGACGGCGAGGTGCTGGTGGTCAACATCCTGGGCAAACCGGGCGCCAGCAAGGATGCCATCGGCAAACCCAAAGGCTCGCAGCTCAAGGTAAGCGTGACCGCTACCCCGGTCGCCGGCAAGGCAACCGACCACATGCTGCGTTTTCTGGCGCCGCTGTTCGGCGTGGCGGTGGCCGACATCCAGGTGGTGTTTGGCCGCGAAAACGTGAACAAACAGCTGCGCATCCGGGCGCCGAAGAAGCTGCCTGCGGTGTTTGCGCCGCCCATGCCCGACAAAGACACTGGCAAAGACTGAGGCGATAGCCGGGTTTGAGGGCGTGCCGGCGCCTGCTGACGGACAATCCGGAGAAAAGGCACGCATTACCGCGCCACCGGAACTAACGACGGCCCTGCCGCTCACACAAGCACCATGAAATCTCGACGCCTTATTTCCGCTATTTTTTTGATAGTTGCTTGCGCCTTCGCTACGGGTATAAACGCACAAAACAGCCTTATAAAAACAGCAATAAAAAGCCCGGTTGTCATCACCGAGCAGGTGCGCGCCGAACTACTGGCCTGGGCGCCCGAAGGCGTTGAGGCGGGCAAGCCGGTCTGGCTGGGCTTGCAGCTGGTGCATCAGCCTGAATGGCACACCTACTGGAAGAACTCCGGCGACTCGGGCTTGCCGACCGTGTTGGACTGGCGGTTGCCTGCGGGCGTGACAGCGGGCGAGATCGCCTGGCCAACGCCGAAAAAAATACCGGTTGGCACGCTGGCCAACTACGGCTACGAAAAAACCGTGTTGTTGCCTGTGCCGCTGACAGTTGCGCCCGGCTTTAATGCGGCGCAGCTTGATGTGAAACTCAAGGCGGCCTGGCTGGTCTGCCGTAAGGAATGTATTCCGCAAGAGGGCGAATTCACGCTGAGCATACCGGTTAAAAGCTCCACGGCGGCCAGCGGCCAGGCGTTTCAGGCCAGCTTTGCGGCCACCCCCAAGCCCTTGCCCGCCGGTGCCAGCCAGATCGAAGTCGACACCGGCGGCAAGGCGCTCAAGGTCGCGCTGGCCGGCTTGCCGCCAGCACTGCAGGGGAAAACACTGGCGCTGTTCCCGGAAACCGGCGGTGTGATCGAGCCGGCCGCGCTCTGGCAGCAAGCCTGGCAGGGAGCCGTATGGACCGCGCAAGTGCCGCTGTCAGGCCAGCGCACTGAAAGTCCTCGCCAGCTCCCGGTGGTCGTGGCACTTGACGATGTGGCTTATCGTATTGAAGCGCCCGTGCTGGGCGAGTGGCCGGCCGTCGCCGCCGCCGCCATGGTGTCGCCCGCGCTGCAAGCCGCACTGAAAGCCAATGCATCGACGGGCCGCATACCAACCAGTCCAAGCAGCACACCTTCCCTGAGCCTTGTCGCTGCCTTGCTCGGTGCACTGCTGGGCGGCATGATCCTCAATTTGATGCCCTGCGTGTTTCCGGTGCTGGCCATCAAGGTGGTGAGCTTTGTGCGTGTGAAGGATCAGGCCACCCGCGTCACCACCGGGCTGGCTTACAGCGCTGGCGTGGTGCTGTCATTTCTGGCACTGGGTGCCCTGCTGCTCAGCCTGCGCGCGGCGGGTGAACAACTCGGCTGGGGCTTTCAGCTGCAGAGTCCGGCGGTGGTGGCCGCGCTGGCGGCATTGTTCACGCTGCTGGGGCTGAACCTGGCGGGCCTGTTTGAATTTGGCAGCCTGCTGCCCCCCCGCGTGGCCAGCCTGCAGTCGAAGAACCCGACCATCGACGCCTTTTTGTCGGGTGTGCTGGCCACGGCCATTGCCTCGCCCTGCACAGCGCCTTTCATGGGTGCTTCGCTGGGTTATGCCGTGGGCCTGCCCGCCGTGCAGGCGCTGGCGGTGTTTGCCGCGATTGGCCTTGGGATGGCGCTTCCCTACTTGGCTGCCAGTGCCGTGCCTGCCGTGGCGCGCGCCCTGCCGCGCCCCGGCGCGTGGATGGTGACTTTCAAACAATTGATGGCCTTTCCTATGTTTGCTACCGTCGCCTGGCTGGTCTGGGTGCTCGGCCAGCAAAGCGGAATCGACGGCGCGGGCGCGCTGCTGGCTTTGCTGGTGTTGATGGCGCTGGCAGTCTGGGCGATCAGTTTGCGGCGTGTTTGCGGCCGCCTCAAGTGCACTGGGAGCTTTTGCGCTATGGACGATCGGGCCCAGCGTCCTGAAGCCCGTGGGTGCGCCGCTGACCGCTGCGTCGGCTCGCTGGCAGGACTGGGAACCGGGCCGCGTCGAGCAGCTTGCCGCCTCAGGCCGGAGCGTTTTTGTCGATTTCACCGCCGCCTGGTGCGTGACCTGCCAGTACAACAAGAAGACCACGCTGGCCAACGCGGGCGTGCTGGCAGACATGGAAACAAAAAATGTCGCCCTGCTGCGCGCCGACTGGACCCGCCGTGACCCGGCCGTCACCGCGGCGCTGACCCAGCTCGGGCGCAGCGGCGTGCCGGTTTACGTGATCTACAAGACCGGCCGCGCGCCCGTGGTTTTATCGGAAATCCTGTCGGTCGACGAGGTCAGGGCTGAATTGGCCAAGCTGTGATGGATTCACGCCTGGGCTGCAAGCACCCTTTCGATCCACAACCATCTGGAGACTGATGATGAATCCTCTTGCCCTCGCCGAACGCATTCCCTACATCCTCAATCATTGCCGCACGATTGCGGTGGTGGGCCTGTCGCCCATGCCGCACCGGGCCAGCTTTGATGTGTCGCGTTACATGCAGGCCGCCGGCTACCGCATCATTCCGGTCAACCCGAACGCGACCGAAGTGCTGGGCGAAAAATCCTATGCCACGCTCAAGGAAGCCGCGCGGCACGAAACCATCGACCTGGTGAACTGTTTCAGAAACAGCGAGGATATTCCGCCCGTCGTCGATGAAGCCATCGCCATCGGCGCCAAGGCAGTCTGGATGCAGCTTGGCGTGGCCCATGCTGCAGCCGCCGCCACAGCTGAAGCGGCGGGCCTGCTGGTCGTGCAGGACCACTGCATCAAGATCGATCACCGGGTGCTGCTGTCCAGCGGTTTGCTGCAGGCGCATCCGGTGCCGCTGGACGCAGCATCCCGCTGAATCGCGCGGATCGACTGCATGCGTGAATTACGCGGCTTCGTAGCGCCCCTCGCTTTATTTTTGGTCGTGCTGATGCTGGCAGGCTGCGCCAGCTCTGCGCCCACTGCTCGAGGTGAAACGCAAGTGGCGACTTTGGCACCGACTGAGCTCGCCCAGTCGGACGTCAACCGCATGGCCACGCTGGGCATGCGCGACAACCTGGACAGCCTGCTGCGAATTGCCGACAAGCTTTACAAGCGCAACCCGGCCGAATGGCGAAAGACCGGCGCTGCCAGCCGCGACGCCGCCCTGGCACAACTTCGCAAATCCATCGAAAGCCTCGCACCCTGGCCTGAACTGCAGGGCAAACGCGATATCGCGGCGCTATCGCTGGCGCTGGGCAGCGACTTCACGGGTGACCGCGTGGCGGCCTTCGTCTATGCCAGTGCCGACATGCTGGTGACGGCCCATGGCGGCAAGACCCGGATATATCTGGTCGACAGCCTGGACGCGCAATACATCTACAACGCGGCCCGGAACATCGAAATTGCGGTCTGGCTGCTGTCCAGCCGGCGCAACCCTGCCGGCCAGACGCTGCTGCTGGCCGACGAAATCTCGGGCCCGGACCGCAACCTGAGTTTTGAGCGCGAATTTGGCAAGATGATCGGCCGGCTCGACCTGCTGGCCGAAGTGGTGATCGAAAAATACCGGCGCGCCGTGATCAGCTACATGCAAAATTTCGTCGGTGGAACTTTTTTGCAGTTTTTGCCGGTGCGGTGATGGGGTTTTCAGCTGCTAACGTTTGACATGAGCGGCTGGTCGCAGGCCAGTCCGCTTGACGGAAGGGCTAGCCTTCAGCGCAGGTATGCAATGGTTGCTTTCTCATGTGGCCGGTAGGCTGAATGGTAGCGAATGATTTCCTCGGCTAACCATAGGCTTTCGGATTCTCCAAACATTTCAGACCGTGCTTGTAACTCAGCCAAGTGCTCTTCGAGCGGAACATGCGGAACCAGTTCGTCTTCATCAGACCAGCATCCTTGACTCATTCGCTTCACGTAGACGAGTGCATCGGCTTCCATCTCAATTGCCTCGAGCGCTTGCAGCACGCAAAGGCCTTCGAGCACCCAGCCGTTCGCGGCGCGAGCGACGGCTCTAGCCAGTTTGGCCGCGTTAAGGTTGGGAATATACGCGCGGAGATCACTTGCAACGAAGTCGTCGAGGTGAATCACAGCAACACCGAGAGAACAGGACAGTTCCTGCGATAAGGTGGACTTTCCGCTGCCGACCTTACCATCCACAGCGATTCGCGACGAGGCAGACATGTGAAGGAGGCGAGCCACTTCTGACGAGGTACTGGCTTCTTGCATTTCTGAAGCCTAACGTGACATACACCGCAAGGTGCTGCAGCATGACGGGGCCACTTTAATTGCAAAAAAAGTCATTTTCCGCTTTCCTCACTTCATAGTTAGCGACGTTAAAAATAACCGAAAACCCGGCAATTTTTAGCCACTGCTTCGATGCGGGTTCAGTCCGGATATCGCTCAAACGCCATGGGTTCGGTATCTTAATAGTAGAGCGGAATCATTTTGGCCCGCCCGCACTGCGAAGGAAAAATTCCCTGCGTATCGTCGATGCAGCTATTCGAAGTCAGGGCGGTTTTGCGCTGTCAGCCTGCTTGAGAGGCGTCGCGCGGATTGCGCGTCGTTTCCGCTTTCTGCGCATTGCCAAACGCCAGGAGCGGCGACGGCCCGTGCGTGGCTAGCTGACAATAGGGACACACTCATCATGACTTCCCCGCGTCGTACCCACGCAGACGGGTATCCAGGCTCGTTGGAGCATTTTGACTGGCGCTGCCGGATTCCACCTTCTCGGGAATGACAAAAAGTTATTTTTTGCCCCACGTTTTTTTCTGATTGATTCAAGACACCCATGACCCAGAACTACCTGCCCAAGGTCAAGAGCCAGTACGAAGCCATGCCTTATCCACCGTGCAATCCGCAGGACGACAAAAAGCGCCTGGTGTTGACCTGGCTGGAAGACCTGCCCATGATCAACCACTACTGTTTTGCCGGAAAACAGTCGTTTAAAAATCGCTTCCGGGCGCTGGTGGCGGGCGGCGGCACTGGCGACGCCACTATTTTTCTGGCCGAGCAGTTGCGCGCCATCGGTGCCACCGACGCCGAAATCGTCCATCTGGATATGAGCGAGGCCAGCATTGCGCTGGCCAGGGAACGCGCTCGCATTCGCGGCCTGGACAACATCACCTGGGTCAACTATTCGCTGCTGAGTCTGCCGGCGCTCGGCCTGGGCCAGTTCGACTACATCAATTGCAGTGGCGTGCTGCACCACCTGGCCGACCCGGACCTGGGGCTGAGGGCGCTGCGCAGCGTGCTAAAAAATGACGGCGCCATCGGATTGATGCTGTACGCCACCACTGGCCGCACCGGGGTCTATCAGCTGCAGGCGCTGATGCGGCTGATCAATGGCGGACAGACCGGGCAGCAAGCCGACGCGCAGCGCAAGATTGCCAACACCCGCGAGTTGCTCGGCAGTCTGCCGCCGAGCAACTGGTTCATGCGCAGCGAGGATCTGCACCACGACCACAAGCTGGGCGACGCCGGTATTTACGACCTGCTGCTGCATTCGCAGGATCGCTCTTACACCGTGGGCGAACTGTTTGACTGGCTGGGCAGTGACACGCCGGACGGGCATGGCCTGCACCTGGCGTTCAGCGATGTGCAGCGCGGCCGCTCGCCCTATCTGCCGCACATGGTGCTGGGCAGCAAGCCGACCGCCATGGCCGCTGAACTTCGCAAACTGCCGCTCAGGCAGCAATACGAAATGGCCGAGCTGATGATTGGCAACATCATCACGCATTCGCTGTATGTCACGCAGAACGCCAGCGGCACCGCTCCTTACGGCGATGCCGCCTACATTCCGTTTTTCTACCATGAGCCGCTGACCGGCGAGGTGGCCGCGCAGGTGTTTGACAGCAACCGCGGCCAGCCGTTCATGCTCAAACACCAGCATTCGGGGGTGTCGGTGATGGTCAATCCCGGCAAATATGGCGCGAAAATCCTGCGCCTGATCGATGGCCGCCGTAGTTTTTCCGAAATTTTCGACCAGTTTCGTGCTGGCTGGCACGGCCAGGCTACCGCGCCAGACAACGCCACGCTGTTCGCCGACTTTGCGGAGTCTTATGACACCTTGAACGCGCTTGAGCGCCTGCTGCTGAAACACCCGGACGCGAACCGCTGAACGCCTGAACTGATTCGGGTTTGAAGCCCGCGAGCAGATCCATTCTGTATTTTTTCGTCGTTCTGGCTTATCGTCCAGTGAGTACGGTCATTCTTTGCTATTAAATTAATAGCTTTTTGACTTCTCATCGGTTTGCTGGCCCGGGGTAGCCCGGCCAGCAACACCATGCAGCGCCAGCAGCGCTACGAATTCAATAGCAAGATGAAGCCGTAGTCACTGGACAAGAAGCCAAAATCAATCAATAGAACCGAAATTTATCAGGATTTGTGCTTAACCCACCATCAGAGCGCCCTCTCGCGCCCAAGCCAGAGCACCGCCCACACCTGAGACAATCAAGTCATGTTTGCACCCCTTCAAAACGACACCTTTCTGCGCGCCTGCCTGCGTCAGGCGACCGACTACACCCCCGTCTGGCTGATGCGCCAGGCCGGCCGCTATCTGCCCGAATACCGCGCCACGCGCGCGCAGGCCGGCAGCTTCATGGGGCTGGCGACCAACACCGACTACGCGACCGAAGTCACGCTGCAACCACTGGAGCGCTTTCCGCTTGATGCCGCGATTTTGTTCAGCGACATCCTGACGGTGCCTGACGCGATGGGCCTGGGCCTCTCGTTTGCACTCGGCGAAGGGCCGAAATTTGCCACGCCCGTGCGCGACGAGGCGGCCGTCGCAACGCTCGAAGTGCCCGACATGGACAAGCTGCGTTATGTGTTCGACGCCGTCACGTCGATCCGCAAGGCGCTCAATGGCCGGGTGCCACTGATCGGCTTTTCGGGCAGCCCCTGGACGCTGGCCTGCTACATGGTCGAGGGCAGCGGCTCGGACGACTACCGCCTGGTCAAGACCATGCTCTACCAGCGCCCGGATTTGATGCACAAAATCCTGGCCATCAATGCCGATGCAGTGGCGCTTTACCTCAACGCTCAAATCGAGGCCGGCGCCCAGGCCGTGATGATTTTTGACAGCTGGGGCGGCGTGCTGGCCGACGCAGCCTTCCACACCTTCAGCCTGGCCTACACCGCCCGCGTGCTGAGCCAGCTCAAGCGCGAACATGAGGGTGTGAAGATTCCCCGTCTGGTGTTCACCAAAGGCGGCGGCCAGTGGCTGGACAGCATGAAACAGCTTGACTGCGAGGTGCTGGGCCTGGACTGGACCGTCAACCTGGCGCGGGCGCGAGCGCAGGTCGGCGAGAACGGCCCGCATGCCAAGGCGCTGCAGGGCAACCTGGACCCCAACGTGCTGTTTGCCAGCCCGACGCAGATTGAAGCCGAGGTCGCCAGCGTGCTGGACAGCTTCGGCGCGCCGCACACCGACACCAGCCAGAGCGGTCCGACACAGATTTTCAACCTGGGCCACGGCATCAGCCAGCACACGCCACCGGAAAGCGTCGATGTGCTGGTGCGCGCAGTACACGCTCACTCTCGCAGCATGCGAACCGGCCGGCTCTGAAACACCTTAAAGCCACTCAATGGGCTGATTTGTGCGTTGCAGCACGCATGACTAACACAAAACCAGGGTCCCTCGTCCGGACTTATGCACAAAATTCTTGCTGCGGTGCCGCATTGCGGGAATTGCAGTACTTACCGCGCTATCAAAGCCATAGCGCACGTAAGTCATTGATTTATAAGGATTCTTTAAACTGCTTTTTTTCCGGGCATTTTAAGGAAAGCCTTGATTTACAAGGCTTGGCGACGTTAGCGGACAAGCTATCAACAAAGTTATCCACAGAAAATATGGAAAACTTCAAAGCAGTGTTAAATCAAGGACTTAGCGTCCAATCTGGATGTGTTTTTGAAGAAGTACCCATAACTGGTTACCCCAAATGAGGTACTGGCTCCAGGTCGTGGTGGCCACGCCGGCGCACAGCGCGCTGGCCGGACCCCTGACTTACAGAAGTGAGTTGCCACTCAGCCCCGGTACGCTGGTGCGCGTGCCGCTGGGCAGGCGCGAGGTGATGGGCGTGATCTGGGGGGCGTTGCCTGGCAGTGGCGGGCTGCCCGAAGAAACCATCAAGGGCATCGCCAGCGTGCTCGACGGTGTCGTTCCCCTGTCTGCCACCTGGCGCAAGCTGGTGGCTTTCACGGCCGCCTATTACCAGCGCTCGCTCGGCGAGGTGGCACTGGCCGCCTTGCCGCCGCAATTGCGCGAGCTCAGCACGGTGCAGTTGGCGCGCCGGCTGAAGCGGCCGGTGCCCGATACCAGCCGTTTGCCGGGCACGCCCGATTTAATAGCTCTCAGCGCCCAGCAGATAGCCGCTTTGGCCGAATTTGGCACCGATTCCCGGCCCGCCCTGCTGTTCGGCGCGACCGGTAGCGGCAAAACCGAGGTTTACCTGCACGCCGCGGCCCGGGTACTGGCGCAAGACCCGGCTGCGCAGGTGCTGGTGATGGTGCCCGAAATCAACCTGACACCGCAGTTGCAGGCCCGCTTTGAAGCGCGCTTTGCCCACCTCGGCAAGGAACGCGTCGTGCCCCTGCACAGCGGACTCACGCCAGCCCAGCGGCTCAAAAGCTGGCTGGCCGCGCATTCCGGCCAGGCCCGGCTGGTGCTCGGCACGCGCATGGCGGTGTTCGCGTCAATGCCTAATTTACGCTTGCTGGTGGTCGATGAAGAACATGACCCGAGCTATAAACAACAGGAAGGCGCGCGCTACTCGGCGCGTGATCTGGCGGTTTATCGCGCCAAGCTTGAAACAGACGACGCGAACCATCCACACGGGCCTTGCCGCGTGCTGCTCGGTTCGGCCACGCCCTCGCTGGAAAGCTGGCAGGCGACGCTGACGGGCCGCTACCAGCGCTTAACCATGAGTGATCGAGCCCCCACGCTTGTCGCTTCGCGTACTGCGCTGCCCCCCGAGGGGGCTGGCCTTGCTTGGGGCGGCCCGGCGCTGGCGGCCGTGGCGCCCACGCTCCACACCACGGCCGAAGGGGCAGCTGGCCTGCCCACCGTTCGACGCGTGGACATGAACCACCAGCCCAAGCAATGCGTGATCGCGCCGCCGCTGCTGGCAGCCATTGCCGAACGGGTGGCACGCGGCGAGCAGTCGCTGATTTTTTTGAACCGGCGCGGTTATGCGCCGGTGCTGGCCTGCCACGACTGCGGCTGGAAAAGCGAGTGTCCGCATTGCAGCGCCTACCGCGTGTTCCACAAGATCGATCGCACGCTGCGCTGCCACCACTGCGGCTTTACCGAGCGCGTGCCGCGCGCCTGCCCGGCCTGCGGCAACATCGACATCGCACCGGTCGGGCGCGGCACCGAGCGGCTGGAAGAACACCTGGGCGAACTGCTGACCGGCGTGCTGCGGCCTGACGGAACCGCCGTTCGCGTGGCCCGCATCGACGCCGACACCACCCGGCTCAAAGGCGCGCTCGAATCGCAGCTGGCCAGCGTGCATGCGGGCGAAGTCGACGTGCTGGTCGGCACGCAGATGATTGCCAAGGGCCATGACTTCAGGCACATCACGCTGGTCGCGGCCATCAACCCCGACGGCGCGCTTTTCTCCAGTGACTTCCGCGCGCCAGAGCGTTTGTTCAGCCTGCTGATGCAGGCCGGCGGCCGCGCCGGACGCGACGCCAGGCACAGTGCCAGCAGCGAAATGTGGGTCCAGACCTTTCACCCCGGCCATCCCCTGTTCGAGGCGCTCAAGCGCCACGACTACCCTGGCTTTGCAGCGCAGCAACTGACCGAGCGCCAGGCGGCCGGCCTGTCGCCCTTCGGCTTTTCAGCGCTGCTGCGCGCCGAAGCCAAAACCCAGGAAGTGGCACAAGGTTTTTTAAACGCCGCCGCCGAAGCCGCGCAGGCGCAGCAACTGCCCGGCCACGACAGGGTCACGCCCTACCCCGCCGTCCCCATGACGATCCAGCGCGTGGCCAATATCGAGCGCTCCCAGATGCTGGTCGAAGGCCCCTCGCGCGCCGCACTGCAATGTTTTTTGGCGGCGTGGCAGCCGCTGCTGTTTGAAACCCGCAGACAGGCCGAATTCAAAAGTCTGGTGCGCTGGGCGATTGATGTGGACCCATTGGCGATTTGAGGGCGTTGGTTGTCGGCTGGAGGCGGTCATGCGGGGAATACCAATGGCCGGGTCAGACCCGAAGCGGGTCTACAACTATCGAAACTGCTTGCTCCGAACCGGACACTGAAAGTTGCGGCCTAGTTGGCGGCAATGTGGTGATGACTTCAAGAACCCCTGCACCCGCTGCCGAGTAAGACCAGTCATTGCAACTGGCATTTCGTAAGCCTTTTGAGACTGGGAGACGATTTGCATTTGCAGTGAGTGTGTCGGTACTCGACCCTGCCAGTCCCAATTGGCGAAGCGGACTTTTATGCCCATTTCTGGCGAGCGCCCAAAATAGATCACAATTTACAGTGACCCGTCGTCCTCACACGCTTGCTCACACGTATGCGGCGTACCTTTGTGGCTCCACTTCACTTCAAAGGAAACTGTTATGCCTAAATTTGTAATCGAACGTGCCATTCCTGGAATCGGGGCCTCGACGGCAGCCGAGTTGCAGGCCATATCTCAGAAGTCGTGCAGCGTCCTGCAGGAATTGGGCCCAGATGTCCAATGGGTGCATAGTTACGTGACGGGTGACAAGATCTACTGCGTTTACAACGCGGCGAACGAGGAACTGGTCAGGGAACATGCGCGCCTGGGAGGTTTTCCTGCGAACAGCGTCGCGCGGGTCATGACGGTCATTGATCCGACGACTGCCGAAGCCTGATGCCGTTGTTGTCAGGCTACCTGCCCTGAGAGAGGATAGCCTCATGAGCCTTGCGATTCACCTTCTTGGGGCACCGCGGGTAGAACTCGACGGTCAGGCATTGCCAGCGCCGCGCGGCCACAAGGTGTGGGGCCTGCTCGCGTACCTGATCCGCAGCGATGTCGGTGCGAGCCGCAAGCACCTGGCGGAGCTGCTATTCCAGGACGCAGAGGATCCATTGGCAGCGTTGCGCTGGAACCTGAGCGAACTCCGACGGCTGCTTGGCAACGCGGGGTTGCGCGGCGACGTGCCAGCGCTCTCGCTTGAGCCAACGGCGTATATCGATGTCAAGGTCGTGTCATTAGGAACATGGGCCGAGGCGTTGTGCGTGCATAACCTCGACCGCGAATTGCTTGAGGGGATGAGCTTTTCGAGCAGCCCGTCTTTTGAAGTCTGGCTCGCAACCGAGCGCCGACATCTTCAGGCAACTGCAGAGGCAGTCATGCGGGAGGCCGCGTTGGCCCGCCTGGCTACCGGTGCGGTGACTGAAGCGGCCGATTTGGCCGGTCGTCTCGTGCGCCAAAACCCCTTGGATGAAAATTACCAGGCGCTACTCGTACGCAGCCTTGCCGCTGCGGGCTATGGCGTCGGCGCGGCACGCCAGGCAGCCGCGTGCCGCGAGCTATTCATGCGCGAGCTTGGTGTGCAGCCGGGGGCGACGCTCGAAGCTGCGATATGCACGGTTACCGCCATGCCGACTGCTCGGCCCGCGACTGGTCGCACTGCAGCTGTCGCGCAGATTGAGGCCGGGGAGGCTGCGATCGGTGCCGGTGTGCTCGATGCAGGCTTGCAATGTTTACGGCGCGCAATTGTCGAGGCTGACGCCACCGGCGACGCAGTTCTGCGTGCGCGTGCGCGTGTCGCCCTGGGCGGCGCACTTGTCCATGCCGCCCGCGGCCGTGACGAAGAGGGCGCCACGGCGCTGCACGAGGCTCTCGCTGTCGGCCAGGACTCAACGTCGCCGTTCGCAGCTGCGGCTTGTCGCGAACTGGGTTACGTCGAATTTCTGCGCGGCCGATATGAACGTGCCCTGGTGTGGTTGCGCCGTGCTGCGCCACTGGCCGGTGACGACTATGCAGAGCAAGCACGAATCGCAATCGTACATGGCTCGGTGCTTAGCGACACAGCACACTATGCAGCGGCGATTGCCATGCTGCGCGACGCTGAGGCGCAATCCAATAGCGTCGGCGACGTGAAGCAGGCTACGTTCGCGTTGTCGATGTTGGGGCGCGCGTTGCTGCTGCAAGGCGACCTCCAGGGAGCGACCGATGCTCTCGATCGATCGGTCATGCTGGCACAACAGCGCTGGACAGCCTTTGTGCCTTGGCCCCAGTCGTTACGTGCAGAAGTTGACATGATGAGTGGCGATGTTGAGGCCGCTTCGGAGCGTTTCGAACATGCATTCGCTCTCGCATGTCAGCTTGGCGACCCGTGTTGGGAAGGCATCGCCGGCCGCGGCCTTGGGCGCGTCGCCATCGCGCGGGGTGATTCGGAGCGCGCCGTTGAGATCCTCGTCGATGCAATTGCGCGTTGCGCTCGCCTGCCCGATGCCTACCTTTGGGGCAAAGGCTATGCACTTGACGCGCTGTGCGGTCTAGCGATCGCGAACAGCATGCCCCAGGCACCGGCATGGATTGGCGAGATGCAGACGCTTGCCGCGCGCAGTGGCATGCGTGAACTCACTGTTCGGTCACACCTTCACCGTGCCGCTCTGGGTGACCACGAGAGTCAGGCCGCAGCGCAGCTACTCGCCTGCGAAATCGACAATCCATCACTACGCGCCCTCGTCGGGCGTTGAATCCTGGTGATGAAGTTCCAGATGAACTGGATTGCAAAGTCTTACAGCAATAGTTGACTATCGGTATCCTGCAGCCTTCAATGCATTCCGCCTGCCAGACCGCTATCAACTATGGCCGCTTTGGGCACACTGCGGGTCGCCATGAACGACAGCTTCTATGGGGACTCTTTTGTCAAGCCGTTTTTGACGGACAGCATCCATCAGTTCAAGTTCATGGTCCCCTGATCATGACCCACAGTAACGGGCTTGCCGGACGGATGCTTTGACGCGGTTCGACATAGCTGATGCATCCAGATCCAAGGTCGGGGTGTGATGAGCGTTCAAGCCGGTGCTTGGACGAACTTCTATCCGTGCAGGGTGTGTTCACCCGGCACCCAATGCGGCATACGCACAAAGTGCGCTGGCAAACCCCAATTACCGGCGCACCCTATTTGGGAAGACGGTCACGGTGCTGTGACCCACCGTCGTTGCGGGCGCGTCGACTTTTGGTCGGCCTGGATCGCCGCCTCCTGGTCCCGTATAACTGTCTGGTGGGAAATAGACATTTCAGTTTTCCTTCGCAACGAAGTTTGAAATCCTCTTTTTTTAGCTCAAGCCGTCTTGATCGAGTAGTCCCACATAGCATCTGACCGGCGTGCAAAACTTTGTAATTGAACTTCCAGAAAGCAGCCCCTGGCCAATACCCGGTAACGCTGCATTGCTGACCACCAATGAGGAAAAAATCACCCCAACTGAGAGACCTCACTGGCTTCTCACCTCAAATTCACGAACGTCAGATTTGCAAGGTGATGGCCATCAGCCATGGGCAAAACTGAGTCCTTGGACATCGCTCGAATCAATGGCGAAATCAACCCTCAGCGCGCCTGGCCCCGATAACAGATCTCTGCGGCATGCGTTTGTTGCCGGCCAGCGATTCCTTTTCAGGCGGCCTGATCAACCATGGCCGATTCAAAGTGATACGCTGCGCTGCGCCGCCTCGCCTAGAGCGACATTGACGGCCGCTCGGCCATCGCGGTCCGCCAGCGTTGCAGGTGGGGGTGTTGTTCACCAACCCTGACCTTCACAATGCGTGCGAAGTCAAGGGCCACCACTGCGGTGATGTCGGCCACGCTGAAACGGTCGGTGGCGATGAAGTTTCGCTCAGCCAGACGCTCGTTCAGCATGACCAGGAACTGTTGAAGCCTCACCAAACCACGCTGCGCCAGTTCGGCAATCTGCGGGTAGTCCACCTGTCCGGGCAGCGCCCGGTTGGCCATGGCCGGCGCGCTGTTGCGCAGTGCCTCGGCGACGGCCATCAGCCCCTCGAACTCGACGCGCCAGTTCCAGCTGGCAATTTCCGCCTTT